>CAZRNR010000004.1:0-70857 GCA_964601505.1 uncultured bacterium | reverse complement strand
TAGGGATTTTTAACGAAAGGAGGATATGTGAAACGATGATAGGTCAAAAGGAAATTCACTGATTAATGGAGAGGAGAGAAGAATCAAAGGAAAGGATGGCACTTCTTCTCGCTGTAGTTTATAACATTCATATCTTGGTAAGGGAGGTAAATTTTGTAAGGTTTTTAATCTTTTGTCGATTAATTTTTGTGAAGATTTCTGTCATATTTTTTCTGCTTTTAACTATGTTTGCGACAGAGCAAAAATCTTATATAATCAAAACTACCTCCATCTGGTCACGCTCGTAAAATGGAAAAATATTCCCAAAACACTTTTATCCCATTTCAGTGAAACAAAATCATATTATGCAATAGTCAAGATAAATAATATTTGAAATAATCTATACATAATATCAACAATCAAGCAAACAAAAATTTCTTCATAAGCTTAGATTGCTCTGTAAAATTGCTGAACAAAATATACCATAAATTTTCAAAAATCTTTAAAATTAGATGATAAAATATTATTTACAATGAGGGAATCAGGAAAAAGATTAATTCCCATCTTATTTCTTCTTGTTGGCTGTGCGAAGAGAATGGAAGGAGCTGGAAGTGCCTCTGTGATCCCTCCGTCAAGCGAGACAATAGCCTTAACATCAATAGAAACATTAATAGAAACTGATAAGATAATGGAAGAAAACAAAAACGAGTTTAAATTCGGTATCGGTGCATCCAACTTACGCCCATATCTAATAGCTGGATTAAGATGGAGAGATTATACAGTGGGACTCGGATTAGGTGGGATTATTTTCTCCGGCCTCAGAAAAGAATACAATGTTATAACTTCCGACCTGTCTCTTATCATAAAGATAATCAAAGGAAAAAATGCATTCATGGGAGTTGGTGGGGGAATAGGTGGTGCCCTTGCTTCTGATCTGAACTGGTCGAGAGAAGGTCAAAGGACAAATCTTACAGAAGGACACGCATATGTACAAATGAATATCGCTGCTAGTCCATCAGGTTCCTCTGTAAGTTTTTCAACTAACCTGAGACTCGGGGTATTCTTCATCAAAACTCCTGTATTCCTTGATATAGCAAATGAACTAGAACAACAAGGAGAAAAAGTCCTGAGAAAAAAAGACAATATTGCAGGACTTACCTTTATACCATCCTTAGGATTTAATATCCCAATGGTAGAAAACAAAATCTTCCTATATATTGGATTTACTCTTCCGCTTACGTCTTTCCTCATTTTTGAACCAAATTATCATCCCTACGTTCCTTCATTTAACTTCGCATTCACATTCTGAATTATTTGAGAGGTGTTCATAATTCTCTTTTTTTTTGGTAATTTAAAACTCTATTCCTGAAATTCACATATTCCACTTTATTCTATTTTTGAATACCCGTAAATATTTGTAAAGCAAATACTCCTATAAGAATATAACCTATTTTATCAAGGGTGTTCATAATTTTATCAATTCTTCTTGCTTGATTTTTATAAAAAATTTGTAATATGAGCAAGAAAGGATAGGAATAAACTTTTGCTTAATTATGACTCAATTATTTAATACCAGTGCTTCCAAATCCTCCACTCCCTCTACTTGTTTCAGAAAGATCTGAAACCTCCTCAATCTTAACCCTTTCACAACGGTTCACAACAAGTTGAGCTATCCTCATACCTTTTTCAACTCTGAAAGTTTTTCCAGAGAGATTAATAAGTATAACCTTAACCTCTCCTCTGTAATCAGAATCTATGGTTCCAGGAGCATTAGCTACTGTTATACCTTTCAAGGCTAAACCAGATCTTGGCCTGACTTGTCCCTCATAACCATATGGAATCTCAATAGCTATACCTGTCCCAACGGCTTTTATCTCCATTGGCTTTAACTCAATATCCTCATCTGAAAAAAGATCCATACCAGCAGATCCATCTGTTGCATAAACTGGAAGTTTTGCTGTATCCGATAGTCTCTTTACCTTCAGCTGAAACATCCTAATAAATATTTATCTGAACATTTCTCAATATTCTTGTTTTTTAATTTATATTCTCGAAAATATTTATTGGAAATTCCCTAATATTTATTGGAAGTTTCCTGAGCAAATTCGTCTTATTTATGAAAACCAAAAGTTTCAAAATCTTTTCAAAGTTCCATTACCCATTATCTCAAGTATTTCAAGGAACTGAAATCTATATGGAGAGAATCCCTCAGCGTACTCACACCTTGCTTGAATCCCTCTGAAGTTCGCAGTAGATTTAGCAACCTGCAATATGTCCAAACTTCCAATATTTACTTTATAAACCTGAGATTCATGGCAAAGAAGGAGTTTCAATTTTTCCTCAAGAACATCTGAAACATCTGTAAAAACATCTGGTTTAAAGCTTGCAGATGTGCTTGGAACCTCATAAAAAAGAAGATTTCTTGAATATCTTGTAGCAGTTATCGTGGCTTTTGAAAGAGCATAATGATCCTGGTGAGTATCCTCATAATAATTGACAAAGATTATATGAGGATTCGCCTCTTTAACAACTGATTCTATTTTCTGAATAAGCTCTCTTGAATAAGAAAGATAGGTATCTTTGAAACCTCCAAACAAAATTTTAGATTTGAGAAATTCTGCAGCCTTTTTTGATTCATTTATTCTAACCTCGGCCTCACCGCCAACATCTCCAGAAGTAGCGATGAAAATGGTTATCTTGGCACCAAGCCTTGACAATTTTATTAATGTTCCTCCGCAACCAAATTCAACATCATCTGGATGAGCTCCTATTGCTAGCACATTTAAGGACATAACTTCCAGTCCCCTCTCAAAATTAAATTATAATAATTCAACCTTAAAAGAACAATTTTCAATATCTTTCACAATATTTACTAAAATAATATTAGCAGAGCTAACATTTCTCTTCCCTATCTTTCAATAAAAAAGTAATATTTATCTCGGAACCTCTATCTTTCTCGCTCCTGATAAATATCTTACCATCACAAAACTTACTTGTTATAATTTTATAAATTGAATATAGCCCCATACCCCTACCCGAGTGTATAGAAACCCTTCCAACACTTGATGAAAAACCTTTTATAGACTCTATATCTCCGCTATTGACCTTTGAAACTATCTCTTCAGGAAAACCAACACCATCATCTCTATAATAAAACTCTATCCTATGCGACGGAAGCATAGAAATACTTATAGATATCTTCCCCACCTCATCTTTGTTTTTAAGTTTCCTCTGCTCCGGGAACTCTATAGCATGTTCCAATGCATTCCTCAAAAGTCCTATCACAATGTGCATAAGGTAAATCAAGTTTTCCCCAACAGATGCATCTATTTTAAAATCAAGCTTAGCATTCTTACCCAAATACCTTGCATACTCATCAAAAAAATTCTTGACATACTCTAAAAAATCTTCCTCATTCCTTATATCTTCATTCCTTATACTTTTTATCCTTGCAACAACGAAAAGTAGTTTCTTCTTTATCTCATCAACTTGCTCCTCTACAACTTTCCCTTCTTTCGCTAATCTATTTATTTCTTCCTCAACAAAATGTAGGACTTCCGCAACATCATTCAGTTTAAAAAAACCAGCCTCACCTTTTACAGTATGAATATCTGAATAGGCATCATACAGAACTTTCTCATCATACTTATTAACTAATCTTTCAATCTTACATATCGCATCCTGTATCAATTTTATAGCTTCACCTTTGAAAAGAATAAACTCATCCGCCTGCATATAAAATAACTTTCGCCAAAAATAAAATAATTATTTTACATCACTAAAAAATTTATCCAAATAACCTAATAAATCCTGAAAAACCGAAGATTGAGCGTAATAAAGAAAAAATAAAAAACATGCAAGATATAAAAAACTGTGCTGTTATAGGATGCGGAGTAATGGGATTTGGAATAGCTATCGTCCTACTCAACAAAGGTTTCAATGTCGTAGTAGTAGAGAAAGATGAAAAAACACTTCAAAAAGGTATTGAGCACATTAAAAAATTCTATGAAGGAAGCCTCAAAAGAGGAAGAATAACAGAAGAAAAAATAAAAGACAACATCTCAAGAATGCGTGGAACAACAAATATATCTGACATCTCACCAGATTCACTTGTAATAGAAGCAGTGAATGAAGACATAAAGATAAAACATGATGTTCTTTCAAAAGTAGAAGAAGTAGTGAATGAGAACACTCCAATATTCACAAATACATCTTCCATACCGGTTATTGAAATCGCCAGAGCTCTCAAAAATCCAGAAAGATTCTTAGGATTCCACTTCTTTAACCCCCCACCTGTAATGAAACTCATAGAAGTCATCCCATCCCTAAAAACAGACGAAGCATTTATAAAGTTTGCAGTTGATTTCGCAAAAAACTTAGACAAAGAACCCGTGATAGCGAGAGATACCCCTGGGTTTATAGGAAATGCTTTACTCATACCATTTATACTTGAAGCTATAGAAATGTATGAGAAGGGAATAGCAAAACCAGAAGATATAGATAAGGCATGCAAACTTGGATTAGGACAACCCATGGGCCCCTTTGAACTTGCTGATTTTATGGGACTTGACATAGTTCTTGCAATAGCTGACAATGTATTTGAAAGAACAAAAGATCAAAGATTCTCTGCTCCTGCCAAGCTCAGAGAGCTTGTCTCGGCAGGGCACCTTGGTAGGAAAGTCGGAAAAGGTTTCTATGACTATAAACATCCAAGAATATTCGGTGTGGAAATCTGAAAATACAGATACCTATTTCTTCGCACACCTAACTTACAAAATTTTCCACGCATTTAAAAAAGTCCTGCGACCAGAATTAAGCCTGATTCCTAAAAATAGGTGAAAGCTCACCTATTATAATATCCTTGTATCTTTCTGCAAAACTTTCATCCGCGTGCTCAACCATAACTCTTAAAACGGGCTCGGTCCCAGAATACCTGACAACAGCTCTCCCCCCCGCTCTCTCAATATCTGAAAATATCTTATGCAAAAAAGAAAATTTCTCCGAACCCAAATCCTCTTTCTTTGGAACATCTATCTTGCCCTTAGCTTGGTAATATTTCTTTATCACTAAATCACTCAAATCCTTACCGGATTTCAAAATATAAAACAATGTTTGGAGCCCAACTATTATCCCATCTCCTGTAGGCACTATATCAGACAGAATAATATGTCCAGATTCTTCCCCACCTATATTAGAGCCAATCTCCCTCATCTTATAAGCTATATTTCTATCCCCGACATTAACTCTCTCAAATCTCGCACCAAGTTTATTTTTCACAAAATCCTCCAAAGCCTTATTAGATAAAATAGTCCCAACAACTGCTCCCTTTAGCTTTCCTTCATCTTTCATAAATCTTGTAAGAAGAGAGATTATATGATCACCATCATAAAGATTCCCCTTACTATCTCCTATGAGAATCCTGTCTCCATCTCCATCAAATATAAGCTTGAAATCCCCACTCTTTCTCAAAGCTGCATTAGGATTTTCAGATCCAACACCAACGTTTATGTTTTCTCCATCTGGATTGCAACCAACTAATTCAATATCTGCTAAAAACGAAGAGAAAATATGCGGAGCAACCTTATATGTAGCACCATTTGAACAATCTAAAACAATCTTTAAACCCCTCAAAAAACCTTTCGGAAACAAATTCTTAATAAAGCTAACATAAGCTGAGTAAGCTACATCTTCAAAATTGCGAATATGAGAGATCTGGCAAGTAATTTTATCCTCAGAAAATTTCGAAAACTCTGATTCTATCTTTGCCTCTGTATCCTCATCTGCTTTCAGGCCATTTTCAAGAAAAAATTTTATCCCATTGAATTCGGGTGGATTATGAGATGCGGAAACAGAAAAACCTCCAGAAAGTCCTAAAGAAATTATCAGAGCAGAAACAGAAGGTGTAGGGAGAACTCCACCGAGCAAAGTTTCAAATCCAAAAGAAGATAAGACCGCGGAAAAAGTATAACTTATATGATGAGATGATTTTCTAGTGTCCCATACAAGAATATATTTACCTTTTTTTAAAACTCTTGCCGCCGCATATCCAATACGAGATATGAAAAAAGGAGAATAAACTAGTTCCTTATTTTTATCTTGAACTGTCAAAAATCTTATACCATCCGTTCCAAAGAGTTCCACCTTTTATTGAATTTTGTAATAAACCAAAATTAAATCAGGAAAAAAACAAATTACCTAGCAATCCCAAGAACCTGGAGTCCGGAAAATCCATAAAGCAAACCCCAACCAATTGATGAATAAAAACTAAGAACTTCTCTGAAAGATTCAGTATATTTTGATGGAATAAAAACAATGTCCCCAGGGTGAAGATACACATTCTGCGAGAAATCTCCCTCTCTTATAATCTTTTCAAGATCTACCGAATATATATCGCTCCGTTTTTTACTTTCATCCCATCTGAGTATATAGATTCTTGAAAGCTTTGAAGTGCGTGGAGAAACTCCAGCCATAATTGCAGTTTCAAGGACATTTATAGGCCTCTGAAGAAATATAACTCCAACTTTCTCATTTGTCCAAACGAATATCTTCTGACTCTTCATATCTCTTATGTAAACGGCGACTTTAGGGTTCCTTATGTATTTTGATAGGAGTTCTTCCATCTTCAAACGTAGCACCACAGATGTGAGTCCAGCAACATAGACCTCCCCCAAAAGCGGAAGTATTACCCTCCCTTCATCATCTACCTGATAAACTCCAGAAAAACTTATATCATCTGGAAAAAGCCTTATCTCAACAAAGTCCCCCGGCCCAATCGGATATCTTGTCTCAGGAGGAACATAAGCTCCAGGTGGCGGAGGTGGAGGAACCTTATAACATCCATAAAAGATAAACAACAAAAAAAACAAAAAATAAAGTCTCATCCTATTACCTCCCTTCCCTTTTTATGTAAAATACACCTCCAACGATGAGACCAAACTTTGGGAAGATATTAGCCCTGACAACATTCACCGGGAGCTCGTAAAATACAGATAAATTCTTAGATATAACACTCTCGGCATAAATAACAAGAAGAAACTCACTATTTACATTCCATTTCTTTTGCTCCTTATCGTAAAGATATATAAGATTAAGAGAAGAACCAAATGCTGGAAATACTCTGTCATCTATCTCAAGGATATCAAAAATTAAACCAAAGCCAGTAGAAGGAACAAAATCTTTTTTATCCAGCCTATATATACCGTAAAAATCTATAGCAGGCCTAACATTTTCATCAATGTTTCCTGGAGTGAGTCTCAACCTAGCAATACCGCTCTGCGGGGGAAAACCAATTCCACTACCTACTGAAGATGATATGTTTCTCTTCATGCATCCCTCAAAGAAAAACAAGATCAACATCAAAAAAAGGAAAGAATTTACATACCTAAATAGTCGTATCATAAACACCCTTATATCTTCTTATAAACTCTTTCGGAAGATATGGAATAATACTTAACACCTTTTTGAAAGGAAACCTACGAGCAATAATGAGAGAAAAAATCTTGTCTAAGTATGGAATACTATAAAGATACTGTCTAAAATCAAAAAGAAAAAATTCGGAAGATATAAAATCCGAAAATAAAAGGTCTATAAAAGAAAAACTAAACTCAGAACAGATTCTCTTTATCATATCCATATCATTAGAAAAAAACTTCAAAGAAGAAAGAGAAGAAACTAAAACCATATTTCCCAAATTAAATTTCCGAACTATGTTATCCACCTTCCTGAGATCTGGTTTGGAAAACAAAACCTTGTATATGTCAAGCAGTATCCTCAGAGCAAACGCGTGTTGGAAAGCGTGTAAAGAAAGCTCTATCAAGTCCCACTGATTATCCAGTGTTAGAACCTCAACTGACTTTCTACCGATCTCCAGAAAAACTTTTTGAGTTTCTACATCCTCATACTTCAACTCTGCAAAGAATCTATCACAAAGGTATGTATGTAACCCAACGGATATATCTCCAGCGAAAAACTGTTCAGAATGTCCGAACTTTTTTTTTATTTCAGAAAGTCTTGATCTCCTCATACCTATCTTGGAGAAAAAAAGAACAAAATCAACTTTCTCCTCTTCAGGAACAAGGATATCTATATCTCCAACGTGTCTGCCGAGAATGTTTTTATAATATTTTTGAGCAACACCCAAACCCTTCATTAGAATAAAATTCCCTACAGATTTAAGTCTCTTCAAAAACTCAACATAAGCAATAACCTTCTCCCTATAAATCTTTGACTGTAATGAGAAGAGATCAAGACGGATATATTTTTTGAAATTGTAAAAAATTTCTTGCTCCACACCAAATGTTTTCGCAATTCTGAAAATATCATCTTCAAATTTCCGAACAACATGCGGATTAAATTCACCACCCGATCTCAGTACATCTAAAAATATTTTCCTTATCTTCAAATCCGATCTACCTACTGGCATCATGCATAATTATTCTCCTCTGGATTCTTCTCTAACTGCCCTGTAAATGAAATAGAAAATTGAGACTGAAATAACTCCGATTAAGGAAAGAACAACAAACATAAGATTCACTCCGGTGTATTTTGAAATAAATCCCATAGAAGTTGGACCGAGGATATTTCCTATTGAAAATGCCCAATCCATAAAGCCTATAGTTCCACCAACCTTTCGTTTTCTTTTCGCTTCTGCACCAAGTTCAGCCATAACCAAAGGATATACCAAAGATGAAAGGACACCAGAAAGAATAACTGTAAATATGATAAAACTTCCATTTCCAAAATAAAAAGGGAAAAGAAGCAGATAAGATAAAACTGATAAAAAGAAAGAAGGTGTAAACTTATTCTGGAATCTATCTATAAAATTTCCTGAAGCATATTGCAAAGCAGACGACAAAATTGCATAGGTTGTCAGGAAAGCACCGACACTTGTCTTGTTAAATCCTAAATTCTCAAGAAAAAGCGGAAAATAAGATATAACTACTCCTCTTTGGAACATCATTAAAAACCATATTACGAAAGAAAATATAAAAACCTTAGATGAGAAAATATCCTTTATCCTTGTTTCTTGAGAGCTTTTTAAAGATTCTTTTCTATCTGAAATAAATATAAAAGAGTATATAAGAGCAAAAATTCCCGCGCTTCCCATAAAATAGAAAGCGTAATCTTCCCCAATTTTCTCACCGATAAAACCCCCTATCACAGGTCCAAGACCGAATCCCAAAAGCAAAGAGCCACCAAGAAGACTTGCAGAAAAACCTTCTCTTCCTCCCCTCGTATAATCAAGAGCATAAGCAAAACTCACAGGAACTATCATAGAAGATGCTACACCATGAACCAACCTAACAGCAAAAAGCGAAACAAGATCGTGAGCATGAACATATAAAAAAGAAGAGACGGAATAAAACACAAGACCAAACAAAATTACAGGTTTTCTTCCTATTCTATCTGAAATCAGAGAAGAAGCCGGAACCGCAAAGAGCCTCGCGAAAGCAAATCCAGAATATATAAGCCCTACGGAAGCCTCACTTCCAACTCTCTTTGAAAAATCAGGAAGAAACGGGATTATAAAACCTATCCCCAAAATCGCCACGAATATCAAAAAAGCTGAATAAAAAACATGTCTTAAATCCGATGAATTATGAAACATGTGTTATGAAATAAATAGATAAAATCAAATAGTATCTATACTTGGAATTCAATTTTTTTTAAATCCCTAATATCTTTGATCCTGAAACAAATTCGGTTAAAAATAAAGCGAACAAAAAGCAAAATAAATTCAAGTGAGAATTATCCAAACACAAAGCATTGAATCTAGAGTAACAGGAGCGAGAAAAACATAAAGGCTTTGTGTTTAGCATTGCCATAAGATACACCTATGAAAAGCTTAGATTTCTTCCCCCTTTAAATTTTGGAGAATAATCAAACAATTAATGCCACACAAAGTATTTCAGATTTTTCAGTAAGGCAAAAGCTAATTATAATTTTTTGGATTTATGATAGAAAAAACACTAGTCATAATAAAACCTGATGCAACGGAAAGAAACCTTGCAACACGAATACTATCCATGATAGAATCTGCCGGATTGAAACTAACCGCTATAAAATCTCTCAAAATATCCAAAAGTGAAGCAGAAGAGTTCTACCGCATCCATAAAGGTAAAGGATTTTTTGAATCTCTGACAAGATATATGTCATCAGGTAAAATAGTTGTCGCAGTCTTTGAAGGAGAAGAAGCCATATCAAAAGTAAGGAAGATAATGGGAGCGACAGATCCTGGAAAAGCAGAAAATGGAACAATAAGAAAAATTTATGGAATTGATATAGAGAAAAACTCAATACACGGATCAGATTCAAAAGAATCAGCAGATTTTGAAATAAGCTTCTTCTTCTCCCAAATGGAGCTAATGTAAGAATAATGAAGATACTTGTAGTAAATGATGATGGGCTTGAATCCCCGGGTATACAATCTATAAGTGCTGAACTAAAAAAACTTGGAGAAGTTTGGATTTTTTCGACAGCAGAAGACAGGTCAGGTTCGTCTCACTCTATAACTCTGACTCACGCAATAAGGGTTGTAAAAGTTGAAGAGAGGGTATTCAAAATATATGGAACACCTGCTGACTGTGTAAATATAGCTATAAACGGTATAATTGGGGATACACCAGATATTGTGGTCTCTGGAATAAATATAGGAGAAAACGCAGGTGATGATATACTCTATTCTGGAACATTCGGGGGAGCCATAGAAGGTTCTCTACTTGGTGCCAGAGCATTTGCAATATCTGCCCGCTCAAAAGAAAACAAAACAGGAAACCTAAAGTTTATATCAAAAGTCTCCACAGAAATAATAAAGTCAATAATAAAATCAGTAGAAAATCAAGATAGAATCGTTTTCAACATAAACTTCCCGTATTTCCATTCCATAAGTGAAATCAAGGGGATAAAAACCGCCGAATTATGCAGAAGAATTTATGGAGAAAAGGCTTTGAAGTTTCAAGATCCAAGAGGGAGAGAATTCTGGTTCATAGGTGGAAAAGAAGTAAAAGTAGACCAGAATTCTGTAATAGACACATCAAAAATAGATGTTTTCCTACTTGACAGAGGATATATAACTATTACACCTGTAAAAATTGAGTTCAAAACTGAAAAAATGAACATAACAGATGAACTTGAGAAAATAATATCAAGAATCGGATCAGAATGACAAACTATGACGATTTTTTATTTGATTTCGTAGATTTTTGATCTGGTTTTATAATTAGAACAGATATTGGACTTCTTGCAGCAACCCTTTGTGCAACTGATCCAAGTATGAACTCAATATTTGATCTTGACCTACTTCCAACAACTATAAGATCGCAAGATAAATCCTGTGCTTTCTTTATTATCGTGTCAGCTGGATTACCGACTTGATAAAAAAGTTTAGCTTTTCTACCTTTAAGTATTTTCTTAGCTTTTCTCAGAACTTCCTTGGCATGCTTCTTATGTAGCTCTAATATATTTTTCTCAAGCTCATAAATATTTCCGCCCCATATAAGAGGAATATCAATTCTTGAAGGCCATCTTATATCATCCTCATTGATAACATAAAGGATAAAAAGTTTAGAAGGTTTTATAAATTTCACGGTATAAAGAATCGCCTTTTCAGACGTCTCCGAACCGTCAAATCCTACAAGAACTCTCATCATAGCGATAATTTCAAATTTATTTCAAATAACTTATTTTTTTCAAAAAAACGAACTCTAAAGTCCCAGAATGGAAAGTTTTCATAAAAATGAGTCCGAGATTTCCTGGCGGATTGTCTTCCCTCAATCAGAAACTCATTTCTTTCTCACATAAACAATTTTCTCTACTTCAGCTATAGTATCTCCTTTATCATCGGTAATATAAGATTTAAAGCTGAATTCAGCCTTCCCATTCAGATCAACCACACGTTTTATCTCCTTTAACTCTTCCTCTGATATACTGAAAACTGCTCTTACGGTTGAACGACCAGGTTTTTTAAATCTTATCACAGCTGATTTGTCCCAAACTATGTAATCCTTTCCGAGGTTCTTTACAAGAATGATAGCAAAAAATGGATCGCACATTGAGTAAAGAGATCCTCCAAAGTGTGTCCCGAAATAGTTCCTATTGTAAAATCTTAATGGCATCTCTACATGAAATTCTCTATAGTCCCTAGATATATATGAAATATGAACTCCTGCACCAAGATAAGGTGGATAAAGATTGAATAAAAACTTAAACAAAAAATGTTCCAAATTTTTCAAATATTTTGTCAATTCATAAATTTTGTAATCTTACAAAAACAAAAAATTTATTCTTTCAAAAAATTCTGATCTAAACGGCGAGAAGATGCTCATAATGCTAATTAATGAAAAAATCCTTTTGAACGAAAAATGTTTCTATTTTAGAACTCTTCACAGTTTGAAAGATAAGAAATATTCAAAACAATTTTGTAAATCTACCATACGGTTGGTATATTTCTATATATGACCGAAAGCGATTTTGATGCCATAGTGGTAGGAGGAGGTATAAACGGACTCGCCGCAGCTTGCTATCTAGGAAAACTCGGTCTGAAAGTTCTTGTTATAGAAGCAAGAGCAGAATGTGGAGCACATTGCAACACAGAAGAAGTTACTCTTAGCGGATTTCTCCACAACCTACATGCTACATGGATGATCACCGCTCTATCCCCCGCCATGGAGGACCTTGAGCTTGAAAAGTACGGACTAGAAATTCTTATGACGGACTATGTCTTTGGGAAGGCTTTTCTTGATGGAAAGTGTGCTCTTATAGGAGTGAACCCAAAGGATACAATCCAAAACTGGATGAAACTCTCACCGAAAGATGCAGAATTCATCATCAAAGTGTCTGAGGTTCTGATAGAAAAATGGAATGAAATTCTCGAATGGGTCCATACTTTCCTTTTTACTTCTCCATCTCATAAGAGGCTTGAAGAAATTATGACTTTTCTCAGAGATATATCAAAAAAGCTTGACATAAATATAGAACCTCGCGAAATCTTGAATATGAACGGCTTTCAATCTCTTGACATATTTTTTGATTCAGAACATGTTAAAACTACTCTTGCAGCATTTTCCTGGATAGGAGCACTCCCACCAATAATACAGAAGAATAGGGTCAGCAGGATGCATAGGGATAGCAGCACTTGCAGGTCCTGTTTTCCCAGTTCATCAGGTGAAAGGAGGTTCTCACTCACTCACCCACGCACTCATAAGATGTGCAAAATCACACGGAGTCAAAATAATTCAAAACTCACCAGTTCAAGAGATTCTTGTTGATAGAGGAAAAGGAGCATGGGGGGTAAGACTCTCTGAAAACTCTATATTCCCAGGTGAAATAATAACGGCAAAGAAGATAATAAGCAACCTTACCCTGACATACACATTTTCTCTGATAGACAAAGAAAAAATTCCTCCGGAAATACTCTCAAAAATCTTGAACTTCTGCTATGATGAACAAGTTATATTTAGTGTGCACTACGCCCTAAAAGAGCCTCCAGTATTCAAGGGATCTGATTTTGATCCCGGAATTCAAAGATGTTTCATGGGGTACTTTGGAAGAGAAAACACCGACGAGATGAAATTTTTCAATGCTGAACTTATATCTGGATCTATACCAAAAAACCTTATGGCAAACTGGTTTGTTCCAACTTTAGCTGATCCATCACAGGCCCCGGATAACTGCCATACTGCATTTGTTTGGCTCGATGTTCCACCTGTTCCATCAAGATACCTGTGAGAAAGGATAAAACCAGATTTTACCATATGGGACAGCATAAAGCATGATCTTGCTCAAAAACTTACTGACCTTTTCGAACTTTATGCTCCCGGGATAAAGAAAAACATACTCGAAACATTTGTTTATTCCCCACTTGACATCTGGAGAAATAATCGGTCCGCTATAAAAGGAAACTGGAACGGGGGAGCAATATTACCAGACCAATTCTTCACAAACAGGCCTTTACCGGGAATTATCACCAAAGGTGCTTCAAGAACTTTTCTAAAAAATTTATACCTTTCGAATTCAATTCACCCATACGGTGCTACTTGGCTCGCGTCAGGATATATCGCTGCAGATGAGGTGAGGGAAGACTTCGAGATCACAAGACCATCTTGGTGGAAGTCAAAGGCTGTAAATTGGTACATCTCAAATCTCGGAAGAATAAAAAGAAATTTGGGCGTCCCGCAAAAGTGGAAGAGCTAACCGGAGAGATAAGAACTAAAAATATAACGAGTCAAAAAATAAACATCTTGAAACGAAAACTTGAATTCTTAAAGATAGATTTTTATAATTAAAGATAACGGGGTGAGTTGCTTTTTAGAACTTTTGAACGAATTACCGACCTTATATAATGTTATACTAACTCATACTTTCTATAGTAATATTTCTATTTTTGTATTTCCAGTAGATCTTCCAAAAAATAAAAGATTTATCATAGCTAACTGTTTTAAGATGATATCAAATTTTCAGATAAAATTACGATATAAAGAAATTGGTGCTAAATTTATATAAAGAGAATGCGGAGAAATTTATGTTAAAGTTTATAAAAGATATAAAAGAATTTGCAAACCTGATTACAGAAAAAGAAAGAAGAGAAAAAATAGCGGATTCCCTTTTCCCGGATTGGAAAATAACAGATGAGAGCTATTCACTTGTCAGAACAGGCAGGATGCCCGTGATAGTAATTCAGGGTTATATGATGAAGAGAGAATCAATGATAAAAATAGATAACTCTCTAAAAAACGCAGGATTTGCACCTGTTTCATTCCATATCAGAAGACTTGGAGTAGACAAGGGGGTAGAGGAGCTCTCGTTAGAGTTAAGAATGTTTCTTGAAATTTTTATCAAAAACAATTTCAACGGAACAAGAAAGAACTTGCGTATACCTGCAATAGGTTTCTCCATGGGTGGGGTAATTTTACATTACCTACTCCGAGCAATGGATGGTTGCTCATTTATAAGCAGAGTGATAACTATAGCTTCACCAGTGAATGGACTGAGCTACGCCGCACTTGCTATACCTTTCAAAAACATAATAAGACAGCTTAAAGCAGCTTACGACCTTTGGGAAGGATCAGAGTTTATGAAAAAGCTCAGAAAAAAGCCTTTTCCACCCTCCTGTTATTTTATCTCAATCTCATCTGAAGGAGACTGGATGGCACCACCAAAATCTTGCATCCTACCAGATTTTCCAAATACAAAAAACATCGTCCTCAAACATCTTTTTCACTCTGACATGCCTTTCTCTCAAAAAGTAACAGATTTAGTTATGTCTCTTATTCTTGAAACAGAAACTATAAGGGATATGATCAAATACTTCTAAAACAAGTTTCAACAATATGTTAAAAACTTCTGAAAATTATCAATATGTTTGAAAAATTGCCACTATAAATTCATACATGTGTTCTACCCTGTCAAAAAAAGGTAGAAATGACGATAACAAGTTTTTAAAATTAACATATACAGGAGGGAACAGTTATGCTGACAACATTACCCATAGATAGAAGATTTACATTTTCCAATTTCGTCACGGGGAAAAACAATAAGGCAGCAAAGGAAGCTGCAATGGAACTTGCAAAAGGGACATCAAAAGTAAATCTTCTATTCATATGGGCACCAAGTGGACTGGGAAAAACTCATCTACTTCACGCAATAGGAAATGAAGTAATTGAATCTCAACTTACCACAAGAGTAATATACATACCTTCAAATGAGTTTATGAGAGAATTTATGACCGCATACCAAGAAAACTTACTCTCTGAATTCAGAAGAAAATACCGAGATATGTGTGATGTCCTATTAATAGATGATGTAAACCTACTTGAACCTGAAACAAGAAGTGCAACAAAAGAAGAAATATTTGAGACCATAAATTACCTACTTATAACAAAAAAAAGAATAGCAATCACATCAGATAAACCACCTCATGCGCTCAAGAACTTTGATAGCAAACTAATAACAAGATTCCAATGGGGTAGAGTAGTGGAAATAACTCCCCCACCATTTGAAGTCAGAGTCGCTATATTAAAGGCAAAAGCGGCTGAAAGGGGATATAATGTTCCCGAAGAGGTACTCTACTACATCTCTGAAAAGATATCAGGCAATGTAAGGTGGCTCGAAGGAGCGCTTGAAACAGTTATGATGTTCTCCGAAATTGAAGAGATAAAGCCTTCCATTGAAATAGCGGAAAGAGCTCTGTCGCACCTAAACGTGCCTTTGAAAAATGTGGATGCTAAAAAGATAATAGAATGCACATCAAGGTTCTTTAATCTTTCCGCAAAAGACTTACAGAGCCCAAGAAGGAAAAAGAACATTTCCCTCGCACGACACATGGCAATATACCTATGCAGGGACATGCTCAACCTATCTACTACACAAATAGGACAAATTTTCGGAAACAGAGATCATTCAACGATAATATACGCCATAGAGAAAGTAAAAGCAGACAAAGAAAGAGACTCGCAAATACAGTCCATACTCAACTCCATAAGGGAGGCGATTTTAGGGGAAGCAACAGGAAATGGCTCCTAACCCCTTGTGGAAAACTTGTGGAAAACTTGTGAAAAAACTGTGAATTTCTGTGGAAAAACCTGTGAAAAAGATAAGCAACTTTTCCACAAAACTTTTCAACAATTTTTTTAACATATCTTTCAACAAGTATTCCACAAACTTTTCCATATCGATTTTCTTTGAAAAATAAAGAGAGTAGAGATTTTCAACACAAAACGACCATATTATTTTTTATTATTCTTTTATACTTCCGTATATATTTTGATTCAAAAAAGGCTTTAAAAAGCTAAAAAAACAGTTCCAAAAACAAAAAAAGAAGTATCCTCAAATTTAGATTTGGAAATTCTTGAAAAAATCTAGTTGAAATTGAGGAGTCAATAAAGTTAAGCGAAACAAAGAAAGGGAATAAAAGGATGGAGATAGTTCTATGAAGAAATTCCTTATTATTTTAATTCCGATATTTGTATCTATATTGGCAGCTTACGGGGGATTTGAAGGAAGTCAGGTGGCTGCTGTTGGAATATTAGCGTTGTTTATTTCATCAACCTTGCTATATTGGGAATTCAGGTTTGCATTTGCACTTATGGGAGTCTCAATACTTTTCACTCTCGGTCTCCTTGATGCACAAAATTTCATACTCTTTGCTCAATTAGATGTCATAATATTTCTCGTTGGTATGATGGCTGTTATAGGTGTTCTTGAAGAAAGACATTTTTTTGACTATATACTTGATATAATAGGTCAGAAAATAAGATCGGGTTTCATCCTTTTTGTTTTTATTCTTCTGGTTTCAGCAGTCATGGCTGCACTTGTTGATGAAGTAACATCAATCATATTCATAACTTTGTTTATAATGAACATTTCAAAGGCTCTTCATATTGATCCTATTCCACTTATTCTTTCATCAATATTTGCAACAAATGTTGGTAGCAGCGCTACTGTTGTCGGAAACCCCATAGGTATTATAGTTGCGTTAAGGGGAGGGTTCACATTTGGGGACTTTCTTGTCTGGTCCGCTCCTAATGCTTTGATTATACTTTTGGTTACGGTTTTCCTTTGCGTTCTATTATGGAAAAACTATCTGAAAGAAATGGATCAGAAGCTAAAATTTAGCCCTCTGAAGTTTGATATTCCTGATAAAGTTAAGAAGATGCAGTTTATCAATTGGGTTATTTTTGGTGGAACAATTTTAATGCTTATTCTGCATCACCCTATAGAACATCTTTTGGAAAATTTATTTTCCAAGGAGGAGGGGGCAATGAAAAACGCTATGCTTATAGCTACACCTTTATTTTGGTCATCTGTTGGGCTACTTCTTGAGAGAAAGAGAGCAAGGGAGATTATGTTGCATAGAGTTGATTGGATTACTTTAATTTTCTTTACACTTCTTTTTTCTGCTGTTGGGGCATTAAAGTATACCGGTGCAGGATATAAGATGGGAGAATATATTATTTCTTTTGGATCACTTATTGGTAAAATTCTGGGAAGTTCTGAGTTTGGTACTCTTTTCTCTATATTTTTGTTTCAGGGTGTTCTTACTGCATTTCTTGATAACGTTCTTGCTATAGCTGTTTTGATTCCTGTTGTATTTTCAATATATGAGACACATGGCTGGAATATTTTTTCTTTTTTCTGGGCGCTTCTTTTTTCTGGTACAATGGCTGGAAACTTTACTCCTATAGGTTCAACTGCAAACATAATAGCCCTCGGTATGATTGAGAAACAGGGAAAGAAAATAACTATTGGATATTGGTTGCGTTATTCTTCTGTAATCGCTACGGTTCAGGTATTGATATCCCTATTCTGGCTTTTTCTTTTTGTTGTCCAAAAGGCCCCGGATTTTTATGTCCCACCGATCATAAGATAAAACAGATAGTTTAGTATTGTATATTCACAAGATAGAGCCCGTGTGGGGGGGCACAAAATAATGGTGTCTTTTGGATAATTTTCAAGTATAGGAGTTCTTTCACATATTCTTCGCTTATTTTTCCCAGCCCTGTCATAATTAGTGTCCCAACAATATTTCTGACCATGTATCTGAGAAACCCTCTTCCAGATATCTCATAGATTAAAAAGTTTCCTTTCTCTGTTATTTCTGATCTAAAGACTGTTCTGGTTGTGAATCCTTTTTCTGGAGTAAAATTATGGAAGTCCCTTTCTCCTTCAAACAGTCTAGCTACTTTTTTCATAACATCTAAATTTAGCTCTTTTTTTATGTGTAGAGCGTAGTTTTTCGTAAAAGGTGTTATTTCTCCCTTATATATGATGTATCTATATGTTTTTACTTTTGCCCATTTTCTTGAGTCAAAGTTTATGGGGACTTCTTTGGATTCAATGACTCTTATATCTTTTGGAAGGACAGAGTTAAGGGCATCTTTGAATTTTTCCGGGGGGATATTAGATGAGGTGAGAAAGTTAGCGACTTGCCCAAGCGCATGAACTCCCTTGTCTGTTCTTGATGCTCCCTTTACCTTGGTATCAGTTCTTTGTGTTATTCTGTTTATTGCCTTTATTAGTTCTCCCTGAATTGTTGGAAGATTGGGCTGTATATTCCAGCCATAGTAATTTGTCCCATCATAACACAGCTTTATAGCTATATTTTTTATTTTATCACTCAATTGTTCCACGTGGAACTTATTTTGGAAATCCAAAGAATATGAAAGAAACTAAAATAAAGCTTGGTAAAAGTATGATTGTGGACCATACGAGATACATTATAAAGTTTGGTGCTTTTATGCGCATTTTTTCGGATATAGATTTTACCATGAAGTTTGGTGCATTTCCTATGTATGTATTTGCTCCAAAGAAGACAGCTCCGCAAGATATGGCTTTAAGATGTTCTACAAAGACATTCGCAACTGTAGGTGAGAGGGAGGCTTTTTCTGCTATTCCCTGACCTAACGCGAAAAATGTCAGATATGTTGGAGCATTATCTAAAAAAGAAGAGAGAGAACCTGTTATGAAGAAGAACTCCCAGCTTCTGTCTATACCAAATTTGTCAGCATTTTCTCTTACAAGATCAAGAACAGGAACCATAGTTATGAATATCCCTGCAAAGAGTATAGCTACCTCTTCAGCTGGGTCAAAGTTAAATTCATTTTTACTTCGTATCTCTTTTGGAGTCGTTATAAGCGATAAACCTGCACATACTAACATCACGATCTCTCTTAAAGGAAATTGCAAGAGAATAACAGATAGAATTACTACTGCAAGGTAAAAAAAGTTTCTCTTTCCAGATATATTTATACTATAAACCTGGGGCCCCGCTGGTTGATCTCTTTCTGCTTTTAAAGTAAGATAGTCCCATACAAAGAATATAACAAGTATAGCTGACATCTGGAACAACCATATAGGAGTTAGGTTAAATAGTGTCCAGAAAAAAGGCACTCCTTTGAGAAAACCCATGTAAAGTGGAGGATCTCCGATTGGAGTCAAACTCCCTCCTATGTTTGATACGACGAATATAAAGAACACAGGAAGGTGGAATGTGTTTTTCCTCCATCTGTTTATCCTAAGATAAGTTCTTATCAAAAGCATGCTTGCCCCTGTTGTTCCTATAAGGTTTGATATAATTGCACCAAAAAGAAGTATAGCTGTGTTCAGAAATGGTGAACTCTTGAGTCCTAAATCTATTAGTATTCCTCCACTTATTGTGAAAAGAGAGAATATAAGTGATATGAACGAGAAATACTCCTGAACTGTATGGATTAACTTGTGGTAGTCTGTTGAGATAAGGTATATCAGAACAGGGAATCCAAATATGAAAGATACTAATGCTTTCACTAGATTTTTATCCCATGTTTTGTGAGATATGAGGGGGAAAATTGCGATTGTTAGAATAAGTAAGATGAAAGGTAGAGATAAGATAACCTGATTCTCCATAGTTTGTTTATTTTTTTCTTTTTTATGTTTATAGAAATGAGATTTGATTTTACTGTTTTTTTCTTCTATAATATCAGATGTTTCTTTTTATAAGTTCTGCGAATGCTGAAACGAGAGCTACACGGAGTCCTATACCAAAACCCTGAATCTTATCCATAAGTATTTTTAAAAAATAACTGCCTGTTCTGAGGTCGGAAAATTCTGTATAACCTATTACTGTTCCATACTTTGTTTCGTAAAAGTCCCATGCGCAGAGCATTCCCTCTATATCTTTTTTAGATGAATTGTCTATCTCGCACGACAATCTTTCTCCATTACTATCCCACCTGTAGAGCGTAGTGTAGTCAAGTTCTATAGGTAGTGCGATTTTATACTTTATTCTAAAATTTACTTTATATCCATTCTCCATAACTTGTGGTTCTGCCTTTTCTATCATTCTGAAAACACGCGGCCACGATCTGAAATCGGTTATTGAGCTTTTTACATATTCAGTAGTTCTCTTCGGAAGTAGTATAAATGAAGAAAAGAATCTTACATCGTTGTTATCCGGATACCAAGATATTATAACAGTTCCATACATTCTCAAGAGTGGTAGTATGTTTTTTAAAGATATTCTATCTGGAAGCTTTATTTCTTCATAATTTATTTTTTTAGGTTCAGTTATTATCTTTTTGTTTTCAATTCTCTCTTTTACTGCTTCGGGGAATAGGGTTGAAACTGCAACAAGTGATGGTATCTGAAGTTCTGGGAAAGCTTTGTAGACAAGTTTTGAAAGCAGCCCGAAAGATGAAAGGTCAGCATAAGCTGAATAAACCATTACTGTTTTCCCATCCTCTGTGTCGTAGTACTTTTCTATGTATCTTACATCTCCAAAGACCTGAGTTCCTTTTTTTGCTGGGAGTCCAAAAATTATTTTCTCGTTTTCCAGAAAATTTTGTTCAAGAGTGTATGTCACGGTGAATTTTATTCCCAAAGCTATGTCAAATCCAATGTTGTATTCCGATATTTGCGTGTTTGATTCGGGATATCTTTCCAGGACCTTAACCTTGGAGACATTTGGGACAAACTCGTGATACTTTTCATATGTCCTTACGACTTTGATGACTTCATCTGTTTTGGCGTTTATGAGTACTATCCCCGTTATGAATGGGGGTTTTCCCGATTCTTTTTGGATAATTACTACAGAGGCTCTTTCAAGTACCGGTATAAGTTCCTTTATTATTTCATACGGTGGAATTTTTGGGAAAAAATCAGGTACGTTCGTATCCGCATGAGATTTTATGAAACAAGCTAAATAGAACATAAAGAAGAAAAGAATTTTTTTCATAGTAGGGAATATAATTATTAATTTATCTTTTTTCTGAAAAATTGAACATATGTTCAATTCCGCTATCCATGAATTTTTATTTTTATCTCTCTTCTCACCTGATTTATATCTATGTCAATCATGTTTTTGAAATATTTCATTATGAATTTTACATCATCTTCAAGCTTCTTATCTTCGGATCTGTAGGGAATTTTTATTATCACGGAGCTATTTTGTTCCTCAACTTGGATTTTGGGAACCTTTTGCTGGAAAGTTTTTATGTTGTATATAAAGGTTTTCAGCACACTAGATAACGAGTTGTACGGAACTGTTATATCTTTTGAGATGTTTCTCTCGAGTTCTATTCCGTCAGTTGTAGCTATTTCATCAAGTATTTTTGATAAACTTTCTGTGGTATCTCCAAAGATTGAGAGAAGTAATTTTGTTTTGCTTTTGATTCTTTCAAAACCTGGTTTCTTTTCTTCCTGATTCTCGCATGCTTCTATGCCTTCTGAAATTATGTTTTGGAATTCTTTTACAATATCTTCAATAGGTGGTTTCCGCCTCGTCTCTTTTATGATTTCAACCATTATTTCTCCCTCTTCATATATTGGGCTTACAGATATATAGAGAGTGTCATCTCCAATTTTCAGTTCTCTCATGCTTGATATGTTGAATACTGAGGATGATATGATTTCGCTTTCCGATGATGATATTATTTCCGGATACTTTCTTATGTATTCTTCGAATTTTTCGTTTGAGAAAATTGGTTTTCGGGGAGATGTTTTTGAAAAGAAGGCAATGCCGGTGTTGAGTCTGTTAAGTATATCAATCATGGAGAATTTCTCTCTTGCTGATAGTTTCTCTCTTCTTTCAAGAGTGAGAATAATGAAGTTCAGAACATTTTCTAGAAAGTATTTTTCTTCTTCAGATATTGGCTTTTCTGATTTTATTCCTATTATTCCAATAAAGTTTTCAGATTTTTTAATAGGTTCTATTAACATGTTTTTACTTTTGATAATTTCATCTTTGATTTCTTGAATTTTTTCAGGGTTATTTCTTATTTGAGAGAGTATTGCAAAGAGATCGTTTTCAAAGGACAAGCTTTCTGGGATGCTTATTCTTATTCCGATTTGCTCTATGACTATTGCTGTGCTTACCCCAAAGCTCTCGCTGATTTTTTTCGCAATCTTTTCAAAATAAACTTCATCTAATTTGTCGTATACAGATGTTTCTTTCATAGTTGCCAGAGTTTTTTCGGAAAGTTCCATAAGTTCTTTCGCTATTTTTTCTTTTGAGTTCTGAATCTCTCTGATTTTTTCTCTTTCGGCAACAGCATGAACACCACAGGATATTACATCTATTATTTCCTTTAGTTTCCTTGGAGTAGTTTTCCTTTTGGGTCTTGTGTATAAGACTGCTTTGGGCGATGAGAGAAGATCAAAGACAAGATATTTTTCTGGTGGAGGAGGAAATTCTTTTAGAAGAACTTCTTCTATTTTATGTCTCCCCACTTTTTTTGTTTCAATGATTTTTTCATTTTTTTGCCATACAAAGTTAATTTTTTTGCAATGTTCTTTTAAAAATTGTGCAGCTTTCAAGAAGAATTCGCTGAGGTTGGAGGAGTTTTTAATGGCTTCAGTTAATTCATGAATTTCCCCTGGTCTAATTTTTAATTTTGTAAAATTTTCCATTTTTATCTATATTTTAGTCAGGGATTTTTTGTATTTATTGTTTTTTTAGTTTTTTTACACCTTTTTGATTGTAAACCATAAAGAAATTGAAAGTTTACAAAATTGTTTTTTCTCTTTAATCTTTATTCTGGTGGAAGAGTCATTTTTTTGGATATATCACAAGCTTTCTGATTTAGAAAGAAATGGACTTTTAAGGGAGTTACCGCCACCCTTTGAGTATTATGATGTTTCACGTGGAACATTTTATGGGAAGGAATTTTTGGTTTTCTGTTCAAACGATTATCTTGGTATGACGAGGAAACATGAGGTTCTGGAGGAACTCAGAAATAGTGTTGAAGTCAGTGGTTCGGGAGCTTCAAGGCTTGTTTCGGGAAATTTTAAAGCTCACAGGGATTTTGAAGAATTTATCTCATCGGAAGTTTTTGAACTTAAAGATAAGGGAGTTTTACTTTTCAACTCAGGTTGGTCTGCTAATGTCGGAGTTATTTCTGCTCTTGCTGATGATAAATCAGAAATCTTCTCGGATGAACTTAATCACGCGTCTATTATTGATGGTTGTAGGCTCTCAAAGGCTAAGGTTACCGTTTTCCCGCATCTTGATATGAATTTCCTTGAAGATTCCTTAAGTAGGTCATCTGCAAAGTTTAAACTTGTTGTGGTGGATTCTGTTTTTTCTATGGATGGAGATATAGCTCCTCTCAAGGATATTCGCTATCTATGTGATAAGTATGGTGCTTGTATGTATGTTGATGAAGCTCATGCTTTTGGAGTTTTTGGAGAAAAGGGTAGGGGCCTTTGTGAAGAAAAAGGTGTTGAACCAGATATAGCTTTATTTACTCTTTCAAAAGCTGTTGGTCTATATGGCGCTTTTGTTTTAGCTCCAAAAAGGGTTCTGGATTATTTAAAATCAACCGCAAGGAGTTTTATATTCGCAACCGCTATTCCCCCGTATATATGTAGAGCCGCCGTGGTCTCTATAAGGATAATAATGAGAGAACCTGAAACAAGGAAAAAGCTTTGGAATAACGTCTCTTTCCTCCTTGGTAAGATGAAACAGAAGCTAA
Source organism: uncultured bacterium (assembly GCA_964601505.1). GTDB lineage: Bacteria > Calescibacteriota > Calescibacteriia > Calescibacteriales > Calescibacteriaceae > DRWZ01. The sequence continues at coordinate 46,435 of CAZRNR010000004.1, read as the reverse complement.
AAGTGGACCTGAGGACTTCATCTCAAATTGTTCCTTTTATAATAGGCGATGAGATTAGGACCTTGCAGGTTTCCCAGCTTCTTTTTGAAAAGGGGATTTTTGTCAGGGGTATAAGGTATCCTTCTGTTCCACGTGGAACAGCTCGTCTGCGAATAACGGTGAGTGCCGCACATTCACCAGAGGAAATAGAGAGATTTACTGAGGAACTTTCAAAAGTCATGGAGGAGGTAGTAAGATGACAGATAAACTCTTGAAATGGGATGTCAATCACTTCTGGCATCCATATACTCAGATGAGATGGTATAAGAGGGTAAGACCTCCGATAATAGTAAGAGCCTCTGGAAATTACCTTTTTGATGTAAATGGGAAGAAATATCTTGACGCTGTTTCTTCTATATGGTGTATAGCTTTTGGACATTCAGAGAAGCGGATATTGAATGCTATAATTAGACAAGCTAAGAAGCTTCAGCATTCAACGACTCTTGGTATGAGTAATGTTCCAGCTATTGTTCTTGCGAGGAAGTTAAGTGAAATTGTCGGTCTTCCAAAAGTTTTCCTCTCTGAAGATGGGGCAGAAGCCGTAGAAGTTGCTATAAAGATCTGTTTTTCATATTCAAAGAGGACCGGAAGAAAGAGAGTGAAGTTCTGCGGAGTCAAGAATGCGTATCACGGAGATACGGTCGGGGCAATGTCTGTCTCCGGAGAAACTGTTTTCACAGCGGAGTATAAAGAAATCATGTTTGATGTTGTGGAGCTCCCTTCAGTATATTGTTTCCGGTGTCCATTTAATAAATCCAATGAAAAGATGAATGTAAGATGTTCGTATGAATGTATTGAGGAAGCGAGAAGTGTTATAAGGAGGCATAAGGATGAGATCTGCGCAGTTTTTGTTGAAGGAGGAGTTCAGGGAGCAGGGGGTATTATACCGTTCCCACCTGGATATATAAGATCCCTTTGGGAAGAAACCAGAAAGTACGACATCCTTCTTGTTTTGGATGAGGTTGCGACAGGCTTTGGAAGAACAGGAAAGATGTTTGGTTTTCAGTGGGATCTTGGAGCGAGAGCTAAACCAGATATCGTCTGTCTTGGGAAGGCCCTTTCGGGTGGTTATCTTCCTGTTGCTGCAACTGTTGTGTCGGGGGATGTGTATCGTGTTTTTGATGGTGAGCTTTGGGAGTACAAACACTTTTTTCACGGACACACATTTACGGGAAATCCTATTGCATGTGCTTCTGCTGTTGAAAATATAAACATTTTTCAGCAAGATGATGTGATAAGAAAAATTCAGCCTGTTATACAGTATCTTGAAAGAAAGATAAAGAGGCTTATTAATTTGGATTATGTGGGTGATGTACGTGGCAGAGGTTTTATGTGGGGGGTGGAGCTCGTTAAGCGTGATAAGGAGAGTTTTCCTCGGGATTTTATGGCTGGCTGGAGAGTTGCACTTGATATGTGGAAAAAAGGAATTTTCATAAGACCTCTTGGAGATGTCATAGTTATAAATCCTCCGCTTTCAATAAAACTAAAAGAGATAGATCTTATTGTTGATGCTTTGGAAGATTCTATACTTAAGCTTAAAAGTTCCACGTGAAACATATTGGAAGAATTTTAAAAAAGTAATTATTCATTTTGGGTAGTTAACTATTCCCATCTGATGCTATTCCCTTTGGCTTCATAACTTCTTTCATCAAAATTTAAGGTGTAACGAGATTGGCAATTATCTCACTAAGGTGAAGCAAAACTCATAGCTACCAAAAATTGCTTTGTTGCGTTCATCAAAGATCAGTCCATTAAATCAAGGGAAATAATCCTTAAAAGTAGAACGTTTTATCCACAGTATTTTAACTATTTGCAAAAGTAGCCTAACACTTTTAAAAAAGCATTTGTTGTATCCATAAAAGGCGGAGGATATGAGGAGTAAAATATAATTTTCGACCATAATTGCGACAGAGCAACCAAAAATTATTACTGAAAATCGCTTCGTAAGCGATATGGGGGGACCTGTATTATTGTGCTAATTCACTGAGGTTTCACGTGGAACGTTGAAAAGGTTATTTATAATCTTATTGGCATAATTACATTTGTAGCTCCCGGACCTCCTACTGGGGATACTATAACGGGACTTGACTCGCCTGTGATTTTTATGGATGTGAGAGGTGAATCAACAGAGTTTATAGCATCAAGAAGATACTTTATCGAAAGAGCTATTTTTATTTCTTTTTTTCCTGAAACATCTGAATCAAGCTCCTCTTTCATAAGGCCAAGTTCCTCTGATTCTGCCTGTACTAAGAGTTTTCCATCTGTTGGGGAAAGAACTAGGTAGGGGAATTTCGAGGATGCGAAAAGCGAAGCTCTCTTTATGCTCTTTTTGATTTCTTGTGTTTTTACTATGCTCTGCGAGATTATATCTTTTTCACCTGGAATCACATCTCTCCAACTTGGATAATCTTCTTGAATGGTTTTTATCCAAAAAGATATATCCTCTGATTTTAATAGAACCTCTTCCTTGTCCGCATATATTTCAAACGGCTTTTGGTAAGTACCAAGTATTCTTCTTATGTCGGATATAGCATTCTTGGGTAAGATGAAAGTGGAGTTGTTTTTTATCTCTTCTGCTTTTTCGAAGAATGCAAGTCTGTGTCCATCGGAAGCTACAAGTCTGCAGTATCCATCCACAAGTTCAACAAGAACTCCTGTCAGAACATACCTTGATTCATCGGATGATGCTGCAAATACTGTCTTCTCTACTAGCTCATGTAGATCCTTTGCCGGTATGTTCGCTATATAGCTGTATTCTTTTTCTTTAGGGATGGGAAACTGAGAAGAACTGATAGAGTTTAATCTATATCTACCTTCTTTCGCGATGATTTCTACCTTACCATCTTGAATTTCAAGTTTTAGATTTTCAGATTCAAGTTCTTTAGCAAGCTCATAGAGTTCCTTTGCGGGAAGGGCGATCTCAAATTTTGTTCCCTTGGAAAACCTTCCACTTGCTCTTACGAATACCTCAAGGTCTGTTGCAAAAAATTGTATTTCTTTGCTGTCTGACTTTATCAGAACATGTGAAAGGATTGGTTGGTTGGTTCTTCTTTCCGTCACATGTTGGATCATTCCAAGTGTTTCTATAAATTCCTTCCTTTTGATCTCTATCATAGGTCAAATTTAATGAATTGTTTCTTGTTTTTCGGTATAATTTGAAAATATTTTCTGTTCGCTATGTATATATGGGGAGATATGGAACAAAGTTAAGCTAATTTTTCTTTATGTAGTTTTTATTCAATTCGTTTTCCGAAATTTGAATTCGATATTTCAATAAAGTGGGAGATCTTTACCTTGTAGATTTATCTTGGTGTTAGTGATTTTAAGTTATTAGGTTTTGTTTGTATAGTTTTGATTTTGTAGCTGTTTTAGTGCCGCGATTATCTCTTTTCTGGTCGGGGTGTAAGTACCTCTATGAAGAACCTTTATAGATGCTGCAATGGAAGAGAGGACTGAGGTTTTTTCGTCTTCTAGTCCCGAGCCTTCACATAACGCGAATACTGATGATACTGTATCTCCCGCTCCGGTTACATCATAAACTTCTTTTGCCAGAGCTGGCACATGAAAAAATTTCTCGGAGGAGAGGAAAAGCATTCCTTTTTCCCCTTGAGTTATGACAATTTTTTTCACTCCGAGTTTTTCCAGGATTTTTTCCATCATTATTTTTTCAGCAGAGTCTGGGAATAGTAATTGAAAAATTTCCCGAGCTTCTTTTTCGTTCGGTAGTATCATGTAAGCGCCGTGAAAAATTCTTATGTTCTGTGGCTTTGGATCGCATACACTTTTTGACCTTGATATGATATCATTTAGTTCTTGTGTTATGTTCCCTTTTGCATAATCTGAAAAAACAACGATATCAAATTTATCTGAATAGAATTCTTTGAGAATTTTTGAGATGGATTCTGCTTTCGCTCTCTCAGTACTTTCGCTGTCAATTCTCAAGACTTGTTGTCCTCTTGCTATAACTCTGGTTTTCTTTGGTGTATTTCTTTTGCTTTCTCTTATGAAATTTGTTTCTATTCCTGAATTTCTCATAATTTCTTCTATTCTATCTGCAGTTTGATCTTCTCCGACGATGGAAAAAATTTTAACCCTGCAGAGTCCGAGTTTTTTTATATTCATAGCGGTGTTGGCTGCTCCTCCTGCTGTGTAGTAAGTCTTTTCTATTTTCACTACTGGCACTGGTGCTTCAGGTGAAATTCGGTTTGAGTCTCCCACAAGATACTCATCTAACATAACATCACCGAACACTGCTATACTGAGTTTTTCAAAGGAATTGAATATCTTTTCTATGTCTTTCAATAGTTCAGATGAGATTTTTGGGATATCTATTTCCATAGCTCATATTTGTGAAAAATACCAGAAATTTTCGCTGAATTCAGAAATTTGAGACTATGGTTCCAAAGCCTGTAGGTCCATATTCTCTCTTCAAGTTTGGAGGAGATATTGTATTTTTGTCTGGACAGATTGGAGATGTTGGTGTAAAAGATATAGTTCATCAGACCAGAAGCGCTCTTGAGAACATAAAGGCTATATTATCAAGTATAGGTCTTGAATTAAATGATGTGATAAAAGCGACGATATTCACAACGCAGATAGAGAGATTTTCTGATATAAATTCTGTTTGGGAAGAATTTTTTCGGGACATCCTTCCTGCAAGATCTACTGTTGGAGTTTCTTCACTCCCTAAAGGAGCTTTGATTGAAATTGAGGTTTTTGCTTATCTTGGGAAACCAGTCTCTTTGTTTTATGCAGGTTGTTATCATTTTCTGAAAGATGATTTTTCTTCTGCTCATGAGTATTTTGAAAAGGCATGGAAGAAAGATAGAAGAGAGCTTTATCAGGGTTTGGCTATTCTTTCTGCTTTTTGTATGAGACTTATGTATAAAGATTTTTCTCAGGATCTTCTTAAAAAGGCTCTTGAGAAGATTTCAAAGGATAGTAGATTTAAATTGGAATCGGATTGGAGAAAGAGGATTTTGAATTCCAGAGGATCTTCTGAGGATATTTTAAAGATCCTGAAAGACTTTGTAAGATCTGTTTCTTCTATTTTAGGTTGATTTTTGAAAATTTTATAAAAGGTTTTTTTTGGAGAAACATTCAGTAAATGAAGGTTGAAATAGAGAATATTCCGAGAAGGTGGTTTAATATTTTACCGTTTTTACCTCGTCCATTGGATCCTCCACTTGATCCAGAGACAAAACAACCCGTTGCTCCGGAGAGGTTAGCAGCTATTTTTCCTCCAGCTCTTTTGGAACAAGAGATGTCTGGTGAGGAATGGATTGATATTCCGGAGGAAGTTTTGAAGATATATTCAATTTGGAGACCAACTCCTTTGCACAGAGCTGTTAGGTTAGAGAGATATCTTGATACACCGGCGAAGATCTTTTTCAAAAATGAGAGTATATCGCCGACTGGGAGTCATAAGCCAAACACTGCCGTAGCTCAGGCTTACTACAATAAGATATCTGGTATTAAGGTTTTGACGACTGAAACGGGAGCTGGACAATGGGGAAGTGCTCTTTCTTTTGCCTGTGCTTTCTTTGGTTTAAAAGCAAGAGTATATATGGTCAGAGTAAGCTACAACCAAAAGCCAGCAAGAAGAGTTCTTATGCAAACATATGGAGCAGAGGTTATCCCGTCTCCAAGTGATAGAACGAACTCGGGAAGAAAGTTTTTACAAGCTAACAGGGAACATCCCGGAAGTCTTGGAATAGCTATATCTGAAGCTATAGAGGATGCTCTTTCTTCTCCTGAGATAAATTACTCTTTGGGAAGTGTTCTGAACCATGTTCTTTTGCACCAGACAGTGATAGGTCTTGAGGCGAAGGAGCAGTTTGAGAAGATAGGTCTTTATCCTGATATTATAGTTGGAGCGGTTGGAGGGGGGAGTAATTTTGCTGGGCTTTCTTTTCCTTTCATAAGAGACAAATTGGAGGGAAAAAGGAAAAACCTTGAAGTTTGGGCAGTTGAGCCTGAAGCCTGTCCGACTCTGACAAAAGGAGATTATAGGTATGACTATGGAGATTCAGCAGGGCTGACTCCACTTTTGAAGATGTACACTCTGGGGCATGATTTCGTTCCCCCACCGATTCATGCTGGAGGGCTTCGTTATCATGGAGATTCTCCGATTGTGTGTTTGCTCTATAATGAGGGTGTGATAAAAGCTTGTGCGTATAAGCAAACTGAAGTTTTTGATGCAGCTTTGACTTTTGCAAGGGTTGAGGGACTTTTACCTGCTCCAGAAGCTGCTCATGCAATAAAGAAGGTGATAGATTTAGCTCTTGAGTGTAAAAAAAACAAAGAGGAAAAAATCATCATCTTCAATTTCTGTGGACATGGATATTTTGATCTTTCCGCTTATGACGATTTTCTTTCGGGAAAGCTGAAAGATGTGTAAATTGGTATTATATAGAGATTTTTATCACTTATCTGGGAATTTTTATCCGTTTTTTGTATGGAGACAGGATTGATTTGAATGGTTTTTTTCCTTGTAGGTTTGTGAAGTTATATTATAGTTTTTCGGAAAACTCAGACGTCAGCTTTTGCTCCACTTATTTATTCAACAAAGTAAATTATTTATTTTTTTTATTTCAAAAATATTTGCTTTCGTAAAGCGAGAAAATTTTAGAGAATTTGTTGAAAATTACATGAAAAATTTTCCTTGTGAAAAATTAAAGTCGGAGGTGAACCAATATGATGAAGAAGGCATTATCAGTATTAGTGCTTTCTTTTGTATTGGGAGGTTGTATGGTTAATCCTCTTCTTGGTGGTTTATACACTAACGTTTCCTTCCATACGGGAGATCATCAGCAGGAGATAGGTAGTAAATCTGCGGAGGAATGTGTTACGAATATTCTGGGGCTTATAGCTACAGGTGATGCAAGTGCGGGACAAGCAGCAAAAAAAGCTGGTATAAAGAAGGTAACCAGTATAGACTATAAAATGACAAATGTACTTGGCCTTTTTGGAACTTATTGTGTTTTGGTTACAGGTGAATAGGTAGGTTCCTGGGGGAGTTTATCTCCCCCCAAATTTAAACATTTGACGGGGGAAGATTTTTCAGTCCTTCCTTTTCATCGAATCCAAATTTTATATTCATGTTTTGAACTGCTTGCCCACTTGCTCCCTTTACAAGATTATCTATGCTGGCTACAATCATTATATAGTTTTTATGTATCCTCATTCCGACTCTTATAAAGTTTGTTCCTTGAACTGAGTATATATCTGGAAGTTCTTCGCCAAGGAAGTCAAAGAAGTAGTTTTCAGATGAGAATTTTTCATATGCTGAAAAAATTTCGTTCTGGTCTGGGGGTGAGTGAAGCCTGATCCATATCGTTTGCAATATGCCGCGCTTGGCTGGGATTAGCTGAGCATTAAATAAAACTGGTTTCTCAACACCGAATTTTTCTTTAATTTTTTCTATGATTTCTGGAACATGCCTGTGTTCTGTGAAAGCATAAACTTTTATGTTTTCCGAAAGGTATCCTAATGTAAGATGTGATAAAGCTTTTCTTCCTGCACCAGTAACTCCGCTCTTGGAATCTATTATGAAATCTTGAATTTGTTCTCTATATTTTGGGATTGAAAGTAGCGGAGCTACTCCCAGAATAAAACCAGTCGGATAGCATCCGGGATTCGCTACGATATCTGACTTTATTATTTCTTCTCTATAAAGCTCAGTCAGTCCGTAAGATGTTCTTTCTAACAGCGATGGGCTGGAGTGTTCAAACTTGTATATTTCTTTGTACTTGCTGATTTCTTTGAATCTGAAATCAGGAGATAGATCTATCACAAACTTTTTTATTCCTTTTTCTATCATTTGAGCAAGGATCTTGTGGGCATTGTTTTGCTCAAGACATAGAAAAATAACCTCTGAATCTTCTAGAATTTCCGGTGAAAATTTTCTTATGGTCAGATTTTCTATATATTTCCTGAAGGAGGGTAGAGCCTCATATATTTCACCTTCTTCTTGCAGCGAAAGTAGGTTTATCCCGTTTATTTTAGGGTGGTTTGTAAGTATCCTTATGAGTTCTGCACCTGTGTACCCGCGTGGACCTATTATTGTTGCTTTAATTTTGTCCATATTTTATTTCTCTAAAACTTTTGGTGAGTTTTTTAGATTTTACCGATGTTTTATCTTGTTTGCCTGTTTTAGTTTTCTTGTTTTTTTGTTTGATATTTATAATCCAGTTTCTCAAATTTTGTTGAGTCTGGTTTAGGTTGGTCAGGGGGTTTTTTGACTCTTCAAGACACTAGCCTAAAAACAGATGGAAAAAGGCTTATAAAGGAGGTATTATAAAGCTATGAAGAAGTTTTTTTATCACTTTTGCTATTAGTTTTTAGTTATATCGGTGGGTTGTACAACTAAGTACTTATCAATCCCAGCAGTTAATTATTCTTCATCTATAGCTTTTTCACCTCTTGAGCTTGGCAAGGATTATGAGATAATAACAGGAAAGAAGGTTCAGAAATGCGGTTGGACCTTTTTCCTATTTGATATAATCTTTGCTTTTACTGGTACTGATCCTGCTACTTCATTGCAAAGGGAGGCTTATGTGGAGATTCTTGAGTCTGCTGCTGATGAAGCAGATGCTGTTCTCCCTATGACCGGAAAGGTGACGAAGACAAACTATGTGATAGTTTCAAAGATAAGGTAAAAGGTAATGCAATTAAGATAAAGCGTAGATAAGTATTTGGGGCCTTGTTTGGCCCCGCTCATTTTGATTTTATCAATATATCATTGTAAAACTTCAGAGTGTTTTGACAGTGTTCTTGTATTGAATATCTTTTTGCTTCTCTTTGTAGGGTTTCTTTTACTTGTGAGTTATCAATATTATCTTTTGCAAAGGTGAAGCTTTTTTTAAATTCCTCATAGATTTTTGGATCAAAGATAAGCTCTTTTATTGGATATATTTCAGAAGCTCCGCAGTATTTTGAGACCATACACGGTTTTCCTGCTATCATTGACTCAACTACTAAATTTCCGAATGAATCAACAAGGGAAGGAAAGCATATTATGTGGGACATACCAAGAATTTCTTCAATATTCATATATCCGGGAAATAGAATTTTTTGATTTTTGGGTATGCTTTTTAGAATTTTTTTCATAGGACCTTCTCCTGCTAGTACTACTTTTATGTTTTCTTTTTGCGAGAGAATTTCAGTGAAGTTTAGGAGGTATTCAAATCCTTTCCCTGGTTCAAGTCTTCCAGCAGAGCTAATCACTATTTCTTGACTTTTTTCAGGTGTCTTCTTAACCTTTTCTTTTATTTCATTTATATCAAATCCGTTATATATTACTCTGATTTTTTTTGTTGTTCTGAATCTTGTTTTTAATGTTTTTTGGGAGTTAGCTATTATTCCATCTGAGAGAAACATTAGCAGTGGGTCAATTAAATCTTTTTGACTAATTCTTACATGCCAGATTGTTTTTGTTTCTGTAAAGATTTTTGAGAGATTTATGTAGAGTGCTATGCGTGAGCCGTTTGCGTGTGCAATTTGTGGCTTAAAATTTTTAATGATCCTGTGCATTTGCAGAGTAGTAAATACTATATCACGAGGGTTTGATTTAAATGACGGTAGTTTGAACGAAATTATTTTTTCTTCGTCTAATTTGAGAAATTTTATTAAACTGTTTTGTGCTTCCTGAGGAACAAAAACACGAATATCTATATCTTTTCGTGTAGAAGAGAGATGATTTATATACCTTATAAATGATATTTCCCCGCCGCCAATCACATTTCCGTGATTGAAAAGCAAAAGAATACGCATTCAGCAGAATATTATTTTGGAGAAAAATTTGAATATTCAAAGGTTGAAATTATTGGATTTAGTTTTTTATTTATGGATTGGATAACACGCTACAAAAGTGATAGGATGTTAAAGATCTGGAGGGATGAAGAAAAATACAAGATTTGGAGAGATATAGAATCTGCAATCTTGGAGGGTTGGGCAAATCTCGGAGTAGTTCCGCCTAAGGTTCCAGAAGAGATAAAAAAAGTTGAGATAAAGCCGGAGGAAGTTAAGGAGGAGGAATTTAAGACAAGGCATGAGGTAACTGCATTTGTTAGAGTTATTGAGAAAAAAGTTTCCGAAGTTGCAAGGCGTTTTGTCCATCTTGGTGTTACATCATCTGATATAATGGATACTGCATTCTCTATACAATGCTTAAAGTCTTGCGATTTCATTATTCAGGGGGTTCAAGATGTTGAAGATGTGTTAAAAGATTTGAGTGAAAGATACAGAAGTTTTATTGCTGTTGGGAGAACCCACGGCGTGCATGCAGAACCCACTACTTTAGGTATGAAGTTTCTATCTCATTATGCTGAGTTTCGTAGAGTAAGGAAGACGCTTTTATTTGCAAGGGAAAATATGCGATTTGGTAAGATTTCTGGGGCAGTTGGTATATATAGTACTGTTCCACCTGAGGTTGAGGAGTATGCTTTGGCAAAATTTGGTCTCAAGCCAGAACCTGTCCCAACTCAAGTCGTTCCAAGAGATAGGTATGCTCTGTTTGTTCTCGGATGTTCTTTGCTGGCGTCCGCTATAGAAAGGTTGGCTTTGAACATAAGAATTTCGCAGATGACTGAAATCAGCGAGATGATGGAACCATTCCAGGAAGAACAAATGGGATCTTCTGTGATGCCTCACAAAAGGAATCCAGTCCTCTCCGAGAATTTAACCGGAATATCTCGCGTTATAAGGAGCACATGCATACCTGTCCTTGAAAATATTCCTCTCCTTATGGAAAGGGATATTTCTCATTCATCTGCTGAAAGGGTTTTGTTCCCACAGATGTGTGTTCTTTCAGATTTTGCTCTTATGAGGTTGAAATTACTTCTTGAGGGTTTAAAGATAGATGAAAATAAGGTAAGGGAGAACCTTGAGATTTCAAAAGATATGATCCTTTCTTCCCGTGCTCTTTTTGAGATGGTTCTTTCTGGTTATGATAGAGAAAAAGCCTATAAGATTATTCAGAGGGCATCATTTTCTGTTGTTGAAGGTAAATTCCCGGATTTTAAATCGGCGCTTATTTCTATGCTTGAGAAGGAAGACAAGAAGACAGCTCAGATTATCTCTGAACGACTCGAATCTGTAAAGCTTCAGTACGTGGACTTCATATTTGATAAAGCTCTTTCTCTTCCTATTGAGATCCAGGTTAGAAAGAAAGAAGATGTTTTTGACCCGGAGGGTAAAACTATAGCTGAAAAATTGAGAAAGATAGGTGTGGCTGTAAAGGATGTCAGGGTTGCAAAATCATATATAGTAAAGCCTGGTGGTCAGATCAACGGAGAGCTATTTGACTTCTTTGTGAATCCTGTAGTAGAGGATTACACTGTTGAGCTGAAAGAATAAATTCATTAGCATATTTCATCTGATCCATTTTCTCTAGTTTATTTATACTTGATCTGTGGATTTTGCTTTCACGGATTTTCACTTGTATTTTGAATTACTTTGTTTAGTTAATTACTTGTCAAATGTACCAAAAATTGTCAATTTCCTCTAGCATTGTAATTAGAGGATAAAAATTTTTTGACACAGCAGTTAATTCGTTATTATTTAGATATTTTCCGATTTGAGAAATTTTTTAATTTATGTTTTACATTTTGGATTTATGAAAGTTCATTATGTAAGAACTTACGATGGTTTCAAAGTGGGCGTGATTGAGTGGGAGCCGAATAATTTAAGTTATAAATTCCCTATTCTTTTGATACATGGTTTCGCACAGAATAATTTGAGTTGGCATGGAAGAAGTGGGGGGGTTGCTCCAATTCTGAGAGACAAGGGCTTTCATGTTTTCTCCATAGATCTGAGAGGTTCTGGATATTCAAGGATTCGTAATCTATACTATAACTACACATTTGAGGATTTTGTCTTTAAAGATATAGATTCTGCTGTTGCTTTCATAAGGTCAAGGGTTGGTATAGATAAGGTAGTTCTTGCTGGACACTCACTTGGTGGGATATGTTCTTATGTTTTTTCTTCTTTCTTCCCCGATAGAGTTCATGCGATATTGACTTTTGGGAGTCCAGTTCATTTTGGTAGGGGAGTTGGAGTAATTCAGTTTTTCGGCGGAATTGCAAAGATTTTGCGCAAAGTTCCTTTTTCATCAGTTATATATTATTTTTGGCCAAGAGAATTCGGGATGAAGCTTATGGGGATGTTTGGACTCGCTGGAATTCCTTTGATGATGAATAAGAAGGTATTGAAAATTTCCCCCCTATATCCTTCATACACGAAGAATTTTGAAAGTGCATGGGATTTTTGGGAAAAACTTGTTAAAGGATTTGAGTTTACCTCTCCTAGATTGCTTGTCCAACTTCTCATTTGGGCTTCAGACAAAAGGATAACTTCGTTTGATGGTAAGATTGATTATAGTAAGAGATTTAAGGACATATCTTTACCATTGTTTGCTTTAGCTGGAACGCTTGATAAGGTTGCACCCCCGATATCTGTAAAGCCAATAGTTGACATTGTTTCCTCTTCAGTAAAGCTTTATAGAGAGTATGAAGCTGGTCATCTGGATTTGATAGAAGGGAAGCTTGCAAAAACCAAGATAGTAGAAGATGTAGAAGATTTTCTTAGAAAACTATCGTAGCTTTTGTAATCAGATTTGAGGAATCACATTCTAATGGGATGGAATTTTTCTTGTTTTTATCAATAAGTGTAATAATATGAGTAAAATGAAGAGATTTTATTCAGAGATGAGAAAGGGGAAAAATGAGAGAAGTAGTTCTAGCACGGGTTCTTTTGAGATGTTCAAGATCACGGAGAGCGAACTGTCTGATGAACTTGACCAGGAAGTATTACAAGGACATGGGGAAAAAAAAGAAATCGAATTAGAGCAAAAGATAAAAAAACTTGCTTATCACATAAGGGAGATAATAAAGGTAATAGGTGATGATCCGGAAAGGGAGGGGTTAAAGAAGACTCCTGAGAGATATTCAAAAGCACTGATAGAGATACTCTCGGGTTATTTTTCTAATCCAGATGGGGAGGTCAATGGAGCTATTTTTAGTTCTGACTATAAGGGGTTAGTTTTTGTGGGGAACATAAAGTTTTTTAGTCTATGTGAGCATCATATGCTTCCGTTTTTTGGGACGGCTTCAATAGCTTATCTCCCGAAGAATAAGATAATAGGTCTTTCAAAGATACCCAGAATCATAAAGGTTTTTGCAAGTAGATTGCAGGTTCAAGAAAGATTGACTGAGGAGATAGGAAATTTTATAGAGAAGACTGTTCAGGCGGAAGGAGTTGCGGTGTATATTTCAGCATATCATTTGTGTCTTGCGATGCGTGGAGCTAGAAAAGAAGATGTCGTAATGGAGACTCTGTTTTTCTCGGGAAAATTCAAATCCGATTGGGAGATAAAGAGGATATTTCTTGAAAAGATAAATAAAACAGATAAATAGTGTAAGTGTTGCTAATATTTAATAGATGCTGAAGCCTACCAAGGTTTTAGATCTTCGAGGTGTTGTTTGCCCAATGAACGTTATAATAATCAAAAGGGAGCTGAGGAAAGGGAGTGAGAGAGACATATACCAAATTATAGTTGATTTTCCAGCTGCGAAGGAAGATGTACCAAAAGCAATAAGAGATGAAGGATATAAAATTTTGGAGATGAAAGAGAAAGGATCTGATCTTGAGATTTATGTTAGCAAAGGATAAGAGATTTTGCTCAAACTTTTTGTTTTTTCACAACTTATAATCTGCCTTTTTAAAATCACTGACAATTTTACAAAGGAGGAAAAAATCAATGATGAGAAGGGTACTTTCTTTTTTTGTTTTCGCATTTTTTTCGGCATTCTCTGTTTTTGCTGCGGATGAAGGAGTTGCTTCTGCTTCTGCGGAGCTTTCAAAATTTGGTCTGGCTTTGGGAGCTGGACTTGGGTTAGGTATAGCTGCAGCTATTGGAGCGCTTGGGCAAGGGAGAGCCGTTGCAGCAGCTATGGAGGGAATATCCAGAAATCCCGGAGCATCAGATAAAATGTTCCTGCCTCTTATACTCGGGCTTGTCTTTATGGAATCGCTTGTCATATACATGCTTGTTGTGGCTTTCTTCCTCCAGGGAAAAATCTGATCGCATTCGCGAGTTTCGTTTTTTAAATCTTCTTGCGTCCTCAATTAAATAAAAACTCCTGTTTTTTGCATAATTCTCAAGACTCATAGCTAAATAAGTAAGAACAGATATGGAAAAACCACCTGAAGCTGAAAGAATCAGGGTAGTGGCCAAGTTCGCAGGCGATTCCGGAGATGGGATTCAGCTTATAGGTTCACAATTTACCGTAGCGACAGCTATATATGGGAATGATTTTGCTGTTCTTCCTGAGTTTCCAGCCGAGATAAGGGCTCCAGCTGGAACAACATATGGGGTCTCATCTTTCCAGATACAGTTTGGAGGCCTCGATATACTCACACCTGGAGATGCTCCCGATGTGCTCGTTGCTATGAATCCTGCAGCCCTAAAGGTTAATCTTTCTCTGATAAAACCTGGTGCTACAGTGATACTGAACGAAGATGAATTTGATGAGATAAATTTCAAAAAGGCCGGGTGGCAAAGTATAATATCTGGTGAGGAAAAATTAGATGATATACTCTCCAAATACAATGTCATAAAGGTAAAGATGAATCAGCTTGTTGTTGAGGCACTCAAAGATGTAAATATCTCGCACAAAGAAAAGATAAGGACAAGGAACTTTTTCGCCCTTGGGCTTGTATGCTGGATATTTGAAAGACCTCTTGAACCAATTCTTTCTTTCATACAAGAGAAGTTTTCCAAAAATCCAGATATCAAAAAAGCTAATGAGCTTGCTCTAAAAGCTGGATACAATTATGGAGAAACTCTTGAAGTCCAGCATAAGTTTGCACATATCCATGTCCCAAAATACCATTTTGAACCGGGGAAATACAGATATATATCTGGAAATGAGGCTTTTGCACTTGCGATAGCAACATTGAAAGAAAAGTTAAACATACCTATTGTTTTTGCTTCTTATCCTATAACACCAGCAAGTGATATATTGCATTACCTTTCTGCTTGGAGAAATTTTGGAGTTGTGGCTATTCAGATGGAGGATGAGATTGCTGCAGTAAATACAGCAATAGGCGCAAGTTTTGCAGGGGCCCTTGGGATAACAACTACATCTGGCCCAGGACTCTCTTTGAAATCTGAAGGAATAAATCTAGCTGTTATGACCGAACTCCCACTGATAATCATAGATAATCAAAGATCTGGACCATCAACTGGTATGCCTACAAAAACCGAACAAACAGATCTCCTTTTTGCAATGTATGGAAGGCATGGGGAATCTCCTGTAATAGTTTTGGCTCCAACGAGTCCTGGAGATTGCTTTGAGGTATTTCTTGAGGCAGCAAGGCTTGCAATAAAGTATATGACTCCAGTTATAATACTTTCAGATGGGTATCTTGCAATGGGATCAGAACCCTGGAGAATACCTGACATAGAAAAAAGCATAGAAAAAATTCAGGTTGAATTCTATCATGGTGATCCGAAAAACTTTGCTCCTTATTCAAGAGATGAAGAAACACTTGCAAGACCCTGGGCTAAACCTGGAACGAAGGGACTTGAACATCGCATAGGTGGTCTTGAAAAATCCAACATCTCTGGTAAGGTATCTTATGACCCACAAAATCATGACTATATGGTAAAAATAAGAGCGGAAAAGATAAGGAGGGCTCAAAGAGATATAGGGGATGTAAGTATATATGGACCAGCAGATGCCGAACTTCTTGTGCTTGGCTGGGGGAGTACATTTGGTAGCATAAGAGCAGCAGTTGATTATGCTATCTCAAAAGGCTGGCCTGTTGCTCATGTTCAGCTGCGAAACATAAATCCGTTCCCTAAAAACCTGTCAGATGTTCTTTCAAAGTTCAAACGGGTACTTATACCAGAACTAAACCTCGGACAACTTCTTTTGCTCATAAAAGGAAAATTTGGAGTTGATGCTGTCGGATTTAACAGGGTTACGGGAACTCCTTTGAGGGAATCTGATATCAGACAGGCGATAGAAAAAGAGCTTATAAACCTTGAAAGAGAAGGCAAAATTTCCAAAAAGATAAAAGTAGAAGGAGGAACAAAATCGTATGCAGTCTCCTGAAAAATATACACCAAAAGACTTTGACTCGGGTGAAGAACCAAGGTGGTGTCCTGGGTGTGGAGATTATGCCATATTAAATGCTGTCAGGCAAGCCTTTTCTCAAATGGGGATCCCAAGAGAGAAATTTGTTATAGTTTCTGGTATTGGTTGCTCTTCTCGTTTTCCATATTACATGAACACTTATGGTTTTCATGGTATTCATGGAAGAGCGCCGGCAATAGCGACCGGTGTGAAAGTAGCAAATCCAGATCTTTCTGTATGGGTAGTAACAGGAGATGGCGATGGGCTCGCAATTGGTGGAAATCACATTATGCACGCTATTAGAAGAAATGTAGATATAAAAATCCTTCTTTTTGATAATAGAATATATGGTCTGACAAAAGGTCAGTATTCACCAACAAGTCTTTTGGGACAGGAAACAAAAAGTTCTCCGTTTGGAGTTATAGAAAGACCTGTAGATCCGGTACTTCTTGCCCTTTCGCAGAAAGCGACATTTGTAGCAAGAGCGATAGACACAGACATAAAAAGATTAGTGGAAATTTTGAAGGAAGCAGCTAATCACAAGGGTACAGCTTTTATACACATATACCAAAACTGTGTTGTTTTCAATGATGGTGCATTTGAAGATTTTGCAGGAAGAGAAGTCAGAAGTGAGAGATTAATAGAACTGAGACACGGACAGCCAATGATTTTTGGCAAAAACTTGGATAAAGGAATAATAATTGATAAGCTCAGACCGAAGGTTGTAAAAGTGGGAGAGGACGGTATAAGAAAAGAAGATATAACAATTTATGATGCTACGGACTATATGCTAAATCTTGCAGTTGCAACTATGCATTATCCAGATTTCCCGGAACCAATAGGGATCATAAGGAATGTAAGGGAGCCTACATATGATGAACTGCTTTATAACCAGATAGAAATGGCTAAGAAGAAAAAGGGAGAAGGTAGTGTTAAGAGGCTCATAGAGTCTGGCAGTTGGGAAGTCAATCCTTCATGACAAATTTTGATTTTGTTGTTGTTGGTTCTGGTCTTGCAGGGCTCTCATTTGCTCTACGTGTTCCTGAAAAAATGTCTGTCGCGATAATCACAAAGGGGAAAATGGAGGACGCAAACTCATATTACGCGCAAGGAGGTATAGCAGCTTCTCCCCTCTCTGAAAGCGATTCCATTGAAAAGCATATACAAGATACCATAAAAGCTGGAGATGGACTCTGCAACGTGGAAATGGTCAGAACTATTATATCAGAATCAAAAGCATGTATAAAGGAACTTATAGAATGGGGGGTTGAATTTGATAAAGATGACGGATTGTTTCACCTAACTAGGGAAGGGGGGCACTCTGAAAGACGAATATTACATAAGGGAGATGGAACAGGAGCAGAAATACAAAGGAAACTTATTGATAGAGTGAGAGAAAAGAAAAACATCAGTATATTTGAGAACTGTGTAGCCATTGATCTGATAACAAAATTCAGGTTCATAGGAAGAACAAACAACAGAATAGAAGATGAATGCTACGGGGTATATGTTTTTGACAAGAGCACATCAAATATAGATATGATTTTTGGGAATTTTGTGATACTTGCAACCGGTGGAGCAGGAAAAGTTTACTTGATAACATCAAATCCAGATGTTGCTACGGGTGATGGTATAGCAATGTGTTATAGAGCGGGTTCAAAAATAGCAAATATGGAATTTTTTCAGTTCCATCCAACTGTGCTATATCATCATAAGGAAAAAAATTTCCTAATTTCTGAAGCACTTAGGGGAGAAGGAGGAATACTTCTCACGAAAGACGGGAAGCCATTTATGAAGAAATATCACGAGCTTGGCGAACTTGCACCAAGAGATATAGTCACCAGGGCGATAGATTCAGAACTTAAAAAATCCGGAGATGATCATGTTTATCTGGATATAACTCATCTTGGAAGCGACTTTATAAAAAAAAGATTTCCCAAAATATATCAAAGATGTCTTGAGCTTGGTATAGACATAACAAAGTCTCCTATTCCTGTTGCTCCTGGGGCTCATTTTATATGCGGAGGAGTTTTGACTGATTCATACGGAGAAACTTCAATTTCTCGCCTTTTTGTAATAGGAGAGTCTGCCTGCACAGGATTTCACGGAGCTAATAGACTCGCATCAAATTCACTTTTGGAGTGTTTAGTGATGTCAAAAAGGGCTTTGCTTAAATGTCTTGAATACCCAAAGAAAATACATATCCCGAAAGAGGATATTCCACCCTGGAAATCAGAGAAAACCATTGCTCAGGATGAAAAAATTCTGATTTCGCACGCTTGGGATGAAGTGAGAAGACTTATGTGGAACTACGCTGGTGTGGTAAGATCTAACAAAAGGCTACAAAGAGCACTTGAAAGAATCTCAATAATAAAAAAAGATGTCATGGAAGACTACTGGAAGTATTATGTCTCTGCTGATCTGATAGAATTAAGAAATATAGTTATAGTAGCAGAACTTATAATAAGATCTGCAATGGCAAGAAAAGAATCAAGAGGAACACACTATAATATTGACTATCCATTCAAAAATGACATAGACTTTAAGAAAGATACAATTATATGATTTGGCAAAGGGTAAATTCTAATAAATATCTCAGAGTTCTTCCGCAGTACTATTTATAACAGGATGGAGGCAAGAGAAAAAGCGATATCTATCCTTGAGGATAACATATTTAAAAAAAATATAAATATCATTTTAGAGGAGATAACAGGTATATTTGAAGAGGAAGTTAAAAATGTATGGGAAAAAATTCTTCAGGGTGTAGATGGTGTTGTCCTTCTCGGATTTGGTAGCTTTGGAAGAAAAACAATGACACCGTTTTCAGATATAGATATATTGATCATTGTAAATTCAAGAAGGTTTGAACAAAATGAGAGGATTTCAAACTTTATTACCGAACTATGGAATATAGGTTTTAGCAAGATTGAGCATTCTGTCAGAACAATAGAAGAGACTCTGAAAATGGCATTAGATGATGTGAAAGTTCTGTCGTATCTTAGTGATTTGAGATTTATTGCTGGAGATTACAAAATATTTGAAAGACTAAAAAGATATAGGAAGAAATTTTGTTCTGAGCACAAGGAAACGATATTTGAGAATCTTTACCAAGATAGGAACACGAGGATCTCTAAGTTCTTTAATCTGCTTGAGCCGGATATCAAAAGCTCTCCCGGCGGAATAGGTGATTTTTTATATCAAAAATATTTGAAACATCTTGTTCAGAAGGATATACTTATACAAAGCCAGGACATCAAAAGTTCATATGAGAGGCTTCTTGAAACAAGGAGTATATTGCACTGCGTCCTGAAAAAGAATGAGGATAAACTGAATGCAGCTTATGTTGAGGAGATATTAGAATTCATCGCCAAGAAGAAGAATGGAAAAAAGCAGGATTTAAGGAAATTCATGACATCCTTTCTTGAAAGTCAGCATAAGATAGCTGTAGCGGTTCAGATAGCTGAAGATTATATTCAAAAAGAACTAAAAAAGCATAAGCAGCAAATTACGAAGCTGGGAATATTTGAAACAGACTCCGTTTTTCTATATTATTCGTCAGAGGATAGTATAACGCCTAAGATCATAGTTGAAGCTTTCAAGATATCAAAAGATAATAACCTAAAGATCTCGCCAGAATTTCTGTATGCCATATTTAAGAATCAAAGCATTATGAAGGGTATGTGGAAAGACAAGGATTGTATTAATATGTTCTGCGACATTATTTTTGATCTTGGGGGGGTAGCCAGAACACTTTTGTATATGAGGAATTTTGGGGTCCTTCAAAATATTATTCCGGAGTTTTCTTTTGTGAAAAACCTTTATCAAATTCATCCTCCACACATTTATCCAGTGGATCTGCATCTTGTAAAGTGTTTAGAGGAGTTAGAGAAAATTCTACTTGGCATAAAGCCTCCACATATAAATTTTCTACCTGAAATTAGTTCGGAGAAAAAGAAGATTGCGATATTGTCTGCTTTACTGCATGATATAGGGAAAGGGAGAAAGAATGATCATTCTGCTTTAGGTGAGAAGATTGCTGAGAAGATTGGTAAGAGAATTGGTTTGGCTGGGGAGAATTTAGATCTTTTGAAGTTTCTTGTTAAAAATCATCTTGCTTTATCGCACTACGCACAGCGCAGAGATATACACGAGGACACTTATATCAAAAAGATTGCAGAGTTATTCTCAGATACTGTATCTCTTGATATACTTTATATCCTCTCGATAGCAGATGCTTTGGCTACAAATCCGAATAACTGGAACAGCTGGAAAGCTCATCTTATTACAGAGATATATGTGAAACTCTCAGAGAGAATAAGAAAAGGTCTTGAATATGCGGAAGAGGAGCATATTGATGTTTCTATTCTTGTGGAGGATCTGAAGAAATTCTTTCCCTCTGATATAGTAGTTCAGGCAGTTTCTTCTCTCTCTCGAAAATTTCTCTCATTCTTCAATTACGACAGGCTTTTCAGATATATGCTATTTCTTCTAAAAGCTCACCTTTCACAATCAAGATATGTTGCATTTACAAAAAGGGATGAAGGTGTGATAGAGATAATCACGATAGGGGATGATGTGGAGGGATTTTTGTGTGAGTGTGCTGGAATGCTTTTTATCTCTGGATTCAACATACTTTCGCTTTATGCGGAGGGAGCTGTATTGGGGAAAGCAATAAACATATTTTGGGCCGAACCACAAGACATGGGAAGATTCAGAAGGTTCGAAAAAATCTTCTATTCAAAGAGAATCCAAGATATACTTGGGGAAATACAAGAAAAAAAGAGAAAGCTGATTCCATACTATATGGAAACAAATCCGTTTGCTAACCAAAATACAGAAAAAACTATAAAGGTTGTTCTAGACAATGATTCTTCGGAGGATTATACCATAATTGAGGTATATTGTTTTGATAGACCTGCACTACTTTTTGATATAACATATGCGATAACATTTTCAGGATATGATATATCTGTTGCGAAGATATCAACGCGTGAGAACAAGGTGGCAGATGTTTTCTACATAAGAAATAAGGCAAAGCTAAATGGAAAGCTTTCTTATGAGGAATTTAAAGCTCTTGAAGAGAAGATAAAATCAGCTATTATTCAAGGACCTCTTCCTGCTGTCCTACAAAAGATTTAAAGTCTTGCGGGTTTTCTCTTATCTCAAGCAACTTTTCTTTTATCTGCGAAAATATCTCATCAAATTCAACAATCGCTCTCTGACGTTTTATGGGATTTGCGTAAGATACAACTTCTTTGTAAACAAACGGATGGGATATCCCTATTTCTTTTAGTCTGGAAACTATGTCTTTAACTATCTGATGAAGTTCGTGTATTATTTCAGCTCTTTTATTTCTCTGGATTTTTGCTTCTTTAAGTGGGAGATCTAACGGCCAATCTGCCTTTTTCAAAATCGGTTCCCATGAAGATCCAGAGAATTTATCCTCTATATCATATACCATCCCAACAGTTACAAAGTATATCTCTTCTACAGATTGTATTATTTCTTCTTCGGTTTCTCTTTTCTCTGGGAACATATCTACAAGTTCATTATATATCCGTAAGGCGACATAAGATTTCTCTTTTATGTTAGGCTGCTTTTCTATATTGAGGTTTATCATAAGCGTTGCGTAATCCCAGGGAATTATGAAACACGGAATAGCTTTTATTCCAAGATCGAGACAAGCAAGGTATCTGTGTTGTCCATCAAGTATTATGAATTTATCCTCATTTGGTTTTTTGGCAACTACCAGAGGAACAACAAAGCCGATGCTTGATATGGACTTCACAAGGTTTTTCACGTGTGCTTTTGAAGGTTTCCTCTGATATACTACTACCTCGAGTCTATGGACAGGAATTTCAGCAACAAAAATATTGTATCCTTTATATTCATCTTTTATCTCTAAAACTTTCCCGTTAGATGATAAGGACTTTATGACTTCCAGATCTTCGTTATTATTCATTGTTGTGGAAATAATACAAAAACTTAGGTATATATGAACTCTCTCACCTCTTCTTCTGATATTCTGTATCTTTTTATCTCGTCTTCAACTTTCTTCATATCTCTATCTTGTTCTTTTTGCCTTTCTGAATCTATTTGCTTCTTCACGAGAATCATATCAACAGCAAGATTTATGGCTGACTTCATGGAGGAGGGATCTGCAATACCTTTACCAACGATATTATATGCTGTTCCGTGGGCTGGTGATGTTCTTACTATGGGGACACCAACGGTTATATTTACAGCGTTATCAAAGTCAAGAAGCTTGACAGGGATTAATCCCTGATCATGATACATAGCTACTATGACATCAAACTCTTTGTTATAAGCGCGCCAGAAGGCAGTATCGGGAGAAAGAGGTCCTTCTGCATCTATACCAATTGCCCTCATTGAAACTATAGCTGGATATATCATATCTTTCTCTTCATCACCGAACATACCTCCTTCGCCAGCATGTGGATTGATTCCACAGACACCGATTCTTGGATTTTTTATCCCGAAGAACTCTCTCAGGGTTTTCCATGATAGAAGTCCGACCTTGTATATTCGCTGTGGTGTTATCCTCATAGAAACATCTTTCAAAGGTAGATGGATGGTTACCAAAGAGACCTTAAAATGCTTTGAAACAAACATCATCGTGAATTCCTTTGCTCCAGTGAGTTCTGCAAGCATTTCAGTGTGACCACCATATCTGTATCCAGCCTCGTTTATTATTTCCTTATTTATCGGAGCTGTGACTATACCTTCTACTATGCCCTGCTTCCAGGCATCAACAGCTTCCTTCACATAATTGACCATAGCTCTACCGCAGTTTCTATCTGGTCTTCCATATCTTAATCTGGTCATCTTAAGATTTGATATACTTTTGACATATATTTCTTTGTCATCAACTTCTATCTGCCTTATGTTTTCTACAGAGGCTAACTCTCTTATTCTTACTCTAATTCCAAGATCCTCTGCAACCTTGCTTAAAACACCCTTATCCCCAAAGACAATAGGAATAACTCGGTTTCTTATTGATTTATCGATGAGCGACTTTATTATAACCTCCGGACCGATTCCTGTAGGATCTCCCATAGTGATACCTATCACTATTCTTTTGTCGTCAGCTTCTCTGGTTTTAAGCTTAGGTAATCTTCCCCTCTTTTTCATTTCTTCCCAGGATGTATGCTCTAATTTTCCTTTCTTTTTATCTTCTGCTTTTTTTTCTGACTTTCTAGCCATAAATCAAAAACCTCCTTGTATTTGCTTTTTATATAAAATTCTCTGAAATTCAAATCATCTTTAAGTTCAGAGAAACTTGGCTTGTAGATCTTTGATATGAAAAACACAAAATTGCCGTTTTCAGAACTTATATTTATTAAACCTGTGTTTGGGAGAGAAAATATAGCATCATCAAATTGTTTCATAAGCTCTCCGCGTCTTACCCACCCGATTTGCTTCATATCATTAACGGGAATATTTGAAATTTCTTTCTCATCTGTCTCGATGTAATACACGAATCGTCTTTCAAAAGCTCTTGTTATGTCTTGCTCATTCTGGTCATAAAATTTTTTCATATCTTGTTCTGTTATGAATGCTCCTCCAACAAGTTCAGAAAAAATTTGGTCCGCAATCTTTTTTGCTTTTATAAAGTTTTTATATTCGTCGTAATTCATTCCAAGTTTAGTTAATTCTTCTTTTATATCTTCTACTTTAATCCTAGATATAATCTCCTCCACCTCCCTGTCCGGGATTTGTATGTTTGATGAATCCATATAATTGAGTATTATATACGAATCTATGACGAAAGAAAGGGCATTCTGGAAATCCTGTTCTCCAAAGACCTTCATAACAGCTTCGACAAGACTCTTTGTGATTGGGCGATTACCAACAACAGCGATTACCCCATCAGAGTAAGCATGACATATACCTTGCATAATAAAGAAAATGATAGGAAGATAGACTATTCTTTTGAACATACTTTTAGAAAAAGTCAGAAAAATTTTAATTAGTCTGCTCAACCCACTCTGCAGCTTTACCTTTTGAAGTGAATAATCTTTTTGATATAACTATTCTTTGAGCTTGACCTGTTCCCTCGAATATATCAAACACTTTTATATCTCTGAAAGCTTTATGGACTATGTGGTGATACTCCAGTGTTCCCTCTTCGCCAAGAAGTTCTATACATCTTGATATAACATCAAGAGCAATCGGCGGGGCGTAAGCCTTTGCCTCGGAGGCTTCTTTTGCGTTATTCTTCTTCATATCCATAAGATAAGCTGCTTTAAGGCACATCAATCTTGCAAGATTTAGCTTCCTTTTCATTAGTTCAAGTTCGCTTTTTATCTTTGAGGCAAGGGGAGATATAGCTGAAAGCATGTAGTTTTCTGAAAAGTAATCTCTTGTATATTCATAGGCGGAGCGAGCTATCCCTATTGCCATAGCAGCAACAGCAGGACGTGTCATGTTAAAGGTTTCCATTGCACCTTTGAAACCCTCTTTAGATTTATAATACTCCTCTCCACCAAGAAGAAGTTCAGCTGGAACCTTACAGTCTTCAAAGACAAGACCAGCAGTCTCAGAAGCGTGTAAGCCCATCTTTTTTTCTATACGAGATACTCTGAAGCCCGGAGTACCCTTTCTAACCAGAAAAGCTCTATGACCCGCTCTTCCTAATTTTGGATCTACTGTCGCAAAAACAACAACCCATTCTGACCTTGCTCCATTGGTGATATACATCTTCTCTCCATTCAAAATGTAGTAATTTCCTTCTTTCCTTGCGCTTGTTCTTATACGAGCTACATCAGAGCCTGCTCCAGGTTCAGTTAATCCAAAAGCTCCCCAAACGGGCTTCTCAGAATTTTTGAAAACATCGTAAAAAACCTTTCTCTGATAGTCGTTTGCCATTATTCTTATGGGAGGTGATGCAAGGCCAGGACCTGGAAAGGACATAGCAACCCCTTGATCTCCCCATGCGAGAATCTCTGCACCAATTATAGCCAAAGTTGCAAGCATTGGATTTTTTATATCTCCGCTTATACCAAATCTCTTCAT
The DNA here is from genome assembly GCA_964601505.1 of uncultured bacterium. Lineage (GTDB taxonomy): Bacteria > Calescibacteriota > Calescibacteriia > Calescibacteriales > Calescibacteriaceae > DRWZ01. Next base: position 21,218 of record CAZRNR010000004.1, on the reverse strand, counting down.
CCTTTCTTGCAGATTATCGTCCTTATCTTCTTTGCCACCTGAAAACATCCCCATCTCTATTCCCATCGCCTTGATCTCGTAGAAGAAAGGATGATCGGGGGGAATCGGTTCTTCTTTCTTATCGTATTCAAGTCCAAGAGGTCTTAATTTTTCCTTTGCAAGCCACTTTATCAGCTCTATTATTTGCTTGTGGTGATCTGGAAGCTCAAAGTGCATATTCTTACCTCCAACGGTTTAATTATATCTCTGATGCACTCAAATAATCTATTTTATAGATTTTTTAGTAAATTTTTTAGTTAAGTGCTGTGTCAAAAGATTTTTATCCTCCACTTACAATGCAAGAGGAAATTGACAATTTTTGCTACATATTTATTTGACAAAGCAGTTAAGAGTATATCTTTTTGTGTGGCTCTTGATTAATTGAAGCTTGAGAGATTCTTCAATGTTAGATTTTTTCATTCTTTTTTCCTACCTATATTTTAAAATCAAAGATTTCTTGTGAGCTCCAGTTAGCATTATGATTGGAGAATTATCCGTTGTAAGTAAAATGGAGATAATTTTCTATATCTATCAAGAAGAAATCTAACAAATGGTGATACTAGATATAGAGAAAACTTCAGTAGCCGAGAATTTGTAGAAAAGCAAAACTTTTTAATTTATCATACAAAATAAAGTGTCTTGTAAATTTAAAACTCTATATGGCTGGTTCCATTAAAGAGATGGATAAAATATGGTTTGCAAATCAAATTTAACTATATGGGTGAGGAAATATTGATTTTTGATTGCGATCCGGGAATTGATGATGCAATAGCTTTGGGCTTTCTGTCGGGTATTATAAGGAACGAAGGCAGAAAGAACATAAAGGTCTTTATCTTATCTACATGGGGAAATGTTTCTCTTGAATATACTTTCAGAAATTCAATGATCTGTAAGAGTATATTTAAGATACCTGCAGAAATAGTAAAGGGGAGAGATAGATCGGTAAGGGGAGATGTAATACACGCGGAGAAAGTTCATGGAAAGGATGGGCTTGGAGGATATTCTGATAAGTATTTTAAGGGTTTTGATAATTTCTATGAATTGGATGAGTTTATCAGGCGAATAGAAAGGGATGATCAAAGCAAAATAGATATAATATCAACCGGTCCGCTTTCATCTTCTTATGAGCTTCTAAAAAACAAGAACATAAGAGAAAGAATACAGAAATTCGTATGGATGGGCGGAGCTTTTTTTGAGGATGGTAATATCACTCCGTATGCGGAATTTAATTCATATTGCGACCCAGATGCTGTTGATTCTCTCTTTGAGTTTGCAAAAGAGAAAAGAAGTGTTTATGTGGTTCCACTTGATTCAACAAAAAAAACGCAAATAAGAAGAGACAATTTCCTGAAAATGTTGAATTCAATCCGATCAGAAACTGTCAAAGAATTTCTATCGGATATAACTGAAAGAGCTAATGTTCTCATACTTCACGATCCACTCGCTATTTTTGCATACTTCTTCCCTGAACATGTTAGAACATTTACTGCATATGCGGAGGTTGATAAAGTATGTTTTAGAGGAAGAATAAGATCCATAATAAGTCCGGACCAGTTTCTTCATGTTGTATATGATTTCAACAAAGAGGTTTTCTTCAATGAGTTGATGAAAAGTCTTGGGAGAATATATTAAAGGGACTATTTTTTACCTGACAAAAATGGGTTTTGAACTCCTTGGACAAGCTGTTGTGAGATAGCTTGGAAAAATGCCATGATGCTTCTCGTATAGCTCATAATTTGGTTTGCCCGAGCCCATCTTGCATATAATAGGGCTCTATATGATTCTACCTCTTCTTCTATCTTCGCAAGCTTCTGGTCTATACCTGTAAGTTCTGTTTCTATTCTTTCCTTTGATGCTCCAATAGCGCCTTTTGAAGAAAGTATATCTCCTATTTCTCTTCTCATATGCTCCCCAAAACCCAGTTTTGCAGACTCCTTATTCTCTTGCCTCTTTAATATACCTAAAAACTGCTCAAGAAGATTCGGATCAGATCCCCAGTCTGCTGGGTCAGTTTTAACTCCCGATATCTCAATATAATATCTGTTTCCCTCCTGCTTAACAGATGCTATATTTGAACCTGCTGCAGTATTTATATTGTTTGCTATATCGCTAAGTGAATCAGTTGATATATCTACTGACACATTGATTGTTGAACCATTTGCAAGAGGAATTTGCAAAATTCCAGAAAGATTGTTTGATGTATCTGGTGTAGAGGTATCACTATCTATAGCATTCCTAACAGGTGCTGTATCAGAGTAAAACATACCAGTTCTAACTGTATTCGTATTTACTATGTTCTTTATATTGAATTGTGTGCTGTTACCAAGTCCAAGAGCAACAAGCAGATTACCACTTACTTCGGCGATTGATGGAAGACCTCCAGAGAGCTTTTCAACAACCAGTTTCTTGTTCCCGCTTACCGTCTTCACATAAGCTCTTACAGAATCTGAGGCAGAATTTATCTTAAGTGCTATATCCCTTAATGTGTCTGATGGATTCACAACTACACTCTTCCCCTCTACAAGTATCTCTCCACTAAAACCAAGAGAAGTTGTATCTGAACTAAAAGAATTACTTATAACTTTTTCCGATACAGCTGAGGTAAGTGCTCTCACCGTAGTTTCAAAATCAGTTTGAAGAGCTTGGGATAGTTTTAAAGAATTCAAGCTTAATTTCCCATCTCTATCTATGGAAAAACCAAGATCTTGAATTGAAACAAGCTTAACTGAACCATCTGGTTGTCCAACTTCTACGAGACCAGAAAATGCTCTTCTCATAGCAGACCTGGTTGCAGATATAGAAAAATCTCCTGAAAGAGGTCCAGCTTTTCCTGTCTTTTCATTAAATTTAACTTGTTCGTTTATAAAATCAATAATCTTATTCCATCCCTCAACGAAGTCATTGAAGTATTTCATAATCCTATCTATATCTCTTGAAATAGAGACTCGTATTATGTCAGTGGAAGCACGTAATGCGGTAAATGTTATCCCAGATATACCAGTTTCCTCTGGGGCGAAAGTATTATCTGGTGAAGAGAAGATATTACCGTCAACAGATATCTGAGCATTCTGACCAGAAGCTATAACATTTTGAAAGTCTCTGGAAAGTAATCCGAGAGCTTTCAGAACAGTTGTTCCATTATCATCCAGATTTATAGAGTTTATCTTGAGTCTGAAAACATTGCCTTCTTGAATAATCTCAGCTGTTCCGGGACCGATAGCAGAATCAATAGAATTCTTTATATCCTCCAATGTCATCGTGTTAAGATCTATAGAAACTGAATTACCATTTATCAAGACATTTCCAGATGGAGCAGTCCCAGGAGCGAAACCCAGGAGTTCGCCAACTTTTTGATCCTTCTTAGTGAAAGCATCAGAAAGTGCAGAACTCCCCGATTGATTTTTTATGATATCAGGTCCACCGGTAAAGAATCCAAGAGCAGCAAAGGTGTTCCCAGCCGAATCAACAAGCGTCATATATTCCCTACTTGCACCAGTCTTTGAAGAAGAAATCACGAGCTGAACTCCTCCGGGTACATTCTGGAGATATGCTGTGAGACCGACATTGAGTTCGTTTATCTTATCTCTAAGCTGCTTTAGTGTCCAGTTTGGATCTACTTCAAGAACTTTGGCATTTGAAGTGTCTGTTCCTTTTATAACTATTTTTGAGCCCGGGGTGACACCGAGCGAGGCCAGTGTCACATCAGCATTTGCAAATGTTGAAGATCCGGTTTTCCAGCTCCTTGCCATCTGAAGGACTTGAACATCAAAGTTTCCTTGAACCGCTTCTGAGCTTGTTGAGGCAGATAGTATATTTTTCGGATCTTCGGAACCTGTAATGTTTGTTAACTTTGGTGCAAATACCTTGTAAGATAAATTAGCTGCAATTGCCTGAGATGCAGAAAGAAAATCAAGTGCCATCGTTCTCAGCCTAGAGATTGCATCCGATCGTTCCTCAAGAAGGCTTTTTCTTTCTTGAACTTGCCGGCTCAAAATCTTTTTCCTGAACTCGGCTAAATTTTCAACTATGTCTGAAACATTAAACGGTGAAAGTATATTGGGCATGAATAAATTTCCGAGTTCTGCCATATGATGCACCTCCTTGCTAATTAAGTATAGTTTAGTAATATTTTATCGGATTATGATAGAAAAAATTTATAGTTTCTGAATGAATCATAATGAAAGGGCTTATACTTTCTTGGATGTTCTTTGGGGTATTTTTAATTTTATTTTCAGTGTTTCAAATTTTTTCCTGTAGCAGAGTTCAAGAAGTTGAGTTCGCAAAGAAGTTTAAAGAATTGAAGGATAGATTTCAGCAAAAATATGATGGAGCAGATGAGAATCTTGGTTTGACATTTAGAGAAGCCTTAAGCAGGTGTGCTGTGCCTCGTGGAGTAGAATTTGATTCTTTCCTTGATCCTGTGTCCGAACCTCAAAAGATATCAATTTCTCTTTTCATAGCAAAGGATCTCAAGATTCCATTCATAGTTTCTTTACTACTCAAGGATGCGTTTGATTATAAATGCGACGAAAACGGGTGTAGATTAAATGATGGTAAATCAATAAAACATAGTATAAAATTACAAGAGAAGAAAATTCAAGAAGATTATATATTTAGGGAAATAAATTTTGAATCGGAGTATGCTGACATTGAGGTGAAATCTTATTACTCGACAAAGGTATCTGAATCTGTTTCTGAAATAAAGATAAGGTGGGAAGATGGATATGTGGAAATTATAACTTATGGCTCAAGGATGACGCAGTCCCAAGATGCAAAAATAGGAGAGTTCATAATAGATTCTGAGAACGGAGGTTGCTATACATATATTTCGCTTGATAATGTAAAAAGAAGTTTTGAGATCTTAGTTTTGGAAGGGGGACAATATGAGAAATTCTCTGGAGATATAGAGAGTAATCCATTGTGTTCTCAGAAGCCCAAAGGAAACATCAACAGATCAACAATACCTGAAGAGATTGGAGAAAAATGTGATTCTGTATTTGAATCATCGAATATAGATTTTCTCATAAGACAAATACAAAAAAGGAGTGAGAAGGATGAATTCTGGCTAGCCCAGATGAGAAACATCAGTGGAAATTTTAAGGTATTCGAAGATGAAATAAAAATCATTGAGTTTGCAGAAGAGATGAAGAAAATTGTAGATAGTCTGAATTTTGTCCTTATCTATGAGGGCAAAGAGAGGATCAAGGAACTGAACTCAAAACTAGATGAATCTCTGGAGAAATTAAGAAGTATAAATGTAGCTTTTCCAATAGATCTTGGGATATATTTAATGCCTGATTTTGTTCTACCTGCTTCGTATCAAGTTAATGAGAATGAAAAATTATTTTTTGAATCAGTGATCTACTTCATAAAATTTATCCTGACTTACCTTGAATCTACAAATCTGACTATAGAGGAGAACACAAGGAACTCAATACTCAATACAATAAGGTCATCTCAGAGGATACAGATGAGAGATAAAGTTGGATTTTTTGTGAGGTCCATAAAGAATTCACCGGTAGATTTTCTTACGACAGAAGACGGGGATAGGCGGATGGAGTCTTATCAATTATTCAGGACATCCCTTACTAAGATGATTGAATTTTCAAAGAGCTTAACTGTGTCTGACAGAACCGGTTTCTTCAAGTTTGTTCCAGGTATTCCGAAGATCCCAAATGCTATAACAGAGGTGATAGATGGTTTTGCTGACCACAAGACATTAAGTTATTACTTTGATATAATCTCAAGTTTTCTCAAAGCTATATATGGATATTCGGGAAATAAACCTGGGGTTATAATATACCTTTTAGATAAGGTCTCCGAGAAATGGTTCTATGATATGTTCGAGATAAATATAAGGAAACTTATATTAGGCAACTTAAGGCAGATGATTCCTGGGATGTATTATGACAGGGATAACTTTATCATTGAATGGGAGTGTAATGGACTTACTTACTCATACCAGATGTTCCCAGAGAGCATAACTTGCACTGATACAATACTCACAGATTCAAAGCACTTTTATGAGCCGCAATATATAAGCGATGGAAAAGAAAAGAAGCTAAACCCATTCTACAGCAAAGGTATAAGAGAAAATGGTTCTGTTACAAGATTCCCTTATATTTTCTTCCTAGATCCAACATTTGATGGTTCTGTAATAATCAGGAGAGGAGATTTACTTGAAGTATGTAGTGAATTTCCTTCAGAAAAAGAGAATCAGATATGCCAGATTGCGGAGCTTTTGGCTTTTCTAACGAAATAAAAAGCGGAATGAATAGAATATGTTTTTCCGTGAGTTTATTCTTTTGGTGGTCATATTTAGTTTGGATTTACTTTAAGTATCTATTTTCAATTCTCTAAAGCGGTAAATTTCATCTCAAAATAAATTCAAATATGATCAGAGTGATGACAATTTTTCATTATTTTTTACAATGCACTTAAAGCGGATCTCGCTGAAAATATTTTGAGACGATTGGAACTTTGAAATTTTTTGATTAGAGCTTATGAAAGAAATCGGGAGGATTTCAGACATTTATAGAATTAAGTAAATCATTGGCGAGATAACCAAAAGCTCAGTTCTCAAAAAAGTAAAAATTAAATTTCATGAATGGGGCATATGTTTAGATTTGCTCGTATGTAAATCTTACTAACTTTGAAGAATGCTATGGTTTTGGATTGATATTCTAAAATAATCTGAAAAAAGTGAAAACTGGATTTATAAGATTAAAAGATGGATAAATATTATGCCAACTGCTCGGGATAGAAATAGGATTTTTGAGCAACCAAAATTTAGGGTTAGGTATAGAAACAGGTGTCATAAGTGTGGTAGGCCAAGGGGGTTTATAAGGTTTTTCAAGCTTTGCAGAATGTGTTTTAGGGAACTTGCACTTGAAGGTAAGATCCCGGGAGTTAGGAAGGCATCTTGGTAAGCTATGGGAATGACAAGTACAATAGCGGATTTTTTTTCAAGGATAAGGAATGCGGTTGCTGTTAAGAAAGATTTTGTAGAGGTTCCAGCTTCAAGGACGAAGATACAAATTGTTTCTGTTCTTAAGGAGGAAGGTTTCATATCTGATTACGAAATAATACCAGATCAAAAGGGTGGGAAAATAAAGGTTTATCTTAAGTATTTTTATCCAGAACCTAAGCAGAAGATTTCTGTCATCAGAGGTTTGCAGATCCTTTCTAAACCTGGTAGAAGAGTATATATGAAGGTTGAACAGATACCACAAGTTTACGGGGGAACAGGTATAGTTATCCTTTCAACTTCAAGGGGGATAATGAGTAGTACAAGAGCTAAGGCTGAGAAAATCGGTGGTGAGGCAATAGCTAAGGTTTGGTAATTTATCTTCTCCAGAAAAGTTTTCTTTCGAATTTCGCTCTACTGTTATAGTTTATCTCGGAGTAAAAATATAACAAGTTCAGTTAAATTGAGGATCACAAAATTTATTAGAAGACCACAAAACTTATTAGCTGTCATATTAGGTTGAAAGATTTAGACTATTATAAGGTGGATATTTTCTTTCATTTCAAATAGCTGAAGGTTTTGTTCCTCTATGGAGTATAAGTTTTGTAATACGATTTTTTCCGACTCTGCGAATACCAAGATACTTTTTCTCTTTATGGATTTTACAAAGTTTTCGGATGGATATCCATTGACTATGTATGTTTTTGTATCGCTTACTACTATAGCATCTGCTCCCATTATTCCGATTTCAACCTTGTTTTCAATTTCCCAATCATCAACGAAATTAACATTTTCTCCGAACATTTTTGCATAATTATCTGATCTCAATGCAAAAAGATTCTTTCTCTGTTTTTTTGATAGAATATGGTTTATATTGGATGAGAAGGAAACAACTCCTATGTTCTGGAACTGAGACAAGATTATTTCTCCCATATCTGCGATTTTCTTCTTTTTTGCTTCAAGGTTTTTTATGAGAATATCTATATGATCCTGAATTTTTTCACTTGGCAATCCTTCAAGTTTTGATACGATGTTTTTTATGATCGGCATAGATGGTCTTACAGATTTCGCTATATTTATGATTTCTGGAATAATTGTTTTGTCTCTTGTCTCAGATATTATGCTTTTTAGTTTCAGGAGTGTTTTTTTTGCAAGTGTGGAAGCTCCATCTTTTTGGTTTGTTTTTATATCCTCAAACAGCAGAACTAAATTATGTTTAATCTCCATAACAGGGCTAGAAATAAAATTATTAATATTATTTAGTTTGGTAATTTATGGGGGATAAATTGGATTTGAATATACTTGTTTCTGGGAAGATTTGCTATAGAGCCGACCCAAGAAATGTTAAGCCTCCATATGCTTTAGTTTTCTTCTCGAAAAAACATGAGATATCTGAGGATTTAGCTGTTAAGATTTTTGGTAAAGAAGTTTCTCCTATAGGAGTATTCATAACTTTTTCCGATGACGAGAAAGATGAAGAGTTCATAAGGCAGACTATAAGTTGCTCATTCTCTCATTCCCCCGTTATAATTGATGAAAACGCACAAATCAAAGATGAATTAGGTATAGATGAACTACCTGCGCTTGTTCTTTTAGATGAGCAGGGCAATATACATAACAGAATAACAGGTTTTAAGCGGATATCGGAAATACTTAATAGACGCGAGATTGCCTTCAGCCCCAAGGAAATAAAGTCTGAAAGAGAAGAAAAAAGATGGTGGTATTATGGAGACGAAGATGAAATGTTCATTGATGCTAGAAGATCGGATTTTTCAAAGTTTTATTTTGATACCCCGGGAAAAATAGCTTATTCTAGGAAAACGAGATTACTTGCAATTACAGATAGAGGGAGGAAGCAAGTTCTAGTTTTTTCATATGGGGGATATTGGGATCCATTTGATATAGTTGGGAAAGAAGGTGGAGGAGATTCACCAGAGAGCGAGTATGAAATAGACTTTGAGAAAACATCCTTTGTTAATCCGAGTTGTGTTTGTTTTACAGAAAGTGGTAGGTTTCTCCTTATAGGCGATCTTTTTTCGAACAAGATAAAGGTTTCTGATCTTTTGAAGAGGAAGATACTTGGTTTTATACGTCTTCCTCTTCCAAGCCATATATCTAGAGCAGATGGAATTTTTTATGTCTCTTCTCTCACAGGTAAGATATTCAGATTGAAAATTCAGGAGGAAAAATTGAAGGTAATAGATTACTTTGACGATATCACTGATAATGTTATAGTAGATGAGATAAACTGTACATTCGGAATGCCAACTGCAGTTATACGAACAGATGATAGCAGGATTGTTGTTGTAGATGCAGCAGATTCTTCTGTGAGAGAGATAAAAGATGATGGCACAATCGTAACACTAGCTGGAGGATTTAAGGATGGTTATGTCGATGGACCATTGTCTATTGCTCAAATGAATTTTCCAAAATCAGTTGAAACATTTAGAGATGTTCTGTTCATTGCGGATACATTGAATAACTCTATAAGAATTATGATAGAAAATAGAATGTCTACAATTGTTTTAAGAAATATGGAGCTTTGTCGGCCGGAAGAAATAAGGATAGGAGCTGGAATATTACTTGTATCTGATACTGGGAACAAAAGAGTTATTGAGATAGAACCTATCCATATGGAGGGGAGAATATTAAGAATAACAGATGAATTTGTTTAGATAGCTAATATAAGAAATAAATAAATAGTGGTTCATATTGCTGTTTTCTGATTCATCAATCTAATTTACTCTTGGATCTTTAGGTTTCATATCTCTATATTCCGCAACAAGGTCTATGTAGAATATATCCCTTTTGACTTCCTCGACAAATTTTTTGGCTCTTATGCTGACATTATCTTCGGCCATCAAAGAAAGTTTGGAGGTAAATCTGAGTGGATGGAGGAGTATAGCCCAGTTAAGGACTTCTTCAAAATTCATATTATTTGCAACCTGACTTATTTCTGCTATTCTTTCCCTGCTTTCTCCTATTTTTACTAGAAATTTGACAGCTACTTCTATCAAGTCTCTCTTGAGTTCATCTTGTATCTTCTCATCTGGCAGTATTTCATGCAATATTTCAAACCTGGCACTATTGTAGTTCTCACCTTTCAAGAGGCTTATAAGCTTTACTCTGAATAGTCCTTCAACGACCACTGAAAACACATTCGGAGATATCTCGGAAACAGAGATTACTTTACCTGCACATCCTATTGGGAATATCTTTTCGGCATCATCTGATACTTTTCTACTTTCCTTTATTGGGAAAAAACCTATAAACTTTGATCTGACTGCTGATTCGAATATCAGTGGTTTATATTTTTCGTCTGATACAATCAATGGAACCCTTACTTTAGGAAATATAACAATGTTAGATATGGGGAATAGTGGAATAACATTTTCCTCTATTTCTTTTCTATCCATTCTCAGTATTAATTTTAATAATTAATCTTTGGTGTAATTAAAGATGCGATAAGTTTTTGTGAAGAGATGAAGGAAATCTGACTTTGCATGAAGAAAATCTGACAAAACAGTTCACAGAAGGTTGTTATTACTATATCTCTATGTTGGAGGTTAGGAAAGATGATAAATCCAGATATAATAAAGAGAAATCCGCAAATTCTACGTGATAATATTACGAGAAGGAAAATCGAATTTGATCTTGAAAAACTAATTCAAGTTGATTCCAGAAGGAGGTCCATACAGGTAGAAATAGATAAGAAAAGGAGTGAGCTTAACAAGATAACAGATGAGATAGAAATTTTAGCGCGGGAAGGGAAGGAAACATCTTCACTCAAAGAGGAGGCAAGGAGAATACGAGATGATATAAAAATTTTGGAGAGACAAAGCGAGGAGATAGAGAAAGAGTGGAGAAACCTTATCTTGATGTTTCCAAACATAGTGCATCAGAGTGTCCCAGATAATGAGATAAAGATTGTGAGGGTTAAGGGGGATCCTTTTAGTGAGAGTTATCATAGGCCACACTGGGAGATTGGAGAGAAAATAGGCATAGATTTTAAATCAGGTGCAAAGATATCTGGTTCAGGTTTTTCGGTTCTTTACGGTGTAGCTGCTAAACTTGAAAGGGCGCTGATAAATTTTATGATAGATGAACACATCAAGAGGGGATATAAAGAATATTTTACTCCATACCTTGTCAGAGAAGAAGTTATGATTGGTACAGGACAGCTACCGAAGTTTTCGGATGATATGTATTCTGTTGAAAAAGATAATCTTTGGCTTATTCCAACAGCAGAAGTTTCACTTGTAAATATTCTTAGGGATACGATAATACCGGAAGAAAAGTTAAATATAAGCATGGTAGGTTATTCTGCTTGTTTCAGAAGAGAAGCTGGTGCATGGGGGAAAGAGACGAGAGGTCTGATAAGACAGCATCAGTTCAATAAGGTTGAGCTTGTGAAAATTTCAAGGCCAGAGGATTCATATGTTGAACTTGAGAAACTTGTTGAAGATGCTTGTCATATATTAGACCTTCTTGATCTTAGCTATAGGGTTGTTCTACTTCCTGCAAACGATATGGGATTTTCTGCATCAAAAACTTACGATATTGAAATATGGATGCCGGGATACAAGAACTATCTTGAGATATCTTCGTGTTCAAATTGCGAGGACTTCCAAGCTAGAAGAGCGATGATAAGGATCAGGCGAAAAGGAGGAAAAGTAGAATATGCACATACTTTGAACGGTTCCGGTGTAGCTATAGGAAGGTGCATGGCAGGAATTATTGAAAATAATCTCCAGAAAGATGGAAGGATAAAAATTCCAGAGGTTCTCAGGGACTATATGAAGTTAGATTATATTCCATTGTGAGAGACGAAGAATCAATTAAGATATATTTATGAACTCTCTGAAATCTTTTGTTTTAGTGTCTTCATTCTTATTACTATTCGTTCAGAGAGTTTATTCGGATTTTTGGGTAGAGGATGAACTTTTGGGCTGGGCAAACCAAAAATCCTTCAAAGCAAAGGTTCCTCCCATTTTAGGCTTTCCAGCATTTTATGTTCAATTAAACAAGCAGGGTGGCAGAGATACAATAGACTGGGATAATCTAAGAGATAAAAAAAAGATTTTGATATTGGGTGATTCTGTTTGCTTTGGTTTTGGAATAAATTTTGAAGAGACATTCGGGGAGCTGATTGAAAAAAAGCTTGGTGAGTACTGGATATCTTTGAATTTATCTGTCGTTGGGTATTCCACTGATCAGCAATTACTTATGCTTGAAAGAGAGGGCTTAAAGTATAATCCAGATATTGTTGTGTTTTGCCTGTGGGTGAATGATATCCCGGGAATTCTTGACTCTTCGCCACTTGAAAATGGGGGAAGAGGAAAACCTGTTTTTGTTTTAGAGAACGGAGAGCTTGTGTTGAGAAATGTTCCACCAAAGTCTGTTTCAACTTTTCCTGACATCTATAATAAAATGTTTCTACTGACATACGGAAGATATGCTTTGAATTACTATTTGGGTGATCGCTACGATAGTTTTTTCGGCAAGATCAAGGGATATTTATATCTTTTTGAAGATAAAATCGCTCAAGTTTTACTATTCCGTATGGTTCTCTATAAGGATGTGATGAAAAGGTATATTGACCTTCTAAAGTCTATGATGAGGAAGGCAAAAAATATATGTCCATGCGAGATATATCTTATTCTTATTCCAGATTATGATCAGGCTCTCGGAAGAAAACCATATGTTGATAAGATTTATGATATGATAGAAAGTGAGATAAGCCCAATTGTGGGTGTTGTAAAGGTGAAGCTTAGTCCTTCGGATTTTTTCGTTAAGAATCTCCATCCAAACGCTATTGGACACAGAAAGGTGGCAGAGCAAACATATAACATGCTGAAAAAAAGGTGAAGGTGTATGTTCGGTTTCTTATATCATCCCGTTATCATAGAAAATATAATCCTAAATATCACCTTTATCTGATGGAAAGATTTTAATTTTCTAATGTTCTTGAAAAGATACGATGGTCTGATGTAGAATAGAAAGTATGCTAATACCTGTATTAGCCTTAAAGCTATCCTTGAGGTTTTCCTTTCTACAAATCTTGAGATTCTATAGAGATTGAAGCTGGAGATTATCATTTCCCACTGATCAATTTGGTATCTTTTTTTTATTTTCTCCCATTCATCTGTGCCGGGGAATGGGTTGAATATGAAATATCCTGCCTTCTTTATAGGCAGAGATAGCGAGAAGAGAACGGTTCTTAAATTTTCTGTTATACTTTCTGTCGGATATCCTATTATGAAGTTTCCTTGAATATGGAAATCATATTTTTTTGCTACCATAAGCTTATCTATGACTTTTTGAATCTTCAGTTTCTTTTTCATTTCATCAAGTGTTTTTTGATTTGACGATTCTATACCTATGGCGAAGGCATAAAATCTAGCTTTCCACATAAGGTTTAAGATATGTTCATCAATAAGGTCTATTCTTATTCCAGATGGTAGGGCAAATCTAACAGGGAACTTTTCCCGTGCCAAGCTTTCAAGGAGTTCAATAAGCCAATTTCTTGGAGCAGCTGTGATATTATCATCTATTATGTGAATTTCCTCAATTCCGAATTCTGATATGAGAAGGTTTATTTCGGAAAGTATGTATTCTATTTTTCTGACACGCATAGACTTTCCGGATATGTTTGGCACTCCGCAAAATGAGCATGGGTAAGGGCATCCGCGTGTTGTGATTATTTGGCATATTCTCTTTTTTTCAGAAAATATGCCTATAGGTAGTGGGGGGTAGCTGTCTGGCTTTATTATATCCCAGGCAGGCATAGGGTATTTGTTTATATCCACGAATGTTCTGTGATTTATAATTATCTTTCCGTCTTGCCTCCATGCGATATTTGGGGTATCTTGAATTCCTGAGGAGATCTTGGTTATTGCCTCCTCGCCATCTCCTATGCAAGCAAGGTCAATACTACTTGAGGAGCGTAATGTGTGTTCGGGTTCAAATGTTGGGTGAGGTCCGCCAGCTACTATGATTGTGTTAGGTGATTTTCTTTTTATCTCATCTGAATACATTCTCACAGATCTAATGAGGGGGCTTAAAACATAAAAACCTACTACATCATATTTCCTCTCCTTTACTTTTCTTGCAATTTCATATGGTGATAAATTCTCTTTTGCGGCATCAATTATATCAACCTCAAAGTTATTCATCCTCAAAGATGTAGCTAAATATCCAAGACCTTGAGGCTGCAGAAAACCAAACATCCTCCTTTCAAGATCAGCAGGATTTATAAGAAGATATCTCATCTTCTACATCAATCAATATTTAAAATATTTTGGAGAATCAGTGTGAATATTTGAATGAGAATTAGCACCTATTTCTAAACTTTTATAAAACGTTTCCGATTGATTAAATTGTTATTACTGATAATATTTTTTATTTTGCAAGGAGGTAGTAGAAATAAGGAGGTGTAAGACATGGATGTCAGCAAGATAAACGAGGAAATTGAAAGTAGCGTAATTCAGTTTTTACGCCAACAAGTGCTTGGCCGGTTAGGTGATCAACCAGAGTCTGAAGTTAAAGTGAGAGAAGTTGTTGATCAAATTCGTGATTTCAATAAGAATATTCCGAGTGTTATGGACTATGAGGACCTTAAAAAACTTATAGAAGATGTTTCTCCGAAGCTTCGGGATATCGGTATTTTCTTCTCTTTTGATAAGATTGGAGATTTTCCTATAGTAAGGGTTAAGGATGTATCAGGTAAGGTTATAAAGGTTTTTCCTTCAGAACAGATAGCGGAGCTTGTAAACAGAATAAGGTTATTTTTTGATGTGCTTACAGATTTGCTTTTAAACAGTAAGGTTTAAAACGGGGCTAAAAAATAAACATAGTGAGACGAAAAAATTAGAAATTGATGAGAAGGATATTAGAAGATACATACATAAGGAATATAGAGATAGTTGAAGAAGATAAAGAAGAAAATGTATCAGAGGAGGACCGTAAAGATTCTGTAAAACCAGATTTTTCTACAGGTAAGAATGTATCTGAAAAGTTTGCAATGGATTCGCTTAAAACGGCGGATCCCGTGACACTCCTTCTTATGTGCTATGGGATAGCGAAAGATTCCTTGAGGAAGGCAATAGAAGGGATTTCAACAAAAAACTATGAATTGAAATATGAAGGAATATCAAAAGCTATGAAGGTTTTTGATTTGCTTATGGCTACAACGGAACCGAATGAAGTTGGAAAACAGCTTATAAGTTCATATCTTCTGATAACTCAGAAAATAACTGAAGCTGACATAAAGAAGGATATACAGACTCTTGAAAAAGTTATAGGTTATATAAACGAGCTTGAGGAAGCATGGAGAAAAGTTAAGACTAAATCAAGGTAATTATTATGTTTTTCTGTTGTGATTTTATGATTTGCTATTGGAGAAGTAAAGCACTCGTTAAAAGTTAAATATTTGTTGTTTGATTATTGAATTTTTTATAAATCTCCTTAATGAAGGTTTTGGAGCATCTTTGGTGCAGATAGGTTTCCAGATTTTGTACTCATATTGGGTTTCTATGATTTCCATTACCATCAAGCTTCTTTGGATTTATGTAAGCTTACGAAAGATGTTGTTCCTATGATGCAATCTGACGAAAATAACCTTTGAATCTTAGAGCTTCTAGATTAATGTTCTCAAGATATTTGAGATTTTATCAAGACGGCTCGTATCTTTGAAAAGAAACAAAAATTTTTGAAAACGGATCTTTCATATTTTAATAAATTGGTGATATGTCGGATTTAGACTTTGAGGATGAGATTTCTTTTCCGTCGGATGATATTCTTGATAGGGCTTTAGATCCTTTTGAGGTGTTTTTTGATTGGTATAAGCAAGCTGAGATAAGAGATAATCTAGCGAATGCTGCAGTTCTTTCAACGGTCAGAGCAGATCAAAAACCTTCATCAAGGTATGTTCTTATAAAGGATGTAAGTAGAGATAAAGGTTTTGTATTTTATACAAATTTGAATTCAAATAAATCAAAGGAGATATTTGTTAATCCATATGTTTCAATATGCTTTTTCTGGTTGTTTTCTGGGAGACAGGTGAGGGTTATAGGTAGGGCTAATCTTCTCTCTGACAGTGAGGCCGATGAATATTTTAGAACTCGCCCTAGATTATCACAAATATCTGCATGGGCTTCTGATCAAAGTTCTCCGGTTGAATCTTATGAAGTTCTCAAGAAGAGATTTTATGAATTCTTGGAAAAGTTCAAAGGTCAGGAAGTTCCTCGCCCACCATGGTGGAAGGGATTTTATGTTATTCCAGAAGAATTTGATTTCCTTATATATACTTTGTTTAGGCTACATAAGAGAGTTCAGTTCGTTATGAAAAATGGGATATGGTTAAAAACTTATCTTTGCCCGTAGTTTGCCGCGAAGAAACATGAATAAATTTAACCTGAAACTTGCAAGAAGTCTCCATCCTCTACAGGGTGGAGATGAATTGCAAATACTTGAGTCAGTTTCGGAATATAATTATATATAATCCTGGTAACCAAAGGTTTTGGGTTCATCAAGGATGGTAGGGCTGGGGCGGCCCGAACTGTGGAGAGGTGAAAAACCTCTATGAAGCGGGAAGTTCCATCTTCTATAAGATGGAGTAGTTCACTTAATCAATTAACATAAAATTTGTTGCATAATCTCTGATCCCGAAAGGTTTGAAATTTTCTTATGTGTATCTAAAGTTTCTCTGTATGAGATATGTGTGTCAGAGTTGTGGTTTTACTTCACCGCGATGGCTAGGTAAATGTCCATCTTGCAACAGCTGGAACACGATTTCCGAGGAGTTAGAAACTGGAAAGAAAAAGATAAAGAGGTTATTTCAAGATGAAGGCAAACCTCTGCCTGCTGACCAGATAGCTTTATTACCTACCGAGACGCGTATAAGGTCTGGTATTTCTGAATTTGATAGAGTTTTGGGCGGTGGGATAGTTTCGGGTTCGGTCATTTTGATTGGGGGAGAACCTGGAGTTGGAAAATCTACTTTAATATTGCAAGTCGCATCGGGAATATCTAGAGAAAACAAGGTGGTTTATGTGTCTTCTGAAGAATCCCCGCTACAGATTGTTTCTCGCTTAAGAAGATTGAAAGGTAATGTTAGCAAGAACCTATATATATACTTTGAAGATAATATAAACAAGGCTTTTGAAGAATCAGCAAAAATTATACAGGATAATTCTGTTATTGTTATTGATTCCGTACAAAGTTTTTATTCAGACGAGCTTGATTCTGCTCCAGGAACAATATCTCAGGTCAGACAGATTGCTATGGATTCACAGAAATTCTCAAGGGCGAAAAAAGTATCTGTTATAATAGTTGGGCATGTTACGAAAGAAGGAATAATAGCAGGTCCAAAAGCTCTTGAGCATATAGTTGATGTTGTCCTTTATCTTGAAGCGGAAGGTATGTGGAGGGTTCTTAGAGCTACTAAAAATAGGTTCGGTTCAACAGGTGAGATTGGATTTTTCCTTATGTCAGAATCTGGATTGAAAGAGGTGCAAAATCCAAACCTCTTTGATATGGATGTCTTAAAGATACCAGGTGCAGCTTTGTCTTGTGTTATGGAAGGTAGTAAATTTTATATTGTTGAGGTTCAATCTATAGTTTCTAAAACTCACTTTCCGGTCCCACGCAGATCGTCCCAGGGATATGATATACTAAGGCTGAACAATATAGTTGCTGTTTTAGAAAAGATAGTCGGTCTTACTCTTTATGATAAGGATGTGATTGTGAATATAGCTGGGGGAGTCAAGGTTTCTGATGTGTCAGTTGACCTTGCTGTTGCCGCATCTGTTATAAGTTCTTACTACGGAATACCACTTGGAAAAAGAATATTCTTTGGAGAGGTTGGACTTCTTGGAGAAATAAGGGATTCCGGGTTTGCTGAACAAAAAATGCTTGAAGCAATAAAATTAAATCCAGAAGAGATAATCACAGGTAAGACAAACCTGAGTTCTGTCAGATCTTTTTTCAGTCTCAAGGATTTTTGTTCCTATCTTACAAGATTGCCAAAGGTTTCATAGCTTTCCAAATATTTTTCAAAAACTTTGTGTGCAAGGTACGAACTTCTCACATTTGGCCCAGCAAAACACAATACTCCCATGCTCATGCAGAACTCTTCTATTTCCTTCCATCTATTAAAATTGTTTTTTACACTTTGGTTTCTAGTTTTGGTCGGTTGGAAATATTGACCTACAGTTATTATATCGCAATCAGATTCTTGTTTTATTACTTTTAATGTGTCAAGGATTTCATCATATCTTTCTCCGAGTCCTACGATTAATGAGGTTTTGGTTATGAAACCCTTAGCTTTGGCATATCTCAAAATTTCAAGAGATTTTCTAAAATCTCCTCTTGGTCTGACAAATGGATACAGCCTTTCAACTGTTTCTATGTTATGTGAAAAAACATCTGGTTTTGATTCAAGTATTAAATCTATTTTGTCCTTCTGATAGTTCATGTCTGGAGATAGTATTTCTGTTTTGCATCCTGTTTTTTTTACTTCTTTTATGCACGCGGCTAAGTGTGATGCTCCAAAATCATTGAGATCATCTCTATTTACAGCGGTTAAGACCGCAAATTTTAGTCCCATCTCTATAACAGCGTTTTTTAGGTTCTCTGGCTCTTTCGGATCAGGTAATGGAGGATTTTTCAAAGTGCTTATCCCACAAAAAGAGCAGTGCCTCGTGCAATACTTTCCAAGTAATAAAAATGTTGCTGTGTTAGAATCTCCAAAACATTCCGATATGTTTGGACAAAAGGACTCCTCGCAAACTGTAAAAAGATTGTATTTTCTCAGAATCTCTTTTATCTTATGTGTTCTCTTTATGTTGATTTTCGGTTTAAATTGACCCGCTATCGTCATCTTCTTATTCTTGTTTATCCTGAAAAAATTTAGAAATTCCGTTGCTTGAGAAGATGTTTTTTCGGGAAGATCTGCCAGATCGTTGAAGTTATTTTTTAGCAGTTCCAGAATATTTTGTGAAATCTTTATAAAGGTTTTTGAAACTCTCTATATTTCAGGTAAGGAGGTGAAAGAATAATGAGTCTTTTGAAAATTGAAGAGATAAATGGGAAGAACTATATAGTGGATGTAAATCCTGCGACCCTTGAAATTCTTGATAAGATCCCTCTTGATGATGAATCTGAGGTCAGGAAAAAAGTTGAAAGAGCTTATAGGGCTTTCCCCAATTGGTCTCAACTTGATTATGAACAGAGAGCAGAGTTAATATCAAGAGCAGGCCAGATTATACTTGATGAAATAGATGAGATAGCCACCTTGATTTCAAAGGAACAGGGGAAACCACTTGTTGAAGCAATAACGGCGGATATTATGGTTGCTGTAGATATAATATCTTTTTATGGGAGTAGAGGAAAGAAGCTTATTCAGGAGTATGAGATACCTCTACATCTCTTTAAATTTGTGAAAAGGTCAAAGATAGTTCCTCGTCCCTTGGGCGTTGTGGCAGTGATTTCTCCTTGGAATTACCCGTTTGCCATCCCTATGTCCGGGATCGTCTTTGCGCTTCTGGCTGGGAATACTGTTGTCTTTAAACCTGCTTCGGATACTCCTCTTATTGGTCTTAAGATAAAGGATATTTTTGATAGAGCTGAATTACCATCTGGAGTTTTTGAGATTACTATAACCCGTGGAGCACTTGCAGAAAGATATCTCTGTGCTCCTCCAGTAAGAAAGGTTATATTCACTGGTTCAACAGATGTCGGAAAGCGCATAATTAAGAGATGTGCAGACAACATAATTCCTGTTGTTGCTGAGCTCGGTGGTAAGGACCCGATGGTCGTGCTCGAGGATGCTGATTTGGAATCTTCTTCGTCTGCGGCTGTTTGGGGGGCTTTTACAAATGCCGGCCAAGTCTGCGCATCTGTTGAAAGATTGTATGTCCATGAGAAAATAGCAAAAGACTTTATTGACCTTGTTTTAGAGAAAACTAAGAAGATAAGGGTTGGTAATGGTCTTGATCCATCAACAGACATGGGACCCCTTGTGAATGAATCTCAACTTAAGACAGTTTCTGAGCATGTTCTTGACGCCGTTAACAGAGGAGCAAAAATCCTAACAGGAGGAGCGAGGATTGAAGACCTTCCTGGATACTTTTATCCTCCAACTGTTCTTACAAATGTTGATCACTCTATGGTGTGTATTAAGGAAGAGACTTTTGGTCCAACATTGCCAATAATGACCTTTAAGGATGAGGAAGAGGCTGTAAGGCTTGCCAATGATACAAAGTATGGGCTCACTGCTTCTGTATGGACAAGAGACCTCAAGAGGGGAGAGATGATAGCCAGAAAGATAGAAGCAGGATCTGTTATGATAAATGATCACGCAACATCTTATGGCATCACGGACACGCCATGGCAAGGAATGAAAGAAAGTGGAATAGGCCGCTCACATTCAGATGATGGTTTCAGAGAGTTCCTTTATCCTCAACATATAAATCTTGAACAAATACCAATCAAAAACAAACCATGGGCATACCCGTACTCAAAGGAAAAATATGAATTATTCGCACTTGCACAAAGGATAGTGTTCAAAAAAGGAGTTGTTCCAAAGCTTGCAGACCTTTACAAACTCATAGAGGATATAAGAAAAAATGAAAAATTCAGAAATATGATAAAGAGTATAAGGTAGTAAAACCTTTGCTCTGTTGCAATCATATTCAAAATACTACGATTTTACTTTTCATACCTCAGAGTCTATTAAAAATTTTGGTGATTGGGTAAAGTCTGACACCATCCATTTTTTGGTTTGATATGGATACAACAAAGCATTCAGAAAATATTTTCCCCGGTGGGCATCATTTCCTTGAGATGTCAAAAACTTCAATGATTTCTGATGAATGCAACATTGCTTTATTGAGATAATCTGAACTCCAGCTTTAGATTTCCTTAATTCTTTTTGAGAACTCCTTCAAACTCTTTGCTTTGATTATCTCCTTCTTCAGTTCCTTGAGTCTATCTATATCTGAAATCTCTCTTATTTTCTTCATAAGCCCCAAACCCTTCTTTCCAAATCTTAACTCAAGATCTAATGCTATCGCACTGTATAGGCCCTCTCTCAATCCTATCTCCTTCCCTTCCTTCATTCCAGCTTCTTTCCCTTCCCTCAGTCCAGCTTCCCTCCCTTCCTTCAGTCCAGCTTCCCTCCCTTCCTTATACCCCCAAAGCTTTGTTATGT
>CAZRNR010000003.1:56055-73595 GCA_964601505.1 uncultured bacterium | reverse complement strand
AGATAAGAGAGATTTCAGATATAAATAGGCTAAAGGAACTGAAGAAGGAGATAATCAAAGCAAAGAGTTTGAAGGAGTTCTCAAAAAGAATTAAGGAAATCTAAAGCTGGAGTTCAGATTATCTCAATTGTTGCATTCATCAGAAATCATTGAAGTTTGTGACATCTCAAGGAAATAATGCCCACAACACAGAGGAAAAATATTTTCTGAATGCTTTGGTGTATCCTTCAAATAATGCGAGAATATGAAAAGTAAAATACATAAATCAGTATACTATGATTGCAACAGAGCAATAAGAAAATATTGTAGTGCTTTCCTGAACTTTTACAAAAAATACTACAATTTAGAGGAGATTCAAGTTTTCTTTCAAGGAGATGAGTCAGTCTTGGGAAATTACAGGAGTAGCTTTTATGATGTTTAGGAGATTTTTAAACTTTTCTTTTAGAAAGTTAAGAAATATACTATAATTAAGAGGTAAAACATATATCAACCAAACAGAGCAAAAATTCAGAAAAAAACTTAAATAAAAAGTAGTTATTCTATTAAGAACTTTATGGGAATTCTTGAAAGTTTGAGACCCCCCAAGGGAGCGACTCATAGAAAAAAGAGAGTTGGGAGAGGATATGGAACACACGGGAAGACCTCCGGAAGAGGACACAAAGGACAAGGACAGAAAGGAACAACACCTCCCCCAAGATTTGAAGGAGGACAAACGCCTTTTATAAGGAGAGTCCCAAAAAGAGGATTTAGGTCAAAGTTTCCAAAAGAATACCAGGTAATAAACTTGAGAGATTTGAATAAGATAAATGCAAATGAAATAACCCCAGAAATACTATGGAAAAACAGAATGATAGACTCAAGGTTCAAACCTATAAAAATTCTTGGAGATGGAGAAGCCCCAAAAAACATTACTGTTAAAGTTCATGCTATATCAGAATCTGCAAGAAAAAAAATAGAAGAAGCTGGTGGAAAAGTTGAAATTATCCCAGTAACCTAATGGTCTGATGCAGAAAGATTACAAAGCTACAATCTTCCTTCCAAAAACAAACTTCCAAATGAAAGCTGATCTTCCGAAAACAGAGCCCAAATTCATAGAGTTTTGGGAGAAAGAAAACATATTTAGAGAAACTCAAAATGGTAGAAAAGAAAAATTTTTCCTCCACGATGGACCCCCCTATGCAAACGGCAAGATACATATTGGACACGCTCTGAATAAAATCATAAAAGATATAACAATCAAGTTCAACATAATATCTGGTAAAAAGGTCCTCTTCATCCCCGGATGGGATTGCCATGGGCTTCCAATTGAAAAAGAAATAGAAAAAAAATACGGGAAAAACATATCCCCAACAGAAGTCAGGAACCTCTCAAGAAAATATGCTCAAGAGTTCATTGATATCCAAAAAAAGGATTTCATCCGACTTGGAGTATTCGGGTCATGGGACACTCCATACATAACAATGTCTCCTGACTATGAAGCCCTAATAATCTCCGGAATAAACGAAATCTGGAAAAAGGGAAGAATATATAGCTACTTCAAACCTGTTTTCTGGTGCCCTCATTGCATAACAGCTCTTGCAGAAGCCGAAGTAGAATACAAAGAGAAAACATCTCCATCAATATATTTGCTTTTCCCAGCAAAGTTCTCAGAAATAAAAGGAGAAAAATTTGAAAAACTCTATGCAACTGTTTGGACAACCACGCCCTGGACTATTCCCGGAAACTTTGCTCTGGCATTTGGACCATCAATAAAGTATTCCATCATAAAGAAAGATTCAAGGTATATCATTGTTGCAGATAAATTCAAAGACATATTCGGAGAGTCTGAAAAAGTGATTGAAATATATGGTAAAGAACTTGAAGGATTAAAATTCTCACATCCGATATTTGGAAGAGATTCTGTTGGGATTTTGGGAGATTTTGTTAGTGAAGAAGAAGGAACAGGAATAGTTCATATAGCCCCTGGGCATGGAGAGGAAGACTTTATTGTTGGGCAGAAATATAACCTTCCTGTAGTGAGCGTTCTTGATGAAAGAGGTAGAGGGACAAAAGATTCTATAAAATATGAAGGAGTGTTTTACGAAGAGATGAATCAGATTGTAATAAAAGATTTAATTGATTCCGGACTACTTTTGAGATCAGAGGAATACAAGCATTCTTATCCTCACTGCTGGAGGTGCAAAAAACCAATAGTTTTCAGATCTACAAAACAATGGTTTATAAAAGTAAGCGATATAAAGTCTGATCTCATAGCTGAGATAAATAAAGTAAAGTGGATCCCACCGGAGGGAGAAAAAAGAATCTCAGCTGCTGTAGCATCAAGACCAGACTGGTGTATATCTCGTCAGCGATTTTGGGGATGTCCAATACCATATGTAATATGTAAAAACTGTGGAGAGTACATATGGAATGAATTCACAGCACAAAAAATCAAAAATGACATACTTGCAGGAAATAGTAATTCATGGTGGGAAAAACCAGTACATGAATTTATCCCTGAAGATTTCAAATGCCCAAAATGTAGCGGAAAAGAATTTGAAAAAGGCAAGGATATTCTTGATGTTTGGATAGACTCAGGATTGAGTTTTCTTTATGCCTCAGATGTACTCAAGATATCGGACACAGCAGATATATATATAGAGGGGACAGATCAACACAGAGGATGGTTCCAAAGTTCCCTTATACTATCATACCTGATACAGAATAAAGCACCATACAAAGCAGTATTCACCCATGGTTTTATCCTTGATGAGTTCAAAAGAAAAATGTCAAAGTCTCTTGGGAATGTTGTATCTCCTGAGGACATTATAAAAGAAGATGGCGCAGAAATTGTCAGAATTTGGAGTGTATATTCCGACCCATCTGAAGATGTTAAGATATCAGAAAAAATCCTCTCTGAAGTAAAGGACCTTTACAGAAAGGTCAGAAACACTATAAGGTTTATGCTCGGAGTTCTTGGAGATAAACCTCAAGACAAACCAGAAGATTTCTATATAACAGATAAATATTTTCTCTTCCTTACATCAAAATTTGAAAAAGAAGTCCTTGAAGATTATCAGAATCTTCAATATCACAAAATAGTAAGAAGAATTCACAACTTCTGTGATAGAACACTTTCAAGAATCTACCTTGATATAATAAAAGATACAATATACTGCGACTCAAAAAAATCTCCAAGAAGGAAGAGCGCTCAATACACTACATTTTTGATCCTAAAATCTCTGATAATTCTAATATCTCCTATTTTTTCCTTCCTATCAGAAGAAGCATATGAACATATTCCAGAAGCATTTGGCTTCAAAAGGAAAAAGAGCGTCTTCCTAGAACTGATCGATGAAAACTTAGTTTCAAAGATTATACAGGAAGGAAAAATATCTGAAGGCCTGATCAATTTTTTCAACCGTCTTATTGAAATCAGAGGAGAAATAAATGAGGTTATAGATTCAATGAGAAAAAACGGAAAAGTTGGAAGCTCTCTTGAACTCAAACTGAAAATTTTTATACCAAGTGAAATAGATCTAAACAAAAGAGAGCTCGAAAAGATTCTTGAAGAGTTTTTCATCGTATCAAAGGTTGAGATATTGGAAAAACCTGAACACCTCTCATTAGATAAATATGAAAATACTGTAAAATGTCCAAGATGCTGGAAATACCATGAAGAACAAAAGAATGAAGATAAACTATGTAGAAGATGCCTTGAAGCAGTAGAAGATTGATTTGCATTTTTCAATCTCTTAAAAAATTGAATAGATAGAAAATAAAATTTAACTTACCAGAAGATGGTCATATGTATTTCAAACCAGAAGGGAGGAGTTGGTAAGACCACTATTGCTTTAAATCTAGCAAGCGCATTAGCTTTAACAGAACTTAAGGTTCTCCTTGTAGATTTTGATCCACAATCCCATATAACCGTAGGACTTGATATAAAACCAGAAGGTAAAACAATATACAAAGTTCTGACTAATGAGATCCAGATAAATGAAGCAATACATCAGACACAGGTTGAAAACCTTTTCGTTATACCGGCAGATGAAGATCTCTCTGGACTCGAAGCAGAAGCATTTGAGATGAAAGATAATCAGTTCTTACTCAAAAAAGAGATAGATAAAATTAGAAATGATTTTGACTTTATATTCATAGATTGTCCACCATCAATAGGAATATATACCATAAATGCTCTTTGCGCTTCAGATTTCGTAATAATACCTGTTCTGGCCGACTTCTTTTCGTTAGAAGGTTTCTCAAAATTTTTCAGAATAATCGAATATATAAGAGAAGAATTAAATCCATCACTGGAAATACTTGGAGTAATAATAAATATGTATGATAGGAGAACAAAATTAGCCAAAGAGGTGGAAGAGGAGTTCATCAAATATTTCCCCAACAAGATTTTCAGCGTAAAGATACCGAAAAATGTGAAGATCGCAGAAGCTCCAAGCTTTGGATTACCCATACAACTTTACAGTCCATCATCTCCAGGAGCGGATGCTTTTAGCATGCTTGTAGAGGAATTCCTTGAAAAAGTAGGAAGACAGAAAGATCTGAAAATAACAACAAGATAAGTGAAAGCTTCTCATAAGATTCCTAATCAAAAAGCTCACTGTCGCAACCAAGCTCTGATACATAACTTCATTTCATCAGATAAATAAATTATAAAAATCTCACATAAAAAGCTGTATTTTTTCTCCATACAAATTTTTTCACATATTGCTTTTTCTATGCGAATCCTGATATTCGGAGCAGGTGCCGTCGGCAGTTCAATAGGGGCAAAACTTCATATATCTGGATATGATGTAAATCTTGTCGGTAGGAAAGAACATATTGAAAAAATAAAAAGTGAAGGATTGAAAGTCAAAGGTATATGGGGAGAATTCATCGTAAAAGGACTTAATGCACATACAGAAATACCAAAAGGAAAATTTGACATAGTCCTTATAACAGTCAAAACATTCTCAAATGAAGAAGCTTTAAAGGCAATAAAATCATCTGGTATAGATGCAAATCTTTACATATCGGCACAAAATGGACTTGGAAATTATGAATTTTTCTCACAGCATATAAAACCGGTGGGTAATGCAAGAGTGATATTTGGAGTGGTTTTTGAAAAT
Source organism: uncultured bacterium (assembly GCA_964601505.1). Taxonomy (GTDB): domain Bacteria; phylum Calescibacteriota; class Calescibacteriia; order Calescibacteriales; family Calescibacteriaceae; genus DRWZ01. The sequence goes on along the minus strand of CAZRNR010000003.1, from coordinate 68,487 downwards.
CCAGGTGAGATAAAGATAACAGTTTGGGGAGGACCAATCCTACTTGGTTTCTGGGAACCGATCAAAGATAAATCCCTTGTAGATCTAATGATAAGGCTTTCCGAAGCTCTGAACAAATCTGGACTCCCAAGCGAATTCACCGAAGATATAAAAACTCCTATATGGCAAAAGGCTCTTTACAATTCAGCATTGAATCCTCTTAGTGTGATTATGAATGCAACTTATGGCCAAGTAATAGAAAATAATTTTTCTCGCGAGATAGCAAGGGAAATCATACAAGAAGGAATTTCAGTAGCGCAAAGAGAAGGTGCAAAAATAAACAACGACTTTTTTGAATATTTTGAAAAAAAACTCGTTCCCCCAACAAAGGACCATATCTCAAGCATGATACAAGACATAAAACTACGAGGTAAAACAGAGATAGATTCAATGTGTGGAGCAATAGTAAAATATGGACAGAAACATAAAATAAATACAAAAGTTAATTTTACCCTTTGGAAAATCATTAAAGCTATAGAAAAGCAATTCTGATATTATTCCATTCAGAAACTATGCAATGAATCAAAATTTTCTCTTCCTCATATATGAAAAATTAAAACATTACAAACAGAAGATTCATAAAGATGAGGTAAAACTTATCAAAACAGAAGAACAAGTATTATTACAACATAAGCTTTTCTCAGAATTGGTAGATGCAAGATTTTACAAGGTTTCAAAGCTAAACTTTTTCATATTTCTGAATAGTCTCAGAAGGAAAATCTAGGGAACATTATAAAGGAAAGTTGAATCCTCGCCAACTTTCTACTGAATACTTCCGATAATGATTTGAAAAGCTATGAGATTTCCAGTTCCATAATTTATCATAATTCTTCAATTGGGTAAATTGATAATCAAGATCCCCTTAATTTGTTCTTTCGTGCCAAATCTGTTTATACTGATAATCTTCAGTACTTGAATTAAAAAGAAAACGATAAAATAATTTAAAAAATTTCTTCACAAATAAAAATCTATAAAGACTATAATATGATATGCTATTTCCATCGAAAGAATGGGTTGAAAAATATAAGGATGAACTAAACAAGGGACCTTGGAAAGATTCAGGAAAAGAATGGAAACATGGTCCCGTTACTTTAGTTATCAAAAAAGATGATAAAGTTATCAAAGAAGATGTTTATATAATTTTAGATATTAATCAGGGAGTATGCAAAGATGCCCGTATAGTTAGCAAAGAAGAGGGAGAAAAAGCTCCATTTGTTATTTACGGAGATTACGGGAGATGGAAACAGATCATAAAGGGAGAACTCGATCCTATTCAAGGACTCGCTCAGGGAAAACTACAGCTGAAGGGAAACCTTGCTATAATAGTAAGATTTGTAAAAGCTGCTCAAGACATGGTAAAAAGCGCATCAAGAATTCCAACTGAATTTTTAGATTAATAGAAACCGACAATTAAATTTTATTTTTCATCTTATTAATTATGAACAAACTCAAATCCTTATTGAAAGATATAGCAATAGGCCTCCTGCTTGCATTATTTGTAAGAACATTTTTCATTCAGGCATATAAAATACCGACCGGCTCTATGATACCAACACTACTTATAGGAGATCACATAATCGTAAACAGGTTATCGTATGGATTGCGATTCCCTTATTTAGGATATATAATAAAATGGAACGATGTCAAAATCGGAGATATAGTAGTTTTTGAGTTCCCCAAAGACAGATCAAAGGACTTTATAAAAAGAGTAATAGCAAATGAAGGAGACTTAGTTGAAATAAGGAACAAAATAGTTTATGTCAATGGTAAGAAAATAGAAGACAAATGGGCATTCTTTTCAGACAATGAGATATATCCCTCCAGAGATAACTGGGGACCAGAAAGAGTTCCTGAAGGACATATATTCGTCCTGGGTGATAACAGAGATGAATCCAATGATTCAAGATTTTGGGGGTTCGTTCCTAAAGAAAATGTAAAAGGAAAAGCATTTTTAATCTATTTCTCAATAGATTACGAATCAGGAAAGATAAGAAATAAAAGACTTTTTTCCCTAATAAAATAACTGTTTTTAAATTTTTAAATTTATAGAATTTTCCTGGATAATCAGAAATAATATAACAAATTTAACCCTCCGATTAAAAAAGATATTTTCATGTTTATTAAGCTATCAAATAATTCATTATAGCAAAAGTATATTCAATCTCTCTTAAATATCCTAAAGAATGTATAAATTCCTTCAATCATAATTTTTAAATTCGTTCTCATCTTTGGGTTTAACGGGTCAAGAAGAAAAACTGTGAAAATAAAACCTACATTAGCAGATATAATCGCTCCGTATACACCAAAATTCGGAATGAGTACATAGTTCAAAGATACACTAATAACAGCTCCCAAAATATATGTAATAAGAGAAAAAGAAAAGAGACCCTCCGTATTTATATATATACCCCTTGCTAAACCGAAAGAAGCAATAAGTATTCTTGATGTCAAAAAAGGAAGGAATTCAGCAGATCTGGAATACTTTTCACCATAAAGAAGTGAAATTATTTGTTTTGAGAAAACAACAAGTAAGAAAGTAGATATGAAACTAAAAATGAACATAAATCTATAAACCTGTCTCAATCGGCTTACATATACCGATTCATTTTGATTTTTGGCGGATGAGATAGGAGGAAGAGAAACTTGAAAAATCAAAGATGGTATAATTGTAATTAACTCTATAATCCTTAAAGCCATTGAGTAAAATCCAAGCTCTTTAAGATCTACTAGATTCTTTATAAGTATTTGATCAAATCTTGACTGCAAAACGACTGATACACTAATCAAGACCAGTAAAACAATATCTTTAAAAGAGTTATACGCAATATCTCGTGAGAATTTAAATCTTTTTTTTGAAACAACTGTATATGAGATGAAAAATAGTGCAGCGGAAAAAACTATCTCCACCAGATTTGCAAAGGCAAAAGCCACAACATCTACACCAATATGAAGGAAATAAACTTTCATAACCGAAGAAATTAGGAAACCAGTATCCTGAATTATAACACTTGATTTATTCATAATTTTTGCTTGATACAAAAGATCAACAACATAAAAAGACTGAAATACAAACATAGATGAACTTATGAATATAACAAGCAAGACGGTACCGCTTTCATGAGCGAAAAGGAAAGCTGATAAGACACAAATAATAGTAGAAGACAAAGAAGCCAACAATCTGAGCACAAGAAAAGTTCCCAAAATATCACTTTCTCTCTCGGGAAACCATGAAATATTTCGCACTATCAAGGTGTCCGATGAAAGCGTAGCTATAGGCCCAAACATAGCAGCAAAGGCTAATCCATAGCTCAGTATTCCATACTTCTCAGGTCCAAGATATCTTGCGATCAAGATAGAGATAAAAAAACCTATACCATATCTTAAAAATCTATCAATTATCAACCACTGAAGGTTCTTGAATATCTTCAAAACCACTTGCCTTCCTGATAAACGCGAAAATAATTCTTCAATAATTGAAAACATTTCCTGCAACCCTTTAAACAAAATAAGCTCTCAAAATCATTTTAGAAAACTAAAAGAATAAAGAAACTTTTTAAAATCATTAAAAATTCAATCTAACCAACACAAAAAAGAATTCGTTGGTAGATTCAAGAAAATGCAATATTTTTATTCTTATTATTCTTATTCATCCTTTGATTTATCTTCCTTCTAACTTTCACCTATAGCTTCAAGCTTCGCAAAATAAAAATAAAATTCCATATTAAAGTTGTAGCATTAATTTTTTAAGTTCTCTTATCTTATCTCTAATCTTTGCTGCCTTTTCAAACTCAAGATTTTTTGCATAATCTTTCATTCTTTTCTCAAGATCTCTTATTACATCTTGAATCTTTGATGGGGGAATTTCAGTTATAGGAAACTCTGTCCAGTCATAATCTTCTTGGGTTTTCTTACTTAAGATAAAGCTTTTTATTTCTTTCTTTATTGTTGAAGGTGTTATTCCATTTCTTTGGTTATATTCAAGCTGAATCTTCCTTCGTCTTTCCATCTCCTGAATAGCTTTATCTATGGCTTCTGTCATATTATCTGCATAAAGTATGACTTTACTTTCTATGTTTCTGGCAGCTCTTCCAGATATTTGTATTATTGAACGATAAGAGCGTAAAAACCCCTGTCTGTCTGCGTCAAGTATAGCAACAAGAGCTACCTCAGGAACATCAAGCCCTTCACGCAAAAGGTTTATTCCTACAAGAACATCAAAAACCCCTAATCTCAAATCCCGAAGTATATCCATTCTCTCAACTGTGTCTATTTCAGAATGCATGTACCTTGCTTTTATACCAAGTGAGTTCAGGTACTCCGAAAGCTCTTCCGCCTGTTTTTTCGTAAGCGTTAGAACAAATGCTCGGAAATTCCTGCTCAAAACAGACTGAATTTCACTGATCAAATCTTGTATCTGATTCCTTGCTGGTCTTATATAAACAGGAGGATCTACAATTCCAGTAGGTCTGACTATTAGTTCAACAACCTGTCTGGCTCTAGATAATTCCCAGTCCCCCGGTGTAGCCGAAACAAAAATTGTATGTTTCATAAATTTCTCAAATTCTTCAAACTTTAGAGGTCTGTTATCATAAGCAGATGGTAGTCTCCAGCCAAAATCAATTAGGTTTTTCTTCCTTGTAAAATCTCCCTTGAACATAGCTTGAAGCTGAGGAACGGTAATATGACTCTCATCAATGAAAATCAAAAAATCATCTGAAAAGTAGTCAAAAATAGTAAATGGTGGATCTCCCGGTGCTCTGCCGTCAAAATGTCTTGAATAGTTCTCAATACCTTTACAAAAACCAAAGTTTTCCAACATTTCAAGGTCATGCTCAACTCTCCTTTTTAGTCTATCGGCAATTTCTTTTTTGTCTTCCTGAACAAATCTTTCATAACATTCTCTAAGTTCTTTTCTTATGCTTTTGAGAGCTCTTTCAAACTCATTTTTTGGAGCTATATAATGATTTCCAGGGAATATTTCTATATCGTTAATTTTCTCAATTCTATTCCCAGTGAAGGAATCTATTAGTATTATTGACTCTATCTCATCACCGAAAAACTCAAATCTAACAGCCACCGATTCTTCATACACTGGGAAAACATCTACGGTATCTCCACGAACTCTAAATGTTCCTCTTTTAAAGTCTATATCCGATCTAACATAACCTGATCCGACAAGCTTCCTGAAGAATTCAAATGGTGAAATTTTCTGTCCCTTGTAAAATCTGAGTTTCAAGCTTCCGTAATAAATGGGAGAACCTATATTGTATATTGCCGATACTGTAGCAATAATTATAACATCTTTTCTAGAAATAGCGGAACGAGTGGCAGAATGCCTGAGTCTATCTATTTCCTCATTCACAATAGCTTCTTTCTCTATATAAAGGTCATACTCAGGTAGATAAGATTCCGGCTGATAATAATCATAATATGAAACGAGGTATTCCACAGCATTTTTCGGAAAGAATGTTTTGAACTCCGTGTAAATCTGCCCTGCGAGTGTCTTATTAGGCTCTATTATAATAGCTGGCATTCCAAGTTCCTTTATAACACATGCCATGGTAAAACTCTTTCCCGAACCCGTAACACCAAGAAGGACCTGAAAATCCATACCTTCTCTTACGCCCTGAACAAGCTTATTTATGGCTTGAGGTTGATCACCTCTTGGAACAAAGTCGGTTTCAAGGATAAATTCTCCCATATATGATAGCAAAATTGAAAAGAATTTTTCGGAAAGACCGTAAAACAGAAAAACGGTTGCGGGGAAGCCCCCACAAACCGTCTATGCAGGAAGGTGATCCTATGTGATTAATTTAAGTTTTCGGAATATTTGAATTTTACTTTAGGGAGTAGAATAATTATACTTATCTTTCACTGTGGACGATAGCGATAAACATTGGAAGGGAATAATAAACAAGTATAAAGATTTTATACGGGTCGGATCTGAAAGATTGAAAGAACCGTATATTACCCTTTATGAAGGGAATACACCACTTATAGAATCAGTTTTTATTCAGCAAGAATTAAGAAATCTAGGATTTAGTGGTAAGATATACTTCAAATATGAAGGTATAAATCCGACAGCTTCCTTTAAAGACAGGGGGATGGTCGTTGCCGTAACACGCGCGAGGGATATAAAATCTCGTGCTCTGATATGTGCATCAACAGGAAATACATCAGCTTCTGCCGCCGCTTATGGAGCGAGATCTAGAATACCAGTTTTCGTTGTAGTTCCAGAAAAAGGTGTAGCTGTTGGTAAAATAGTTCAAGCCATCGCATACGGAGCAAAAATCATAAAAGTAAAAGGAAATTTCGACGATGCTATGGAGATTGTTCAAAAAATAGCCCAAGATTTTGATCTTTTTATCGTAAATTCCATAAATCCTTGGAGAATTCAAGGGCAGAAAACCGCATCATTTGAAATATGCGAGGTCCTAAAAACTGCGCCAGATTATCATTTCCTACCAGTTGGAAATGCTGCTAACATATATTCATACTGGATAGGATACAAAGAATATCTTGAACTGAAAAAGATAGAAAATCTACCCAAAATGTGCGGAGTTCAAGCTGAGGGAGCAGCACCGATAGTTAAAGGTTATCCAATAAAAGAACCACAAACTGTCGCGTCAGCTATAAGGATAGGTGACCCAGTAAATTGGAAGAAAGCCGAAGAAGCAAGAGATGAGTCAAAAGGTATGATAGAATCAGTAGAAGATGAAAGAATAATAAAGACATATAAAATACTGAGCAAATTTGAAGGAATATTCTGCGAACTAGCCTCCTGCGCATCATTAGCTGGTTTCATAAAAGCGCTTGAAAACCGAAAGATTGAAAAAAAAGACTCAATAGTAGTGTGCACACTTACTGGACACGGACTAAAAGATCCCCAAGCAGTTTTTGATTTTATAAAATCTGAAGATATAACAGTTGAACCAGGATTCTTTGAAATAAAGAAAATAATAGAAGAAGAGATCAAAAAACATCAAGATAAAACAATTATCCATCAAGAGTTTCCATTTCATAATCAAATCCAAGAAATACAAGATCAATAATGATAAAGTCAATTGTCATATCCGGACCTTCTGGCGTAGGAAAAACTACGATAATTAGAAGAATTCTTGAAGATCACAAGCTTAAAGATAAAATCTTATTCTCTGTATCTTACACGACAAGAGAAAAAAGGCCTAAAGAAGTTGAAGGAAGAGATTATTTTTTTGTGTCAAAAGAAGATTTTTACAATCTGGTTAAATCTGATCAGATGCTGGAATGGGCAGAGGTTCATGGCAATCTATACGGGACTCCAAAATCAAACCTTCATAACGCGCTGAATCAGGGGAAATTACTTTTGCTCGATATAGATGTTCAGGGAGCAGAAAAAATCAAGGAGAAACTAGGCGATGAATGTCTTCTCATATTCATTAAACCCCCAAGCCTAGAAGAGCTCAAAAAAAGAATAATCCGAAGAAAAGATACAAAAGATGTAGAAAGAAGAATAAAAAACGCTCAAGAAGAAATGGAAAAATCTAACATCTTTGATTTTGTTATCGTGAATGATGATTTAGAGGAAGCAATAATAAAGGTCAAAGAAATAATAATCAGATCAATAGAAAAGAATATCTAGTAAAACCATCAATATAAAAAAATTTTTGTAAAAACATAAACATAAGGCAATATCTAAAAATTACTAAATTACTATAATGATAACAATGAGGAGGTAATTTATATGCCTTACATAATAGCGGAACCATGCATTGGAGTGAAAGATACGGCATGTACTGAGGTATGTCCTGTTGATTGTATTCATCCTAAAAAAGATGAAGCAGATTTTTCAAAGGAAGAGCAGCTTTACATAGACCCTCAGGAATGTATAGATTGTGGAGCTTGTGAACCTGTATGCCCCGTAAATGCGATCTTCCCAGAATCATCTTTGCCAGAAAAATGGAGAAGTTTTATAGAAAAGAATGCAGAATACTATAAAAGAAAGAAACAAGAAGCAGCAAGATAAATAGCTAACAAAAATTCTCATACAATTTGCTTTATCTCAAAAGTTCTGTCAGATATGTCATCTAAACCTAAAGTATCCAAAATGTTAACTGCTGTGTAAAAAAATTATAGACCAAAAATTGTAAAATTTCTCCGGTTATTGAAAACAGCTAAGAATTTTTTTACAATTCATTTAACAGAACATGCAAAGTTCCATACAAAACAATAAATAGAAACATATCTGATTGGTTGGAGTCATTTCTGATCACTGTAAGAATTAGAAAATCAATTTACTTTTAAGCCAAGTAATGCAAGTCCCCCAAGTATTATTGCAACTATAATGAACCGCGCTACAACCTTTGTTTCTCTAAGTCCGCCAAGTTCAAAGTGGTGATGTAGTGGAGCCATTCTAAAAATTCTCTTCCCACCTGTCATTTTAAAATATCCAACTTGCATTATAACAGATAGTGCCTCAAGAACAAAAAGAAAACCATAAATTGGTAAGAAGAATTCTGTTTTAGAAATCATTGCTATATATGCTAAAAGAGCTCCCAAAGATAGAGAACCAGAATCTCCCATAAAAACCTGAGCAGGATATGAATTATACCAAAGGAAACCAAGTAAAGCTCCTATTATTCCTGCAATAAGCACAACAACCTCACCCACACCGTTGACAAAAATCATATCAAGATAATCCGCAAAGACATAGTGTCCAGCTAAGTAGCAGAAGATCATAAGAACAGAAAAAGCAACAACAAGATGAGAACCAGCAAGTCCATCAAGTCCATCAGTTAGATTTACAGCATTTGAACTCCCGACAAGTATAAATAATGCGAATATAAAAGAAAGATAATAGGGAATATCAATATAGTAAGCAGAGAATGGAACACGCAGTGAAGTGTTAAAATCAATTGTGAGGAAAGTTATAGATAATATGAAAAACGAAATCAAAACTTGAAGCGAAAACTTCTGCGATATAGTCAGTCCTCTTTTTTTACTTTTTTTCTTGAGAATATCATCAATCAATCCAAGAATTGAAAAGAGCGAGAAAGTAATAAGTGATAGAACAAGATACTTATTCTTCAAATCTCCGAATAAAATAGCAGAAGCTGATGAAAAAAGCCATATAAATACCCCACCAGCAGTTGGAGTCCCTTCTTTTGAAAGATGCTCTTTAGGCCCCAAATGATAAACTCTTTGACCAAGACCAATATTCCTAAGGAAATTTATAAGTTTCTTGCCAAAAAACAAATAAAATGAAATGGAAAAAATGAAAGAAAGAATTGCTCTCTCTGTTATCTTATAATCTGGGAAAAGCATGATATATGAAAAAATTCTAAAAAATTCTGATGCGCTCCGAAAATTCTGTTAATATATCCTCAAACTTGCATCTCCTTGAAGCTTTAAAGAAAACATAATCTCCATCTTCAACAATCTTAAAAAGCTCATCAACCACATCATTTCTGTTCTTGGCAACATAAGCAGAAAAACCGTTTCTCTGAAATCCCCTGAACATACAATCTGCAAAATCTCCATTGACCAGAAAAAACACCTCATCCCTATCAAAATATTTACTCGCTAAATTTCCAAGATTTTCATGTTCCTGCTCGGACATCTTCCCAAGCTCAAGCATATCCCCAATCACGAATATCTTCCTACCTTTTTGAAACGATGCTGAGAAAAACATACCTTCAACAGATGTCGGATTTGAATTATATGTGTCATCTATGATAAATATTTTTCCTCGCTTTTTGACCTCAAACCTCCCCTTCTCTCTTTTAAACTTTTTGAAATCAATCCTAAAGATATCATTAAATGATTCAGCTTGCCTTTCATACTTCAAATATGCGATAACAGATGAGATTGAACCTGCAACAACTTCACCAAGATGCGGAGGTAAATTTGTCGCTAGAACAAAACTACCTAATCCGTCTATTGATAACCTAAAAACTGAATTAAAGAATTCATCAACACTCTCAACTTTACATGCAACAGAATTTTTGCATAAAAAACCTTCTGAATCTCTCATCATGTAGAATCCTATCTTCTTTCCATCAATAGAATCAAAAAATCTCTTGAGCTCCCTATAGCCTATATTCAAAACAGAAATACCCTGCTTATCTACTACATATCTTATCAAATCTACTTCTTCTTCAAAGACTCCATGTTCATCTTCAAGACCCTCAAGATGTTCCTTACCTATTGCAGTTATTACTCCAAGATCCGGATCAGCAAATTTTGTAAGATATTTTATTTCCCCTTTATGAGAAGTTCCGATTTCAAATATCCCAAGTTCTGAATCTTTATCCATTGAAAGAATTGTTATAGCCAAACCAACATTGTTATTAAAACTTTTCGCACTTTTGTGGGCTTTGAATCCCAATTCTGAAAAGATAAAATGTATCAGTTCTTTTGTAGTAGTTTTCCCCACACTTCCTCCGACAGCAATCACGAAAGCCTTCAACTTACTCCTGACATAATAAGCAAGTTTCAAAAAAGCTTCGGATGTATCTTTGACCAAGATAAAAGGTTTAAAATGAGAATCATTCTTAAGCTTCTTCTCCCAAAAATCTTCAGATGAAAAAAAAGCTACTGCCCCCTTCTCTGAGGCTACTGGGATAAATTCATGTCCATCAAAATTCTCACCTCTTATAGGAATAAAAATTGAATCAGAAACATCTTTTCTTGTATCAGTTGATATAAAGCTTATTCTGATATCTTCACCTAGAAGATAACCACCGGAAGCCTGAGCTATAGTACTAAGATCTATTTCAAATGGGAGCTTTATCTTCACATTATTTATTTTATTAAATTACAAAAGTGTTCAGGAATGAAATATATAAAAACTCCCTTTTAAATCAACTTAAACATATTTCAAAAAGATTGGTTTTAAGATAATACACACAGAATAAAGAATAATAAAAGAAAAAAGTTTTCATAATCATCAATGTGATAATAGAAAAAATTGAAAAAGACCATTTAATAAAAACCGCATAGCTAAAATATTACATATGCGTCTTTTGATACCCCTTACACTGCTACTGATTCTATTGAGCTATTGTAGTGAGAGCAATACATCAGATCAACAAAATTCTGGAGAAATAGATTGTCAAGAAGAGATTCCAACAATTGAAAAACAAATAACTTTAACATCAGATAAAACATGGTTTGACACAGGGATAACCTTAAAAAGAGGAGATGATGTTATAATAGAAACAGATGATGAAAGGACATACGGGAAAACAGAAATTGATCCCACAAATCCCGTTATATTCGCTGGATCCGAGGCAATAATATATAAGATTGGCGGAGATGGTGTTCCCCAACCAGTCGGAAATCAGGTAAAAATTTCAGCCGGAAAAGATTCAGAGAACAAAAACTTGTTTGTTGGATGGAACACCTCAAAACCACTTGTGAAAAAAGTTAAAGACGAACAAGGAAACGAGAAAATAGAGAAACCGGAACCGATAACCGTAACAATAAAAGTTTTTTCCTCAAAAAGTAGCTTATCTATAAGAAGGGTTCCGCTTTACGCCCCGGTTAATAATTTTTGGACAGATGAAACTAATCCCAGATTCTACTGGGAACCATTTGATAATGCTGTAAGGTATATCTTTCAAATATCAGATTTCCCTGATTTCAGAAGGATTATTCAAAATGTAGAAATACAAGCTTCTGGAGGACAAGCAAATCCAGTATCGGTAATAGGTGGAGGAACGTCTCAGGATGTTCAATTCAATCTGCAAGAAGGTATATACTGGTGGAGAGTCAGGGCTCAGGTAAATCTGGGAAGACCTCTTAACCCAGTGCTAACATGGACATGCTGGTCTTACACAAATCGTTTAGGTGTTGAGCTTGGAACTCCTCCAGCTCCACCGAACTTCCTTTCTCCAACAACACTTGATGTATTCAAGGCAGGTGATACAGTAAAATTTGAATTCACCGTTGAAGATGATCCATCCTTTGTATTCTGGAGGATGCGACATGTTTTCTCAGAGTGTGACCAGCAGCCAAGTATAAATCCCAATGATCCTAATTCAGGGAACCCAACACCCTGGAATATCTTCAGGCAAAAACTTGGAGAAGGTAATATAATACAAACCCCACAACTTATCGGGTCATACACCTATAAGAACATTGAAACTGGGAATCACCTTTTTAGAGTTGAAGTAAGGGATGGGAATTCTCAATCGGGCATAAACATAAGAAGTTCAGATTTCAGGATCTCTGTGGGATGTGAAAAGCAAGAGGAAACTCAACAAGGGGGCGGGAACCAACAAGGCGGTCAGGGTACAGGCGGTGGAACTCAACTGGGAGGCTAACGCTGGACAACAATCTGCCTGAAAAGTTCTGCGTAATCACTTGATATTTTATCCCAAGAGTAAAATTCCCGAGCTCGCTCCTTAGCTT
>CAZRNR010000003.1:0-55955 GCA_964601505.1 uncultured bacterium | reverse complement strand
TAATCACTTGATATTTTATCCCAAGAGTAAAATTCCCGAGCTCGCTCCTTAGCTTTCTTCCTAAATTCAGATATATTCTGATGATTTACGACCTTACCAAGAAGATCCTTAAGACTATCTTCAGAATCAAAGAAAAAACCAGAATCTTGAAGGACCTCCCTATTTGACGGACTATCATAGCATAAAATGATATTCCCAAGACTCATCTGCTCAACAAGAACAGGGTGTGTTCCTCCCACCTGAGCGCACAAAACAAAACAAAATGCATTCCTTGATAACTTTATATAACCAGATGAGAAAACATAGCCTGTAAAAACTATAGATTTATCACCGCCTGATAGCTGTTTTAGAAACATTTTGTATTTTTCAGAGTAAGGAGCATCACCAACGATTGAAACTTGGAAGTCGTTCAGTTCAGGATAAATTGATTTTGCTTTCTTAAAAGCAGAGATAAGTGTATGTGGAGAATTTTCAGGAACAAGTCGCCCGACAAAAAGAAAATATTTGTTTTTCTTAAGTCCAAATTCTTTCAAAAGTTTCTCGTCATCTCCAAACATGTCTGCCATTTTGATATCTTCCTCATCTACACCACCATACGGTATATAAACTATTCTATTTTCAGAAACTTTATAGTTCTGAAGATAGTAATTTTTCACATCAAGCGAGTCAGCAACAATTATATCTGCAAATGAAGCTGCAACTTTCTCACTTGCTTTTAGATAAAGCGAGGCAAATTTTTCCCACTTTTGTCTCCTCCAATCTTGCCCATCAACATTAAGAACTGTCTTTATACCAAAAATCCTGAAAAGAGGAAGAAGCAATGAATTCCCAACATTGCATATAAGAGCAATATCAAATTGTATCCCATTTGAGACTGAATAAATAAGAGAAAAAAAGGTATGAGATATAGTATCAAGATGCTTCTGAGGTATTGATGGCAAACTTATAACCCTGGCTCCCTTATAGTATTTAAAGGGATATTGAAGATAGTTATATCTATTAAAGACATATATCTCAAATTCATTCTTTGGCAACCTTTTTAATAGTTTATCATAAAATGTCTCAAAACCAGAATAGCTTGCAGGAACACCTCTTGTTCCAAAAAATCCAACTTTTATCATACTTGTAGAAAATATTTCATAATGATTCTTCCATCAAAGATAAAACCCGATGAATAAGCTTGGAGTTCCGTGAATCTATTCTTACCACAAGCATAACATCTCTTACCTCCGCAAATTGGGCAAGGATAGATCAAAAAAGGAACTGGATCCCCTACATGAGTTCTCACTTCACATGGAGTTTGATGATCTGGAATTATGAGCAATCTCATATCATCTCCTCCATTCTCAATTATTTCTCTGATCACTTTACTATCTACAATCTCAACAGATAAGATCTTCTTTTCTCTATCTCCCTGATGTCCAGTTTCATCTGTTGCCTCTATGTGTATAAATCCAACTTCATCTTCTTTAACATTCTGAAGAATTGCTCCTACTTTCCCTTCAAAATTAGAATCAAGATACCCTGTAGCTCCCGGAACATCAATTACTTCAACTCCACTTAAAACTGCGATTCCCTTAACTATATCAACTGCAGAAACAAGATAAGCTTTTTTACCATATATCTTCTCAAACATTGGAAGATTTACTCTCTTTCCTTGTCCCCAGAACCAGACAGAATTAGCGCTACCTTTCAGAATTTCCTGAGATCTTAATATAAGCCAAAGAAGCTCTGGAGCAAACTTCTCATAGATTTCAAGATGAGTTCTAATTTCTTTTCCGAGAATATCATGGGGAGGAGTAAATTCTGTTTTCAGTATAATCTCTTCCCTCTCCCTATCATTTATCCTCCAGACAAGATAATTCCTGTAAGATTTACCAAAATAAAGCTCCATATTATTTTTCCTAAGATAATCAAAAAAATCTTTTTTCATCATATCTATTATCCTTTGAGCCTCCTGGTCTTTTATATGATCAGCCGAATGATCTTTCATAATACCATTGTGAATTGAAACAAGGTTCATTCTGAAAACAACAGCGTCTTCTGGTGGTACAACTTTCTTCGCCGCTATCTCAAGAGGAGATCTTCCCTTCGCATATATATAAGGATCAAAACCAAATATAGATAAGGCCCCAACATCTGATCCAGGTGGTAGACCAAAAGGAATAGTCCTTGCAAGCCCAATTAAACTCCTTGGAGCAATCTCATCCATGTAGGGAGTATTTGCTAAGTTCAAAGCAGTATTTTCTTGGAACCTCTCTGCTACACCATCTGGAATTACCACAAAAAACCTCATAATTTCCATAAAATAATAATTCAAATCCTTTGCTTATTTCAGATAGCAGGTTAAATTTCCAATCAATTCGGTCATCCTAAGTTATAAAATCTTTGTGATTCTGCTCATAAAACTTAAAGCATTTTACAATCTTAGTCTTCTTATTTTCGATACATCAATATAACATTTAGTGTGTTAAGAGTGAAAAGATTTCACGAGCATTTTCATTACCAGAAATTTGAGAGAAAGATAAAATATCTGATAATAAAATCCATGAGTATATAGATCAGACCTTGTCATCAGAAAGAAATCAAAAATTTATATTTTATTTCTATCCTGAAGAAAATATATGCTATGCTTGTTTTCCTGTGGGTACTTGAGATATTGGTAGGAATTCTTTTAGTCCTTGCTGTTCTAATGCAAGTTGGGAGAGGAGAATCAATAGGAGCAATGTTTGGTGGAGGAGCTCAGTCTATATTTGGCCCCAAAGGCCCAACAACAATATTAGAAAAAATAACTCTGGGACTTATAGCAGCTTTCTTTCTGATAACTTTAGGAATAGCTAAAGTTTCTACAACAAGAACTTTTACTCCCCCCCAACCTGAAGCTCCCCCAGAAATACCATCCCCAGAGGGTCTAATACCAGAAGGAAAACAACAAACACCTTCACCGTCCACCACTCCATAAACTAACCTTGGTTTTTGTACTTCTCGATAATCTTTAAAACATAAGGTCTTATACTCTTATTAAAAAACTCTAAACTTTCCTTTTTAAACTCGGAATAAAATCTTTCATACAATGTGATTATGTCCGTATCAGAAGGATCAAAGCTCTCTAAAGATGAAATATCTGGAATGACTTTTTTTTCTTCCGAACTCTCAAAGTTTATTGAAATAACACCTTCAACAGTCTTTATCTTATTTAAAAATTCTGGGATAAGATACTTTTTCTCTTCATTAAAATATAGAAATATTCTTTTTAGAGTATCTTTACCTCCACTGATCAGCTCTTGCAATACAGAATCGAGACTCCGCTTAGATAAATCAAACTCATAGGTTTTCATCCTTCTTTTTAGGCCTATGGGACAAAACTCTATTTTATCTATATATCCATTTTTTATAGTGATAAAATTAAAACCCTTTTTCTCATCTTTCTCTTCACTAAAATCAATCTGATATACACTTCCGGAGTAATACATCTTCTTGGTTTCACTAACTCTCTGATACCTATGTATATGCCCAAGAGCATAGTATACAAAAGCGGAAGGAATTTTAGTATGTGGGATACAAAAATCAGCCCTTAAACTTATTTCCTTCTCCGTCCCTGACGGCTTAGCCTCTGCAATAGCCAGATGAGAAATCATTATCGTGGGATTACCCCTCATATATCTCTCCACAGCAGTCTCAAGATAAGCACTTACAAAGTCAATATATGTTTCTAAAGATCTTACATTCGAAGAATCCCTTAAAATATCATATGTAATCCTTGGACTAACATAAGGTAAAGCAAAAAACGAAATCTTTTCCTTCTGATCCCTTCCAAGCTCAAAATCTAAAAATGCCTTGCTTATATCTCTCTCGATTTTATAAAAGATATAAACATCTATGAGCCTCATAATTTCTTTCATGCTAGCAAGATAATCACTTGAATCATGGTTCCCGGATATCACAACTGTCTTTACCCCATACGAACTTATGGAAAGGAAAAAGTTCCATACCAGAGACATATCTTGCGGAGATACCACTGGTTTATCAAATATATCTCCAGAAACAAGAAGACAATCTACTTTTTCTTGCTTTATAAAATCCTTTATTCTGTCTAGTGCATACTGTAGATCTTCTCTTCTTGGCTCTCTCAAATTTACTTTACCAGCATGCCAGTCCGAGGTGTGAAGTATTTTTATCATACTAAGTCTATTATATTCATCTATCTAATTCATTTTGTTTTGCAAAGTTCAATCAGGAATATACAAAATTATTGTGAAAAAATATAACCTTACCTTCTTCAAATTAAATCCATCCATAGTATTTTCAGCAAAGGAATCAAATCGTCTAATAAGTATAAAACTAAGCACAAAATAGGATGCAAGCGTTATTAACATTCGACTGAATTTAATCTAATAAATCAAACAAATCCAATGATTCAAAGATACATTGTATTATGTAAAAGAGTAAGGATATCTAAAGATTCCATCTTCAGTTATTATAGCAGATATAAGTTCTGGTTCAGTTATATCAAATGAGTAATTTATGGCTTTACAATCTGAAGGAGCAATCTGCTTTCCGAACACATATTTTACTTCATCATCAGATCTTTGTTCTATAGGTATATCTTCCGAAAAAACATCTATTGTTGTCCTCGGAGCACAAACATAAAAAGGTATAGAAAAATGCTTAGCAGAAACAGATAACATAAGAGTTCCTATTTTGTTTGAGGTTCTTCCATTTCTTAAAATTCTGTCAGCCCCGGTAATGACACATGAGTTGCGATATTTTGACATCAGAAAAGTAGATGATGAGTCAGTTATTAATCTGAAATCAATTTTGTTTTTTATAAGCTCCCATGTCGTTAGACGAGCTCCCTGAAGATATGGACGAGTTTCCATAACGATAACTATAAAGTCCTTACCCTTTTGTTTTGCAGTTCTTATTACAGAAAAAGCTGTCCCCCATCCGCCTGTAGCTAATGCCCCAGTATTACATATAGTAAAAACAAAACCATTATCTGGTACGAGGTCGGCACCATTCTGACCTATGAGATAACAAGAGATGTAATCAGAAAACCAAATATCCCTTGCTTTCTGTTCCAGATTATCAATAATATTGTCATTGTGAGAGTTTAAAAAAGCTTTCTCCATGTCATCAACTGCCTTTTTCAGATTATAAGCTGTTGGTCTTGTATTTAAAATTATCTCCTTAATCTCAAGGAAATCAGAAAAATTTATCTTTCCTTTTTCTTTGAATCTTTTTTTCATTCCATATACAAATCCAAAGGCAGCAGCAATCCCTATCGCAGGTGCTCCGCGAACCACCATATCCTTTATAGCCCTTGCAACATCTCGTTCATCAAAACATTCAACCCACAACTCTTGATGCGGCAAAAACCTCTGATCAAGAAATTTTATACTAGAATCAGAAAGTTCAAACCATATCCATCTCCTTCCTCCTTCCGATTCGCTCAGAAAAGACTTCCTCACCTCTTCTTCGTTCCAGATATCCATAATTTTCAAATTATATAAATCTTTAGTACATTAATTATATTTCTTTATTATGTATTGATTATAATTTTTATAACAGGATTAACATGATTCCCTTATCGAAAATTGCCGTTTTTGTCTTCCTTACAAGCGTAAATTTTCTTATATATAATTTCGGCAATTACAAAAATATGCTTATAATAACATTTGCAAATTTTACAATATTAATGATTATTTACTACCTGACAGGTTTTGATATCCTCTCTGTTTCTCTGGCAACAATTTTTTTTGGGACATATGTTTTCATTTTTCAATGGAAATATCTGAATAACCAACAGAAAGCCATTGAAAAGGTAAAGTCAACCATCGCGAAGATAAAAGAAGAAAAAAATACCGAGAAAAATCTTGAATACATACTAAACACCGAAATAGAACAAAATGAATTGTCCCCACTCTTTGAATTTATAAAATTGGTCTCAAAGCAACTTTTAGAAGAGAAAAGAAATTTTTCAAGAATGCAAAACCTATTTGTGCTCCTTACAAATTTTGCAAGATACTCATTCTCTGAACAGGATAAATCAAATCTTATAAAAGAACTAAATAATATGATATCGTATGTTTTTCCAAACAAAGATTTTCTCGTGGTCAGTGCAGCAGAAATACAAACAGATCAGAAGATAAAATCATTATTTGATGAAGAAGATTTTTCAAATCTAAAACTCGGCAAGCTAGAAGGAAAAGAATATATTTCTTTTCCTATATTACAAAATGGTGATACTTTTGCACACATAATACTGAAAGATAAAAAAGCAAATGAATATGAAAGGTTATTTTTGTATCTTGTATCAAAATTCTCTGAATCAATCATAAGGAGAATAGATAGAGAGAAGGAGATAGAACTCAAAGCTATAACCGATCATCTAACAGGAATATACAATAGAAGATACTTCGTACAACATCTTGAACAGGCTTTTGCGAAATTTAAAAGGCTTGGGGAAGAAGAAATCTATTCCCTCGCAATATTTGACATAGATGGTTTTAAGAAGATAAATGACAGATATGGACACTACATAGGTGATGAAGTACTAAAAGAACTTGCTAAAATACTCAAAGAGAGCGTAAGGGGCTATGATGTACCAGCAAGATTTGGAGGAGACGAATTTGTCCTTTTTCTCGATAGAGTCAAAAAAGAAGATGCAGTAAATGTAGCAAAAAGAATAGCTAAAAAATTTTCCGAATTCTCTTCGTCGAAAGATAAGATCAAAGAAGATTTATCCATAAGCTGGGGATTAGCAACCGTAAATGAAGCTCCTGAACACTTTGAGGATATAATAAAACTTGCAGATAAAAGATTGCTCAAAGCTAAAGCTTCTGGTAGAGGAAGGGGAATGTGGGACTAATCAAATCAGGTATATTCATTTTTGAAACTACCTCTCGAACAAAACCCTCAACTATGATCTCTCTTGCCTCATTTTCATCAAGACCCCTTGACATCATATAAAAAAGTTCATTTTCTCCTACCTTACCTATTGATGAACTATGCTTTGCCTTAACCAGACTTGTATCTATCTCCATAAGCGGAACAAAATATATTCTTGCCGAATCTGACATTTTAATTCCCTTGAGTTCAACGTAAGAATCAGAGTTAAAAGATTTAGGCCAAACCTTCGCTCCGCCAACATAATTTAAAACGGCAGAATCATACATAACAGCTCTAGCAGAAAGATAACCTGATGTCTTCTCCCCTATATGGTCAATCCTTGAGTTTATCTCGAGAGATTTCTTCTGCCTACCGAATATAACATCGAAAACAGAACAGGAAGCTCCATACCCCTCAAGCAGAAAATTATCAAAGGAAAAAAATATTGAATTACCAGACCATATCCTTCCAAAATCCAATTTGGCATCCTTATCCAGATTGAAAAATCTCTTTTGAATACTAAAAGAGCCATTAGAATCTTCAAAAGAAAAATATTTCAAATGGGAAAAAGGAAAAAGCTTGAAGTCAATAGAGTTTATGCAAGAAAAAGCATTTTTTCCTAAAAAAAGTTCAACGAAATCAGTTGGCTCTTTGACATAAATTTCAAGCCTTGAAGTGAAAAAAACTTTTTCCTTGAAATCATCATCATAAAAGAAAATTGAAAGAATTTTATTTCCTTGAAGCCTTAGTAAATCTGAACTATTCTTCAAAAAATCGGAAAACTTATCTCCAGAATCACTTCCTTCACCCCTAGGAAAAATTTCAAAATCAACATCTTGCTTAAGTGCAAACTTCTTTTTCAATGGAAAAATGATGATATCAAAATTTTCTATATCTACCAAATGTTTAAATCTCTTGAGGTCTATCTGATCAAATTGAATCTTTTCCCAATTATCAGATATAACTTTTGAATCATCATCTATCTTTATAGTAGAGTATCTTGTCCTTACAAGTTCCATCATCTAAAAATATCTAAGAAGTTATAAGTTTGATTTATTTCTGAAATCAACAAGATTATTCAGTTTTCAAATTACATACTTTGAGGAGTATCCTCTTGGAGTAAGCATAACACCATTCCGATATATGGTAGATGAATTACCAATAATGATAGTAGTGAGCATTCCAAGGTTCTCCGCTTCCGCCATATCTTTGAGGGTTGTAATTTTAACACTTTCTCCTTCTCTAAAAGCACTTTTTACAACAGCTACAGGAGTATCTGGAGATCTATACTCTAAAACTATATCTCTTGCCTTCTTAAGCTGCCAAGTCCTTTTTTTACTTAATGGATTATATATAACTATAACAAAATCACCTATCGCCGCAGCTCTAACTCTTTTTTCTATCAGCTCCCAAGGTACAAGAAGATCACTCATAGATATAACAGCAAAATCCAAAGACAATGGAGAACCAACTAAAGCAGCACAAGCAGATGCAGCAGTTACACCTGGGACAACCTCAACATCTGGATTCATTCCAGGTTTCCAACCATTTTCAAGAAGTATCTCATAAATAAGAGCTGCCATACCATATATGCCAGCATCACCAGATGAAACAATAGAAACAGTTTTACCCTCTACAGCCTTCTGAACCGCTAATTTCGCCCTATCTACCTCCTCAGTCATACCAGTCTCAATAACTTCCTTACCGTCAATCAGATCCCTTATCAGATCTATATATGTCTCATAACCTATAACAACTTGACTCTCCTCTATACACTGCCGAGCCCAAAATGTCATATTCCTCTTATCACCGGGACCAAAACCAACAACAAATAGTTTTCCCATGTCAATTGATTTTACTTACGTCTGGAAAATCCAATTAGAAAATCAAGAAAGTTTTGCTTTACATAACCTTTGAGTGATTAGCCAGAAATAAATCAAGTTTTACAAAAGAACAGGAAAAATTTATTCATCCCGAATGCTTGTTCATTAAAGGTTCGCATACGACTTATAGAGAGCAGGAAAACTTTATTCAGCCCAAATCCTATTATTCTGGTCATGGCAACTGTTGCAAGCTCCAGAAGAAGCACTCGTAGGCATATATTTCACTCCACCCCTACCCTCAACTGCTGGATACAGACCCTGCCCAATATCTTCTGTGGTATAAAAGTTCCCACTTTTATCTACCTCTAAAGTATATTTCAATTCTCCACTCCCATTTGCTCCTGTGTAAAACTTCACAGTAGTTCCAGGATATATCTGACCATTCTTATCATACACAGTGCCAGCTACCTTGAATACCCCCTCACCAGGACCACCCTTCCTATGACACTCCATACAATTCATCCCACTATTATGGCTACTTTTAGAATATGAACTCTTCTTTAATTCTGACTCCTCTACCCCACAGGAAAAGAGCAAGGCTAAAAAAATAATATATCTAATCTTCATTTTTCATTATATTACAGATACAAAGAAAATTAATCTCAAATGCAAAATTTTTTTCATGCAAGCATAACAAAACTTAAATGATACAAAATATAAAAGATGACTCCAGGCTACAAATATTTTAAATAAGATATGTAAGTTTTCGAAATTATATGATATCACATAGATACATTAAATTACAGACAACAATGTTGCAAAACAAATTAAAATCTCATTTATAGATAGATTGAATTGTTCATTTTATTTTTACTTGACTTAAAAGGAATATACACAGGTAGGTTTTAAAAAGAGATATACAATAAATAAATCATTTATTCAAGTATTTAACTATTTTCCCTCTTTAGATAGGATATCTAAAATATACCAGCAGCTATAGCAACATTCGGGAACAGATATTTTTTAACCTTTTTTCCGTTCTCCTCAATCCATCTTTCACGAGATGCATCCATAACCTTTATTATGACTTCATATTTTATTCCATCTTCTGGAAGTACTATGACCGTCCATTCATTAGGGTATTCTTTCTTTATCTCCCAGAGTTTATCGTTAAGAGCTTGGTAATCATATTCACCATCCGGTTTTTTTGGTATAGTTGGTTCTCCAGCTCTCTCCTGTAGTATAGCTCCTGCACCACCTATATAAAACCCCTTTTCGGTTATAGCTATTGTAAGGTCTAATCTTTGTTGTTCTTGCTGCTGTTTTTGCTCTTGTTGAGCAGCTTGAGCTTCAGCTCCACCAGCACGAGGCATAGATGATTCAACTATCCCAAGATTCATAAAGCTTGCAACCATTATCAGAAATATTATTATAACCGAAAGCATATCTATAAAAGGTATAACATTTATATCTCCTGAAACAGATAGCTCCCTTTTTCTATTCTTAATCATAATTATATAGATTATATATGATCGAAATCAGAAGTATTAATTTTCCATAAAAAAATCCAACGATGACCAAAACGAAAATGAAATAAAATATAAAGGGAATCTTAAAGGATACAAAAAATTTGTCCTAATATGTCGCCAAATCTTACAAATAATAGATAAAAAATTCATATTCCCATTGACAAAAAATCATAATTAGAGGTAAATATTAGGTAATCATAAAAACACATGAATACCTAAATTAATAAAAGAGCGAAAGAGTAATCTAAACACACCATACCTTTATGCAAATTGATATTTAAAAATTTTCCTATGCAAGCTAGGTTTTTTGTTTTAATTATCTTGATTTTAAGACACATAGAAAAAGCATACGAATCCAATATTCCCTTTTATATTTCAGATGAACTCACAACTATAAAAATTGTCTTTCCAAAAAATGCTGATAATTCACCTAAAAATTACATAACAAAAATAGGAAAATCCTGTAAAACTAAAATAATATTTGTATTATGATCATTAGAAAATTTTTCTACCTTTTCCTTCTGATAATTGGCTGTAGCTCGGATGGTCTCAAAAAAGAGCGTGACACAATAAAAATAGGAGGACTTGCACCATTAACAGGCGTTGATGCAGCATGGGGGGAAGTTGTAGCGACAACATTCAAATATGCAGAAGATGAAATCAACAGTGAAGGAGGAGTTCTTGGCAAACCACTTGAGATTATCATATGTGATTATGGTGAATCTCCAGAAGGAGTAAAAATGTGCCTTCAACGATTCATCTCAAGGGGAATAAAAATCATAGTAGGGCCAGATACGAGTGAAACCTTGATATCTGGAGTTTGTAGGTGGGATGAACAGGAAGATCTTGAAAGAGAAAAGAAATGTCCATTCGTATCAGAAAATAAAATACTTGTGATGGGAACATGGCCAACGAGTCCTATCATATCAAATATTGAAGATGGAGGTTTTATATTCAGAATCTGCCCATCTGACGAATTCCAAGCAAAAGTTTTAGCAAACCATATAATATCTAAAGAAATAAAAAAAATCTCTGTTATATATAGAGATGATTGGGACGGTAGAGAGTTCTCAAAAGTTCTTACAGAGGAAATAACAAAACTTGGAGGAGAAATATTATCAGCGGTTCCATATCCTCCTGACAAAACAAAAAACTTCAAAGAAGATGTAAATGAACTTTATAGAAAAGGGGAACCAGACGGAATATTTCTTTATACCTTTGGAAAAGATGGTATAAATCTTTTAGTAGAATTGCGAAACTTTATTCTGGAAAATAGAAAAAATACTCCTAAATTATTCGGATGTGACTGCAATCAGTTTCCAGAAATATCTGGAGGTCCAGCAGGAGATCTTGTAAAAGGTAATATGGAAGGAACAACTATATCCCCTCCAGGGGATGATCCTGATTATGAGAGTTTTAGGAAAAAATTGATAGACAGATTCGGTGGTGGGGGGGCAGTAGATTTTCTCACATACGATGCTGTATATGTTATAGCCGTAGCAATAGAATCAGCTGGAACTTATGAATCAGATAAAGTAAAGGATAAAATAGTGGAAGTAACAAATGGAGGAGAGATAGTAAAACCTCCTTCAGCTGATGGAGGAAGTTGGAAATTAATAAAAGAAAAAATAAAATCAGGTTTAGACATAGATTACAAAGGCGTATCAGGTGATGTTGATTTCACACAAAATGGAGATATAAGAAGTTCAACTTACATAATATGGAGAATAAAAGAGACAAAAGGAGAATTGAGCGATTTTGAAGAAATTGAATCTGTAAAAGTGAAAGATGGTAAAATAGTAGGGATAGAATAGAGATAAATATTTTAAAATCAAATAACTATCTATGAGCACCAGATGGTTCAAAGTGTATAACTATATTTTCAACCTCGAATCCTATCTCTTTAAGTTTTTTCCTAACATTATCTTCTATAATGTGGGAAAAGTTGTGAGCTTCTGATAGCAACATATCTCCTTCAACTTGTATTGTGAGTTCAACCCTTACCTTTTTTTCGGAAGACATAAGAGATTTATTTTCTCTAAGATACACATTCTTGTAGTTTGAAACGACTTTTTCTATAGCAGAAATAACATAAGGTGGGGGAGCCCAATCCATAATGAACTTCTCAACACGCCAAATAGTTCTAACTCCATTGAAAAGAAGGAAAAGAGCAATAAGCAAAGCCAGTACTGAATTTACCAGAGAGAAATACTTTACAGAAACATAAGTTGATAACAAAACAAATCCAGTTTGAACAAGATCAGAAAACTCATGCCAAAACTCTGCACGAATTGATTCTGATTTATATGTTCTAAGAGAAACATACATACCAAGAACAACAAAAATCATAAATAAAAAAGATATCAGAGAATCTCTAACGGAACTTTCAGCTGGAACCTGCCCAAACTTCAAAAGAACAAAAGTGATAGCGATCCCAGAAAAGAATAACTGAGAAATAGCTATTATAACAGCTCCAAAAGAATCATATTTCGTATGCCCAAAGTGATGTGTATCATCTACTCCCTTTAGAGAAACCTTTGAAAATATAGCAGCTGTAAGCAAAGTTGCTAAATTTTTCACAGAATCAAGCCCATCTGCAAAAAGTCCTAAATTATCACCCCTTATACCCCAATATATTTTTAAGAAAATAACTACAAAGTAAAAACAAATTACAGCAAAAATTATCATCTCAAAGAATGATCAATGAAATATAGTTAAACAGAATATTCTTATCTATAAAAACTGAAAATAAACAAATGAAGCAAATAAATCAGAAGGAATTTATTGCATTTTTTACATTGCTATATCACATCTCAACAGATGTAAAAATAAGACATTTCAAAATGTTCTCAATAAGGTTTCTCACCTTATTCCAGACAATTAGCCTTAAAATTTTAAAAGAGTTGAAATGAGTTAATTTAATAAAATATGTTTTCTGGAAAATCAACGAGTTCAGTCGGAGATTTATAACCAGAAGATTTTATTTTACCTTCATAAAATCTTTCAACAAAGTAATTCATAATCTTAGCAGTAGTATTATATGGTTTTGATGACTTTATAGATGCTGATTGAATAACATTACCATTACTATCTACCAAAAATGCTATAGCAGATGCAAGAGGATGATCATCTTCATTAGGTTCTGGAATCAAGTCAAAAACCAATTTGAAGAATTCAGAAAATATGCGATACTTTGTAAGAAATAAAAAAGACTTCAAGAAAAACAAAAGATAAGCTCGCCTTGTTGCAAACAAAACATCAAAATTTATCTGATCTCTTAACTCCCCAAGAGAATTCGGAACATTAATGATATCAGAAGTAGTTATATTTGTCGCTATAAATTTTTTTCCTTCAAAATCAAATTCAAATCTCCTTTCCAGAGGTTTAACTGGATTTAGAAAACCTCTATTCCAAACCAATGCTCCGGACCTAACTATATTCACAGAAGATTGTAAAGTTCCGGGGGACATATTGAATTCTGCAAGATAAACCAGGTATATAGAATTATTATCCTTTCTTACCTTCTCCACACCAGATTCTCTAACAAGCTTTTTTACAGCCATCTCTCCAGCAACAGTTTCCCAAGCAACTCCCGAGGATAAGAATATATTTTTCGAAGAGAACTTCTTAGAAAAATCCTCAACCAATTTTTTAGTCCAGAATGCTTCCCCAGAACAATCTATGTAATTTGCACCAATCTCATAAGAAAATCTCACAATATTCTCACCTATATCAGAAAAAGGGCCTGCAGTATTAACGACAAGATCTATATCTTTTGCATCCACTGAAAAAATATCCTTCGGTGAGCAGATAAAATAGTTTTTCGGCTTTTTACCCTCTATCTTGTTATATAAGTCCATCAACTTCTTCTCGTTTCTCCCAGCAACATAATAATCCACTTTTCCTTTTGAAAGAAGTTGTATAAGTTGTCTTCCAGTATATCCATAAGCTCCATATATAAGAACCATATTTCCCTATATAATCTCAAAAATCTAAAATTTTCAGTATTCAAGAAAATCCGTTTTTTTACTCGTAATCACAGAGAACAAAAAATTACTAAATAGGATGTTAAAATCCTTATTTTCCTTATCTATACTTGGACTTGCAACCATCATTCACATAGTAAAAAAAATTCTTGCTATCATATTCTTCCCTATTTACATCATATGGAGAAGAGTTCAAAGAAAATTACTGAAAGAATATATAAAGAAATATTCATCAAAAGGTCTCCTCATTATCGATTTTTCAGAGTTCATCAAGAAAAATAAAGAAACAATGAATCTATAGAACTTAAATATGTCCTAAAAAATCAGAAGTATAAGAAAAAATGGGCTTCACAAAATCAATCACAAAAATATATAAGCGAGCGAAATTTAGATAAATCACTGTGAAACCCTGACCTCAAAACCGTTCTGCTTGAGATTAGAAATTATCTTATTAAGCAATTGATTTATCTCCTCCGATGTCATTGTTTTACTACCCTGGTTTATCACAACCCTTGCGGTTATGCTCTTTTTATCTTTCTCCCAAACATCAAAAACAAAAACATCAATGATTTTTTCAGAAACAAAAAATAGTTTTCTCACATCCGCCCAGACCACATTATCATCCTTAAGGAAGAAAGATATATCGCGCTCAATCAACGGAAGATCTGAATGAAATCTCCCAAATCTATTGATCAGCCCTAAAGTTCTATCAAGATAGATCTTTCCAACAAAAATATCCTCAAGTATCTCGCTTGAGTGCTCATATATAATATCTCCAATCTTTATTTCTTCTATAAAAACTTCAAATGAAAAACCATCCTTTCTTATATCAGGTTTAGAAAAAGTTAATTGAACAGGAGGAAACAGTATTTCAAAAATCTCTTTCGCATCAAAAATATCCACCTTCTTATCCTTCTGGAATGTCCATTTTTGCGGGAAAGAATATCCACAGATACCAAAAGAAAGAATCCAGCTCCCAGAAATATCCTTTTCTATTTCAAAAATCCTTATATTCCTTACACCATTTTTAAAAGCCTTAATTACAACATCTTTAATCCTATCCTCAAGCTTATCTGAAAAAAAAGCGAAATCGGAGGTTATCGGATTTTTTATAGCAATACCATCAACCTTTGAAAAAGGATAAGTTTTGACCTCAACATAACCAGCAAAAGCCATCATATCTCTTATCTTTTCAATATGATCTCTGATGGTAAAATCTTTTTCATGAAATTCAGAAGGGACCTTTGGAATAGTCTTTGGAATCTTATCGTAACCAACTATTCTCACCACCTCCTCAACTAAATCTTCCTTCAAATTAATGTCTCCCCGCCAGATTGGGATATCACACAAAAGATCTTCTCCTTCCTCATATACTTTTATCCTAAGAGCACTCAATGAACTTTTTATACTCTCTTTATCTATATTTGCTCCCGTATATTCTGAGAAGAAAGAAATAGAGGAACGGATCTTTTTATTTTTAAATTCCTCAAAATTTCCAGCAATATTATAACCCAAAAATTCCAAACCTTCCTTCAAAAATATATCTTTTATTCTCAAAAAAGCCAAAAGAACTCCAGATGGGCTAACTCTCCTTGCAAACCTATAAGATGATTCAGTCTCAACACCAAGGAGTTTTGAAGTCCTTCTGATATATCTTGGAGAGAAAAAAGCACTTTCAAGTAAAACTCTCTTTGTGTCATAAGAAACAGATGATCTCTCACCACCTATAACTCCTGCAATAGCTATTGGTTGATCTTCATCAGCAATCACAAGGTCGTGTTCAGAAAGAACTCTTTCTTTTCCATCAAGGCACAAAATTTTCTCTCCATTTTTAGCGTTCCTTACAATTATTTTCTTCTTAATATCATTACCGATCTTATCAAAGTCAAAAACGTGTGTTGGTTGTCCAACCTCAAACAGAACATAGTTTGTTGCATCAACAATAGGGTTTATCGGCCTTCCTCCACACATGTATAACCTTGAAATAACTAATGGAGAAGAAACAGCATTACGAATGTTTCCAGAAAAAAGACCACCAAAATAAAGCTTACATGCATCTTCATTATCTATAACGATATCAAAAAGATCAACTTTCCTCAGATCCTTAAGATCTGAATAAATTCCTGAGAAATCCCAAATTTTTTCAACATCAAATTTCAATTTTCTTCCAGTAATAGCAGAAATCTCCACAGAAAGCCCGAGAACAGAAAGTAAATCTCCCCTTTGAGGAGTTATAGAAATATCAATAATAAAGTCTGGAAGATTGAAAATATCCGAAGCCTTCGCGCCAACCTGAACATAATTTGGAAGCTCAAGTAATTTATCTTCTTCCGAATCTGGAAAACCTATTTCTGCAGGAGAAAGCAACATCCCATATGATGATATATCTCTAACTTTCTTTACTCCAATTTCAACTATTTCATCACCTTTTTTAACTTTAGAACCGGGAGGACACCAGATAAACTTCCCATTCTTAATATTCTTTGCTCCAGTAAGAACTTCATATTTTGAATTTCCATCATATATTAAACAAACTGGTAACCTTATGTTTTCTTTCTTCCCAACCTCAATGACCTCAACAACTCTATACTGTTCTGCAAACTCCCCAACCTTTTTTACAGAATCAACCTCAATACCAGAAAAAAGAAGTTTTTCAGATAAATCAACTACAGATTGGACGTCTACAAATTCATTTATCCAACTCAGTGGTACTCTCATATCCTACAGCTTTTCAAGTTCAATATCAGATATATCTTTCTTTTTATCGCCCGGTTTGACGAAAACCTTAACTCTATCTCCAAGATATATACCTGTATTCCTAGATGGAACAATAACGAAAGTATCAGTTTGGGAAATTCTAAAAGATATTATCGAAAATGGATACTTAAAATCTTGAAGGAAAGGAATAGGGTAATGAACGATAGTTTGAGAGAAGACTTTGGCATCATTTGAAACCTTGATTGATTCTGCTTTTGTCAATTTCCTACCACAGAAAGGACAAATATCAGATGGTGGGAATATAACTTTCTTGCAACCCTTACACTTGAAAGCTCTGAGATCTTTAGAAAAGAGAGAAGAAAAGAAAAATTCTTCAGAGCTTGATGAAACTCTCTCATATTCAAGCTCAAACTTTCTACTGCCCTTGCTTTGTTGTTTTTTTTCTCTCTTAATATCATTTTCTCCCTTTCTCATTTCTACCTTGCTACCCTCCTCTCTTCTTTTTTATCTTTGATTCAGACAGAACTTGCACAACAGAAAAATGGTCAAGAGATCTTGTAGCAACAGAGAAAGCTAGCCCAGACTTACTTCCTGTAATTTTAAGATATTCGCAAAGATACGCAAAAGACAAAAATGAGGATACCGGAGGAGAATTTGAAAAATAAGCTCCACCATAAGGATTTATCTTCACATCTTTAAGACCGAGGTTTTTCAAAAGTATAATATCTAAAACAGGATTTATAAATGATGTCTCTATGACTTCTATTGTTTTTTCTTCGATATTTTCCTTGATATAGCGAGAAATCTCGCTTATAGAAGAATATATATTTTGGGAATTCACAGTGAATTCGTCAGCATAAGATAAACTCATCTGCTTATTACGAGCAGAGTATCCGTTAGCTAAAATACAAACTCCAGCAGAATTTTTAAGGTCAGGAAAATCTGAAGGATCAAATTTTGATTTCTTTAACTCTTTCCTATCCAAATAATTATTCTTCAGCGCATTTGCATAATACTGCTTGAATAAATCTTCTACTTTTGCATCTCCATCCTTTTCTTTTGCTTCAAAATTTCTCACGATACTTTCCATATCAGAAATTATATCTGAGAAAACTACATTTTTTATCTCCTCAATATTCTTCAGGTTGACATGCATTCCAGATATAGCACATACTCTAGTAAAAATTCCAGATTTTATAAGTTTATATCCTCTGATAACTGCGCAAAGACCAGCACTCTCATCACATGATACCTCATAGAAGACTTTATGAGAACCGAAGGCTGTAGGAAAGACATATCTCATAAATTCAGGAATACCAAAAAGGCCGCCCATAGAATTTGACACAACAAAAGCATCTATATCATTATAGGAAAGTCTGAGTTTATCAAGAAGTTCATCCACAAGATCTCTTATCTGTGAAGGAAGATCTTTTTCTTTTTTTGTAGAAACTTTAGAAGTATTTACTCCCTCAATGAAAACTTCATATTGTCTCTCTTGTAGCTTTACCGATCCTATATATCTTTTTCTTATGGCCATAGTAATATATACTAAAATGAATGATTAGTTCAGACAGTCTCAACAATCATTGAGAGGCCCATACCACCACCTATACATATGGTAGCGAGTCCTCTTTTAAGCCCCTTTCTCTTAAGGTTCCATAAAAGTGTTGTAAGTATTCTTGCCCCAGATGCACCAATAGGATGCCCCAAAGCAATAGCTCCACCATTTATATTCACAACAGACCAATCAAATCCAAGCTCCTTTCCATCTGCAAGGACTTGAGACGCAAAAGCCTCATTTATTTCTATAAGATCCATATCAGATACCTTGAAACCGGTTTTCTCAAGAAGCTTTCTCGTTGAAAATATCGGTGCAAAGAATATTTCCTTTGGAGGAACAGCCGCTCCCATCCAATCAACAATTCTGGCAAGAGGTTTTTTACCATACTTCTCAACAGCATCCTCAGACATTAACAAAATGGCCGACGCACCATCGTTTAAAGAAGAGGCATTACCAGCTGTCACAGTACCATCTTTCTTAAAAGCTGGCTTGAGTTTAGAAAGCTTCTCAATAGAAGTATCTGCTCTTGGTGTCTCATCTTTATCTAAAACTCTCCCATCTTTCAAAGTTATTGGGATGATCTCATTACTAAGCAATCCCTCAACAGAAGCCCTTACCGCCTTCTGATGACTTTCATAGGAAAATCTGTCCTGTTCTTCCCTTGATATTCCAGCCTTCTGCGCTGTGTATTCAGCAAGAACCCCCATATGAACATTTTCAAAAGCGCACCAAAGACCATCATAAATCATATGATCCTTCAGAGTAATATCTCCGAATTTTGTTCCTCTCCTTGCATCCGCTGGCAAAATGAAAGGAGAATTAGACATCGATTCCATACCTCCAGCAATTATAACATCCCCCTTACCACTTGATATTTTTTCAGCAGCATGTATCACAGCTTTAAGACCGGAACCACAAACCATATTTACTGTTTCTGCAGGAACATCAGGAGAAACTCCACCAAGCAAAGCTGCTTGTCTTGCAGGCCCCTGCCCAACTCCAGCCTGAAGAACGTTCCCCATCACAACCTCTTCAATCTCATCGCCCTTCAGACCATTCCTTTGTAAAATACCAGATATGACTTTTGCTCCAAGTTCTGAAGCCTTAAATTCAGCCAAACTTCCCTGAAACTTCCCCATGGGTGTCCTCACCGCATCAACTATATATACATTCCTATTTTTTTGCATAGCCTTACCTCCTTTTCTATATAATAACTTTTACTTTAATACTTTCTGTATTTAAAAAAAACTCTTTTGCAGTTTATTTATCATAAAGATATGAAATTCACTATCGCAAACTTTAAAATGAACAAAACACTTGCAGAAAACAAAGCGTGGGCAGAAAAACTCTGCGAACTCATATACAAAAACTCCAAAAAGATAAAATCAAAAATAGGTTGCGCTCCATCTTTCCCCTACATCAAAACAATGAAAGATGCACTCTATGGTACAGAAATATATGTCGGAGCACAAAATATGTATTTCGAACAAAAAGGCGCCTTCACAGGAGAAGTTTCCGTATCTCAATTGAAAGACCTCGGGATAGATTTCGTAATAATAGGGCATTCAGAAAGAAGACATATC
The DNA here is from genome assembly GCA_964601505.1 of uncultured bacterium. Classification (GTDB taxonomy): domain Bacteria; phylum Calescibacteriota; class Calescibacteriia; order Calescibacteriales; family Calescibacteriaceae; genus DRWZ01. The sequence goes on along the minus strand of CAZRNR010000003.1, from coordinate 35,864 downwards.
TTTGGAGAAACTAATGATCTTATCAAAAAAAAAGTCTCAGCAGCTTTACAAAATAACATACTCACCATACTATGCGTCGGCGAAAAACTTGAAGAAAGAAAATCTGAAAAAACATTTCAAGTCATAAGTAATCAACTTGAAGCTGTTCCAGAAAAAATAACGAACAATATGCTTGTTATAGCTTACGAGCCTGTTTGGGCTATAGGCACAGGGATACCAGCTAAAAAAGACCAAATAAAAGAGGTAATTGAATTCATAAAAGGTAAATTTGATATCCCCATACTTTATGGGGGAAGTATAGATGAAAAAGTTGCAGAAGAAATAGCCGATATATGCGATGGGGGACTTGTAGGATCAGCATCCCTTGACCCAGAAAAATTCTTCAGAATATGCAATGCATTTGAAAGATAAAAATGTCCCCAAATATCAATACGAAAAAATAAGATATACAAAATCCTACATATTAAGCAAGGATAAGGAACTACACATATATGACAACGTATCAAAATTTCTTAAAAATAAACGCAAGAAATTCAAAATGGTTCTTGATTGCGGATGTGGATATGGAAGGTCAATAAATCTCTTAAAAAATAAAAGTGAAATAATATTAGGAGTGGATATATCAAAAAGGGCTATCAAAAAAGCATCAAAATATATCGGGAATAAAAAACAAAAAAAAATTATATTCATCAATGCAGATATAGAAAAACTACCATTCAAAGATGAATCCTTTGATCTGATAATCTCAATAGAATCCCTACCTTACACAAACAGTCCCCAAAGATACGTTAAGGAAATAAAGAGAGTTTTGGATAGAAAAGGAATCCTTATCATATCGATTGAAAATAAATATGGAGGAATTCTATCCGATCAATATATCAGTAAAAACGACCTTATAAGAGCTATAAAAACAGGCAAAACCCAAAATACAAAGTATTTTACTAACAAAGAATTCTCAGATTTTCTCAAAAAAATGGGCTTCTCCATAATCTTTGAGGATAAAATAGGATTTGCCATATCTGGAATATTCCAAAGATTTGATTTTAATAAAAGGGAAATAAAAACTATAGAGCAATTATGTAAAAAGGACAAAGTGCTCTCAAATCTATCAAGGGGGCTATGCTTCATCTGTAAAAAAAATTAATCGAAAACTTATTCCTACAAAATCCCGAATTTTACAATCTCATTTGTCCTTTATCCCAAAAGGATATATGTAAATATGATAAATGTTGAGAAAAAAGATGGTGTAAAATATCTGTCTATTTTCAATCCAGCAAGGAAGAACGCTATAACAGTATCAGATGTTAAGATACTCTCAAGGGAAATAGAAAAATCATGGGAAGAAAAAGATGTAGATGTAATCGTAATAACAGGACATGGTGATTCGTTTTGCTCTGGGCTAGATCTCGCAGGCTCTCAGGAAGACATATCAAGAAACGACATAATAGATCTATTTGAGTGGCATGTTGAGGAATTCACATCTGTTATAAGGAACTCAATAGAGTGTCCGAAGTTCATAATAGGAAGGATAAATGGTCCAGCAGCTGGATTTGGGTGCGAAATGCTCTACTGGTTTGACTACAAGATTGCAGATGCAAAAGCTTACTTTTACGAAGTCTTTCCCAAAAGGGGTCTTATTCCAGATGGGGGAGGAATACCTTTTTTAGGCAAAACAGCCGGAATCACCAGAGCATTATCAATACTAGCATACGCAGAAAAGATATCAGCTCAAAAAGCACTCGAGCTTGGTATAATAAATGAGATAGCCCAAGACGAAAAAGAACTTGACCTGAAAATAAATAACACAATAGAAAAAACAAAAAAACTACCCCAAGGTGCAACCTCAAAAATAAAAAAATTAATTTGGTCTGATGTGTTCTATAACCTTGAATATCATATAAGGTACCTCAGAGTTCTTCAAGCTCATCAAGTTATGTCTGAAGAATTTTTTGAAGGAATAAATTCTTTCTTCCAGAAGAAAGAACCAGAATTCAAAAAAACTTTTTAAATCATAACAAACGATAAATCAAAAATAAACTCTAACAAGCTCTCCCCTATAAGATACGTAACCACATACGACATTTGATTTGACAACATCAATCACCTCCCCCTTCTCTTGAGTTTTTTCTCGAAGTTTAGAGATAGAACCAGACAGTCTATAACAATATATCTGATTTTCAACAATCTGATCAACATATGAAGTAGAACTAGTAGGGAAACTAGAAATGGGATTGAAATTTCTACAGCCATAACCAAGACATCTCTCAAGTTCTAGTTTCTCCAGTCCCTCCGTAGGTGGTAATTTCCAGGAAATATATAATTTGCCCCCCTTCTCATATTTTTCGATAGAAATAACTTGTGTTTTCCAAAGTTCTTCTATACCTACCTTTATAGATTTCATCTCAGATTTTTCCTCTGCTGGTTTAACTTCCTGAACGCTAGCAACAACCTCATCTTGTTGTTGTTTTTCCTGGAACTTTTTCTCCTGCTCAGCCCTTAGCCTTTCAAGCTCCGCAATCTTTCTTTCAAGTTCAGAAAGTCTCTCCTTAAGTTCAGGAGATTCAACAGCTACAGTCTGAACCTCTCTTTCTTCTCGTGTTACAATCTTCGTGACATAATAGCTTGGCAAGCTAAAACCAAGCGTAAAATTTACAAAAAATAAAATCCCATACTTCTGATTATACTCATTTCCAACCACTTTCTTTAATCCAGTCTTGGTGTAATTTTGTACTGCCTGATCCTCAGCCTGACTTAAAGATGGGCGAAGCAAAGAGTATGTCCTCAAACCAAATTTCAGCTCAAAATCAAAACTTTCCGTTATACCCCTTACACCAGGTGACAGCTCAAAGTGAGGATATGGACCAGGAGTATAAATTTTTTTCGTGAACAAAGAAGGAGAAAAAATGTTCATAAGTAGAATATCCGATATCGGTATAAGCTGTATCCTTAAATTCGGTACTATATTCAAAACATTATCACCAGAATATATAGTAAAGAAAGCCTTTGAGCTGTATAAAAACACTGATATAGGTATCAACCCCCCTCCAGGAATTATTCTCAGTCTTCTGACAAATTCAAAAGTTCTATCTTCCCTATCTAAAAGTAAGGAAGGGAAGAGTTTTGCTCCACCTACAAAAAATCCAAATGAAACATATTTTGTTGATGGGATAATCTTGTAGTCCTGAAACTCAGCAAATGTAAATTCAGATATGGTGAATGCAGGATTCTCACTCATTCCAACATATCCAACACCTAAATTTAAAACTGAAAATCTATTCTGGACATCTATAGCTATAATTAGCAAAGCTAATTTTAATAGGAACATATCCTATAAAAAAATTAATAATTTACAATAATTATTTTATTGAAAATATCAAAAAACTGTTTCTTAAAATATCGGAAGAAAGGCTTGAATTCTAAAGCAACTCTGATATATCCTGATGATTGTGAGATCTTAGGATTATTTGTAAAAGTCTACATATTTATCTTTATTCATCAATCTCATTACATATTCAATTCATTCAATACATCACCAAGAAGAAAGAGAATACTTAGTAATCATTTAATAATAATAATAATAATGATGAATTAATATGGAACCTGTAAAAAACACACAAAGAAAGATTCAGAGAATACATCAGGATGAATCCATAATCAAATCCCCAAAGTTACTAACCATTTGCGTCCGGATCTATTTCAATTTCAGTCAGATTTTGAGCTCTTTGGAAGAACTCACAATGTATTTAAGCAAAGCATAGCATTTCAAATATATGGTCTAAAATTTCTTTACAAAAAAAGGATCTTGGAAGATATGTTATTGTTTCATAGAAGAAATTACAAGTTATAGGTATTAGATATGTCCCAATGAAAGTTTTTTATCTCCTTATATCCTTAATTATATTCCTATTCCCCAGAAGCCTTCTAAATGATCCCAGATAATAAAATCTTCTAACTACTTAAATACACTTTTTAACCAAATAAAAAATAACAAACCGTTAATGAATGAAAAAAAAGAGAAAAACAAGAAACGAAAAATAAAATTCCTATACTGAAGTTTTCGGTAATTTCAATATGTTCTTGTTAACTCTTTTACTACCTTGCCTCAAATTAGATCCATTGCTCCTGGCCAATATAAAAATAAATAGGGTTCCCCAAAAAATAATGTCAGTAAAAATACAAAATGCAGAACTTGGAATTTTTTTTAACCCCTATGAAACAAAAAGAATACCGATATATTCAGTAAAAAGGATATCAGAGAAAATGGAAAACTGCCTTAAGTCATCAGAAAACGTTGAAAAATGTTTTAGTGAAGAGATGATTTATATAAGATTACCAAGAAAATTGCATCTACTTGGAAGTATAGATGAAAAAATACCAAAACGAAGGTTTGAGGAAAAAGTAAAAGAATCAGACCAAGAGATCGGAGCCTCGATCGCGAGAGAAATGTATAAGTTAAGTGGGAAAAAAACAATAGTGGGAATAATAGATACTGGTGTAAAATGGAATTCAAGATGGTTATCTTTCAAAATCAAAGATGATTTATCGCCCCTAATCCAAGAAGGAGAGGAAAGGAATATATCAAAGGTTATGCATCTTTGGGACCAGAGAACATTACGAGATCAAAGCATCCCTTTTCCCAAAGGTATGACATATCCTGATGGATTCACATACGGTTTCGAATGTATAGAACCTGCAAGAAGATCCGAAATTTTACCGGGATATAATTCATGTATTTCTGATGATCAATCCGGTCACGGAACACACATAGCTGGAATAGTTTCTATGGAGACAGATGATGAGTCCGGAGTAGCTCCGCATTCAGCTATAATTGCTGTTCCGACAAATCTATACGAAGATGAAGTACTGGATGCTGTAGATTACATTTTCAAAATAGCGGAAAAACTAAATCTTCCAGCTGTAATTAACATAAGCCTCGGGGGACATTTTGGCCCACATGATGGAACAAGCCTGTTTGAAACACTTCTGACACAAAAAATTGGTGAAGGGAAAATAATAGTGGCAGCAGCTGGAAACGAAGGGCAAGCCAATATACACATAGGAGGGACATATATGGGAGATTTATCAACAATTGTATCCATAAGAGATGATTGTGAAATCCAATTCTGGTTTCCAATGGATTCTGGTGTAGAACTAGAAATTACATTTAAAGGGAAAAGTGCAAAAGTAAAAAAAGGTGAAAGGCAGATATTATTCTCTGCAGAAGAAAAAATATCCTTAATTGATTTTACGTCATCAGCAGATGTTCCTATGACATACCTACTTGAATACTCTTTATCTGAACGGAAAGAGTCAGCTGTTTTTGTATCATTAGGAGAAGTAGGACAAGCCCAAATAAAAATAACTTTCCCAAAAACCACATATTTTGATGCATGGATATCATCAGATCCCTCAAGTTGTTTTTTTACGGAAAGCGGAGACATAAAGCCAAGTAGTGAAAACACAATAGCTGTTCCAGCAACAGCAAGGGAAATAATAGCGGTAGGATACTACATAATAACAGAGGGAGAAAATAAAGGCAAGATCTCTCCAAATTCTTCAATAGGAACAGAAAACAACGGTAAACCAAACATAACTGCTCCCGGATCAAGGATATATTCATTATGTTCCGGGTCAGATGAATACCTTTGCTCTGGTTCCGGAAGCTCACAAGCAACACCTCACGTATCTGGTGCGATAGCTTTAGCACTTGAAAGGAATCCAAATCTTACACCAACCGAAATAATAAAATTCCTATGCCAAAGCGCGAAAACTGATCAATTCACAGGTCAAACCCCAAACAAAATTTGGGGGTGTGGTAAATTAAGAGTTCCAGAATTTATATCTTTGATCATACCAAAGTCAAATCCTTTTTCTGAATACAAATTATACTACTCTATAGGCAGCGAGACAAAGTTTAACAATTCATTCAAAACTTTAAAATTAAGTTCTGATTACCCATTTAGAATACTCGGACCAAATTTCCAAGATTATGGATGGAGCAAAAATCACAAGCTTTATCTCAAAGAAATTCCAGAATATGTAGATGTAGAATTCTTGGATGGAAATTCAAAGAAATTTAATCTTATAGGAGAAGGTATAAAAATTCAAGAAGGTCTTCCAAAAAACTGCGGATGCTTCATTTCTTCTCAAAGTAATATAGCTTCTATATCATACCTACTACTGATAAGCTTAATCGTAAAATCCTATCTATCTATCTTGAGATATAGAATAAGAAGAAAGAAAGAAAGAAAGAAAACAAATAACAATCTGAATGAATAAAAAGGAATTATTAAAATATGATAACTATGATAAGATATAAACAAAAAATAGCAATCGTTTTTGTGGTTCTCTTATCCCTTTCTCTTTGTAAAAAAAGCGAAAAACAGGAAGTCCAGAGAGAAATAATGTTTCGTATTGGTCAAACAACTATTTACATAGATGAGTTCTCAAGCTTCATAAATAGCTTACCCGAGATAAGAAAAGTTGAACTTGCAAAATCTCCAGAAAAAATGAATCAAATCGTAGCAGAATTTATAGAAGCTGTATCAATTGTTGAATATGCTAAGCAAAGAGGATACTTTGAAAGACCAGAGGTAAAAATAAGAATGCTTTCAAACATGGCTGAAATAGTGAGACCCCACATATTTATGAATGAAGTCAGACCATATATGCAAGTTGATTTCAAAGAAATGCAAGAATTTTACGAAAAGAACAAAGAGCTGTTCAAACACCCAGAAGTTGCAAGAGTTATGAAAATCTCCGGAGATAAAAAGGAACTAGAAGAATTACGGAAAAAATTCAAATCTGTCAAAGATTTTGTTGAATATGCTCAATTCAAATTTTCTCCAGCAGAATTTGACTATGGATATATCTCAAGAGAAACAAATTTACCAAGCGAAATTATACAACTTATTTTCTCAATGAATGCAGGTGATATATCTCAGCCAGTTAAATTTGGAGATAGCTATGCTCTTTTCGCAGTTATAGATAAAATGGGAGAAGGTTATTGGACACTTGAACAATCAGTAGATAAAGTTTTCAAAGCTGTAAGAGAAAAGAAGCTAAGAGATAGAATAAGCCAGATAACAAAAGACTTTCTCCTTTCCTCCGATGTATATGTAAATTTTGATGGGATAGAAAAGCAACTCAATGTAAAGCTATCAAGAGAAAAATTTGAGCAGATGTTTATGGAAAAATTTGGCGTTGGACAATGATTAAAGAAATAACTGAAACACTAGCTATCCTCTTTATCTCATCTATTTTCATTTCAATTTTTCTAGCTATAGCCAAAATACAATCACAAAAATTAGATATGGTAAGATCAAAACTATTAGAGTTAGGAGAAAGATTTGAAATACTTATTACAAATCCAAAATGTATATTTGAGGACTTTGAAACGAAAATACCTATAGATCAAAAAGAATATATATGTGGTAAAGGAAAAATAGAAACATACAACAAGAACAAATAACACATAAATCAAACATTCATGGAGTTTTATCACTGATTAATATCATTTATCTATTATTCAATCTTTCTATGACAGCAGAGATATTCTCTCCCGGCAAAACATCTTTCCAAAGTATTTTCAATATTTCCTTTCCCAGAGATTCTATCTCAATGGAATATTTCCTTATAGAATCTAAATCTCTTTGTAGCAATGATTCTTCCCATTTTGCAATTGCATCCCGGACCTTCTTTATCTTACTTTCCAGCGACTTCTCATCATACTGCATAAAAACTAAATTTAATATGTAAAATAATCAATAACGAATGCCAAAAAACGCACTAACCAGTAGCGCATAAAACAATCGTTCTCCTGCAAATAAATTGCTGAATCTGCCTGCGGTATAGAACGTACAAATTTTAATTTTTATAATGTTCCTGTAACCTTGCTATAAAGCTATAAAGTTCTATACAGATACCTCTGATAACTTTCAACCCCCCAAAATAGCGATAGGGAATTTTTTCAATCCAAACTTAAAGTTATTATATGGCTAATTAAAATATATTTGTGATCAGTATAAATGAATTATGTAATGAGATATCAAGATACCATCCAAACCCAGACATTTCTATTATTAAGAGAGCTTTTCTGTATGCTTCATACTATCATAAGAACCAAAGGAGACTTTCTGGTGAACCATATATAAACCACCCGTTGGCTGTCGCAAAGATATTGACTGAACTTAAAGCTGACGATAAGACAGTATCAGCAGGAATTCTTCACGATGTTGTTGAAGATACCAATCAATCTCTTGAAAGAATATCTAAATTTTTCGGTGATGAGGTTGCATTTTTAGTTGATGGAGTTACGAAAATATCTAATCTCAATGTAAATCTTGAGGCAGATGAGAAACAAATAGAGAACCTACGAAAAATGTTCGTATTCATGGCAAGGGATGTGAGAGTTATTCTCATAAAGCTATCAGATAGATTAGATAATATGAGGACTATTTCTCACTTACCACAAGAAAAACAAAAGAGAATAGCAAATGAGACCTTAAAAATATTTGCTCCCATCGCACATAGGCTTGGATTATACAACATGAAGACAGAACTTGAAGATCTATCTTTTGAGATCCTACAACCAGATGCTGCAAAATATATAAAGGAGAAACTACAAGAAATAATCCCTAAAAGTCAAAAATTCATTGATCATTTCAGACATAAAGTTGAAGAAATTCTCAAAAAAGAAGAAATAAGCAACTTTAGAATAGAAAACAGAGTCAAGGGAATATACAGTATCTGGGAAAAGATAGTCAATCAGGGAATAGATATAGAAAACATATATGACATAATAGGGTTCAGAATAATCGTTGAAGACATAGGAGATTGCTACCGGTGTCTTGGTATTATTCATTCACACTTCAAACCTATTCCGGGGAAGTTCAAGGATTACATAGCCATACCAAAACCTAACGGCTATAAATCACTACATACTAAAGTTATAATACCTGGGGGCTACAAAGTAGAGTTTCAGATAAGAACCTTCAAGATGCATGAGGAAGCTGAATATGGGATAGCATCTCACTGGATATACAAAGAAGGGAGCCCAATATCTGAATCTGGTCTAAAAATTTTCTCATGGCTGAGAAATATCCTTGAAACATCTAGGGAATCACAATACTACGAAGTCAGAAATATAAGTGAGGATATATATCCTCATGAGATATATGTTTTCACACCAAAGGGAGATGTGAAGATACTTCCAAGAGGATCTACAGTTCTTGACTTTGCGTACTCAATACATACAGAACTCGGTTCAAGATGCACAGGAGCAAAAGTAAATGGGAAACTCCAACCTATAGATTATATCCTGAAAAGTGGTGACATAGTGCAGATAATAACATCTAAAACACAAAAACCAAAGAGAAGCTGGCTAAACTTCGTTATAACCCAAAGAGCAAAATCACGAATAAAGCAATTTGTCGTAAAAGAAGAAAAATCCATTGCAAAAGAAATTGGTGAAGAGACAATTAAAAAAGAGCTTAGAAAATACAATTTAGACTTTCAAAAGCTTGTCAGAGATGGTGTAATATCTAAAGTCTGCACACAGATGAAAATAAAGAGTATTGAAGATCTACTTATAAGCATAGGTATGGGGAAAATAAGTATAACATCTTTTATAAAGACTCTAAAGAAAATAGTAGAAGCAAAAGATGAGAAACCAGAAAACATACAAGAAACCACACAAAAACAACAAATCCAAAACCAAGATGAGCTTACTGGAGACTTAAAGGGAGTCAAAACCAGGTTTGCTCTTTGCTGCTCCCCAGTATATGGGGATGAATCTGTTGGGTATATAACAAAAGGTTATGGCATAGTGATACACAGAAAAGATTGTGTTCAAATTCAAAATTTACCTCAAGAGAGAATAATAAAAATAAGTCAGGCAAACTTCCCTTTTGAAGCAATATACATAGGAAGGGTAAAACTTTTTGTAGATTACCCAGAAATAATGTCAGAAATAATATCTAACCTGAACAAAAAAGGATACAGAGTAAAAGAGATCATATCAAGAGAACACAATAGTAGATTTGAAATGGAAATAACAATATTAGTAAAGAATAAAGATGATATTGAAAATGTTATAAGAGAGATTTCTTCTATTGAAAACACTTTCGGAGTTCAAAGGATATAAAATGGATACAGACAAAAAGTGAGATGAGCTATACCAATCTAAAAATATACTAAAAAACCCAAAAAAAGAAATGAATTATTAATTTAAAGGATATGCCAAGAATAAACAATGTAGATATGGGGCTGGCAAAGGTTGCAATATCGAATCTTAACTATATTAATAAATTCAAAAAACAGGCTATCTCAAAGCTCATTGAACCAGTTCCTCTTGTAAAGTTAAAACCTGAAGTATCTGAAGCAAAAATGGGGAACAAGGTAAACATAAAAGCATAAACTTTATATTAGCCAGATCCATAAGACAAACCGATATTTTTATCTATAAAACAAAAAAAGATTAATAAAAAATTCTATGACCAACAAAAGGATCTATAATGAAGAAGTAATTATAAACGAGAGAAAAGAAATACCAATCACAGAACGTCCATCAAGTCTGAAAATTTTTATAAAAACCTTTGGTTGCCAAATGAACGAAAAAGATTCGGAAAGAATATACGGAATGATAAAAGATTCCAGACGAGCTTTATCTCCTGATGAAGCAGATGTAATAATATTAAACACATGTGCCGTAAGAGAAAAACCAGAACAGAAGATATATTCTGAACTTGGTAAATATCTCAAGTTAAAAAAATCAAAAAGGGATATTAAAATAGGAGTTGTTGGATGTGTAGCTCAGCTTAAAGGCTCTGAAATCCTCCAAAAGGTCGATGTAGATTTTGTTCTTGGAACATCAGCTCTTCACAAAATAAACAAAGTTATAGAAGATACTTTCAAAAACAAAGTAGTAGTTGATACTTCCATAGAATTAAATATCAAAGATAGATTTGAAAGTCCTATCTATCAAGAGTTTTACAATGGATCTCGAGTAAAAGCTTATGTGACAATTCAGGAAGGATGTAATCAGTTTTGCACATTCTGTATTGTTCCAATAACAAGAGGTAGAGAAATAACTCGTCCTTCTATAGATATAATACAAGAAGTAAAGGAATTTATATCAAAAGGAGTGAAAGAGATAACCCTTATAGGACAAAATGTAAATGGATATGGATGGAATACACCGGGGGAAATGAGTTTTGCCGACCTTCTTAGAACTCTAAACAAAATAGATGGGCTTTTGAGAATAAGATTTACGACATCAAATCCAAGATATGTTAATGATGATATGATACAAGCTATGAAAGAATGTGAAAAGGTTTGCGAACATCTTCATCTACCAGTTCAGTCTGGATCAAACAGGATACTAAAAAAAATGGCGAGAAGATATACCATAGAGGAATATTATAACATAATAGAAAAAATAAGAAAGTTTATTCCATCTTGTTCCATAACAACAGACATAATAGTCGGTTTCCCCGGAGAAACAGACAAGGACTTTGAAGAGACATTAAATATGGTAAAAACGATAAAATTTGATGATATATTCTCTTTCAAATATTCGATAAGACCTGGAACAGCTGCGGAAAGATTTCCAGATCAAATACCAGAAGATGTAAAGGCCCATAGGCTTAAAATTCTTCAGGAAACACAAGACCGAATTACAAAAGAAATAATGCAAAGTTATGTCAGCAGAGTTGAGGAAATACTCGTAGAAGGTCCAGCAGAAAGAAATGGAGAGAAAGATTCAACAGGGAGAACCAGAACAAACAAAGTTGTCAATTTTGAAGGCAAACCTCAAATAGGAAGTTTAATAAAAGTGAAAATAACAGAAGCATATAGAAACTCCCTAAGAGGTGAAATCGTTGTATGAATAAATTTCAGTCTCAAGATCAAACAATACTATTTGTTGCTCACGGTAGCCCTGTTAAGATATATCAAGAAGATATATCAAAATTTGAGGAAAATCTCAAAAAATTTTCAAATCTGAAAACAGATTTATGTTTTATAGAACACCAAGAACCTAAATTTTCGGAGAAAATAGAGGAGTTGGATTCAAATGAAGAAATAAAAAGGGTATTTGTTGAACCGATATTCTTTTTCAGAGCTGGTCATCTTTTAGATGACATAGAACCAGAGATAAGATCAGCAAAAAACAAGGAGAAATTTTATCTAAATATTGCTTTGGCGGAAAGAGAACATTTCATAGAACTATACAGTTGTTTCATCAAAAAATGTATAGAGAAGGAATTTAACACCGTCCCAGAAAAATCAATCTTTCTATTTGTTGGTAGAGGAACATCCAATATGTATTCCGCAGGAGACGTCTATAAATTTTCACGAATTATATGGGAAAAATTAGGGAAAAACGGAGAAATGTTCGTAAGTTTCGCCGAGGTTACCAATCCAAAACCTTCAGATATTCTTTCAAAGATAAAAATAGATAGCTTTGAAAATTTGATAGTGATCCCCTTAGTTTTGTTCAGAGGATATGTGGAAAAGAAAATAGAAAGAGAAGTTGTAAATTTTTTGGAAGAAAAACAAGTTTCAATAGATACACAATTTATCCCTCCTGTAGCTTACGCATATGTTGAAGAGTTTGCAAAATTTTTTATAAGACCTTATCTCTTTCTTCAATCTCAGAGATTTCGGATAGGAGCTTAAATGCTTTGTCAAAAAATTTTTATCCTCCAATTACAAAAGAGAACGATAATTTTTGGTTATTTAGTTGAGAGGTGTTCATAATTAAGAGAATGTTTATTCTTACCCACCTGCTCCTAAGATAAATCTTTTATAAAAAAGAAGAAAAGGTGATAAAATTATAAGCAGCTTTGATAAAATAGGTTATCATAACCTTTCACAAACAAATAGGGAAACAACATAAACACTGAACTTTTTGATTTCAGATCTTTTTACTTCTTATGTGTGGGATGTTAGAAAAGGGAGTGGGTGATTATTTATGTTTTATTTATGTTTTACTTGAACAGAAAATTTTCTGTAAATTTAACTAGTTTTTTGGCGATCCTTTTTTTTGTAAAATAAGCATTTTAGATAAATGAAATTTATAAGAAAAGGGAAGGAAACAGGTTTATGGCGAACGGGCGATTAGTACCCATCAGCTAAACTCCTTGCGGAGCTTACACCTTGGGCCTATCAACCTCGTAGTCTCCGAGGGCCCTTCAGGGATAGCTTATCTTGAGGTGGGTTTCCCGCTTAGATGCCTTCAGCGGTTATCCCTTAGCAGCTTGGCTACCCAGCGTGATGCTCCTGGCGGAACAACTGGTACACCAGAGGCTGCCCCAGTCCGGTCCTCTCGTACTAGGACCAGCTCCTCGCAGCTATCCTGCGCCCATGGCGGATAAGGACCAACCTGTCTCACGACGGTTTAAACCCAGCTCGCGTACCCCTTTAACGGGCGAACAGCCCGACCCTTGGGACCTTCTTCAGCCCCAGGAGGGGATGAGCCGACATCGAGGTACCAAACTCCCCCGTCGATGTGAACTCTCGGGAGAAATTAGTCTGTTATCCCCGGCGTAGCTTTTATCCGCTGATCGACGGCCCTCCTACATAGAACCGCCGGGTCACTGGGACCTGCTTTCGCACCTGCTTGGGGTGTCCCCCTTGCAGTCAAGCGTCCTTATGTCCCTGCACTCAAGGCCGGCTTTCCACACCGGCTGAGGACACCTTATGTGCTCTCCCGATACTTTTTCGGGAGATCCCGCCCCAGGAAAACTGCCCGACTGCCGGTGTCCCTTATAGGTTAGAACTCCGCGAACCCCAGGGTGGTATCTCACTGGCGCCTCCATCCTAGCCGGAGCTAGGACTTCAAAGGCTCCCACCTATTCTGCGCAGGAATTCACAAAGTTCAGCGGCAGACTGCAGTAAAGCTGCACGGGGTCTTTCCGTCCTGCCATGGGTTGGGGGCATCTTCACCCCCACTACATTTTCACCGGGCACCCCCCTAAGACAGCGTGGCACTCGTTGGGCCATTCATGCAGGCCGGAACTTACCCGGCAAGGGACTACGCTACCTTAGGCTTTCACCCCCTTTTTAAGGGAGCTTTGGACCATATCTTCTCCTTATTCGGAGTCCGACGTATGGTCTCTGAGGAGATTCTCCAAAAGTTTTTTAGCATCCCATTTTCCCCTTTTCCCTTCTAGGGTTTTGAAACTTGAAGCAAGTTTCAATATCTCGATCATACCTTCTTTCGTTTGATGAGCACCTCTTTCCTCAAGCTCAATAATTCTTTTTATTATTGAAAAGCTATTTTTGAATTTTTGGGAAAAGGGCATTACGTATTTTTCGAAAAATGGAATAACTTTCTCTTTTATACTTCTTCTATTTCTTATAGCGAAGACTAACACATTCCTATTTCCATCTTTTTCGTATATGGTTCCAGTATGAAATATTTGCTGGGCCATTTCAAGAAGTGCTCTTCCAGATTTGCGTTGATAGATAAAAAATTCTGGATCCACATTTATTCCAAACTTTGAGCTTGCATTTTTCTTTAAAGAGATGCAAAGCGACCCTTCACCCTCTATAAATCCTGCAAGGAAGAATTTTTTGTATTTTTCTCTCATGATGCACCTCCTTTTGGAGAATCTTTCCTGCTGATAACCCAATCCTACCAATTTTCACCTACTCGGTATGGTAGGATTTTCGGGCTTCCCAGCATATAGTCGGATTTATTGACGGCCCTTTTTATAGCCTTGACCGTCAGAGTTACGGCCTCCGTTTACCCGGGCTTAGGCTTGGAGCCTCACCTTGCGGCTAACCCCTTACCTTGACCTTCGGGCACCGGGCAGGCTTCAGTCCCTATACTTCCCCTTTCGGGTTAGCAGAGACCTGTGTTTTTAGTAAACAGTCGGCACCACCTTTTCTCTGCGACCCGTTCTAGCTTGCGCCAGAACGGGCACCCCTTCTTCCGAAGTTACGGGGAAAATTTGCCGAGTTCCTTAGGAGGGTTTCACCCGCTACCCTTGGTGAATTACTTACCAGCCCACCTGTGTCGGTTTGAGGTACGGTCGCTACAGGACAACAGTAATATCTGTTTCTTGGACACATTTCGGGTAGCAAGGAGCAAGCCGTCAACTCCTTACATCCTACTGTGCCGTCAATATTACTGTTAGCGCCCTGCAGCGGCGGGGAGTATTAACCCACTTTCCCATCGGCTACGCCTTTCGGCTACACCTTAGGGTTCCGGCTAACCCTGCTCCGATTAGCGTTGAGCAGGAAACCTTGGGCTTTCGGGCGGGAGGATTTTCACCTCCCTCTCGTTACTCGTGCCGGCATTCTCACTCCCAGGCACTCCATCTGCCCTTTCGGTCAGACTTCAGCGCACCTGGGACGCCTCCCTACCGCAGCTTTAACAGCTGCCCCTGGCTTCGGCTTTGGGCTTGAGTCCCGTTAAATTTTCGGCGCCTATTCGCTCGGCCGGTGAGCTGTTACGCACTCTTTAAATGATGGCTGCTTCTAAGCCAACATCCCAGCTGTCTTAGCGAATAGACATCCTTCTTCACTTAGCCCAAAATTCGGGGCCTTAGCCGAGGGTCTGGGTTGTTCCCCTCTTGCGACCCGAGCTTATCCCCGGGCCACTCACTCCCGCTACTGACCTAAGGCATTCGGAGTTTACCTTGGTTCCGGAAGGTTTCCCCTCCGGTAGCCAAAGAAGTGGCTCTACCGCCTTAGATCATTTCGCGAGGCTGCACTTAGATGCATTTCGGGAGGAACCAGCTATATCGTCACTCGATTAGCTTTTCACTCCTACCCACACCTCATCGGACCGGTTTTCAACCCGGACCCGTTCGGACCTCCAGATGGTTTTACCCATCCTTCATCCTGGGCATGGGTAGATCGTGACGTTTCGGGTCTGCCCCCAGCGATTTTAACGCCCTTTCGGACTCGGTTTCCCTATGGCTTCGTCCCAGAGGGACTTAACCCACCGCTGAGAGCAACTCGCCGGCTCATTACGCAAAAGGCACGCGGTCGGACGCTCCTCCCCAAACGGGGGTAGTCCTTCCGCAGTCTGTAGATCTGGGGTTTCAGGTTCTATTTCACTCCCCTCTCCGGGGTTCTTTTCACCTTTCCCTCTCGGTACTGGTTCGCTATCGGGCACCAGATAGTATTTAGCCTTGGAGGGTAGTCCCCCCAGCTTCCCACGACCTTTCACGTGGGCCGTGGTACTCAGGAATACACTTCCGGGAGACTGAAGGATTTCGCTTACAGGGCTATCACCTTCTATGGCGGGCCTTTCCAGACCACTTCAGCTATCCTTCAGTTTTGTAACTCCCTGGGAAGTTCTCCGCCTTCCCCAAGTGTATCCTACAACCCCAGATAGGCAACGCCGGAGAGCTATTACACCTATCTGGTTTAGGCTGTTCCCCTTTCGCTCGCCGCTACTTGGGGAATCTCGGTTGATTTCTTTTCCTCCCCTTACTGAGATGTTTCACTTCAGGGGGTATCGCATCCTTTTTAGGATAATAGGGGCTTTACCCCTATTGAGTTTCCTCATTCGGGAATCCCGGGATCACAGGCTGTTTGCGCCTCCCCCGGGCTTATCGCAGCTTACCACGCCCTTCATCGCCTTCTGGTGCCAAGGCATCCACCCCAGACCCTTTCTACCATAAACCTGCATCCTTCCCAAATTTCATAGCTATTGTTCAAGTGGTGGAGACGACGGGACTTGAACCCGTGTCCTCCCGGGTGCAAACCGGGCGCTCTCCCACTGAGCTACGTCCCCATGTGTGGGCCCATCCGGATTCGAACCGGAGACCTTACCCTTATCAGGGGTACGCTCTTGCCAGCTGAGCTATGGGCCCAGGGCTGAGTGAAAAAAGAAAAAGGAGGTGATCCACCCCCACCTTCCGGTAGGGGTACCTTGTTACGACTTCGCCCCAGTCATCACCCACACATTCATCCCTTTTGGGGATTTCCTGTGCAGATGACTTCCATGGCGTGACGGGCGGTGTGTACAGGACCCGGGAACGTATTCACCGCAGCGTAGCTGATCTGCGATTACTAGCCACTCCTACTTCATGGAGTCGAATTGCAGACTCCAATCCGAACTGGGACCGGCTTTTTGGGATTTGCTCCCCCTCACGGGTTCGCTTCCCTTTGTACCGGCCATTGTTGC
Source organism: uncultured bacterium (assembly GCA_964601505.1). Classification (GTDB taxonomy): domain Bacteria; phylum Calescibacteriota; class Calescibacteriia; order Calescibacteriales; family Calescibacteriaceae; genus DRWZ01. Next base: position 18,718 of record CAZRNR010000003.1, on the reverse strand, counting down.
ACTTGTGTAGCCCCGGGCATAAGGGCCATGCGGGCTTGACGTCGTCCCCTCCTTCCTCCGACTCTTCGCCGGCAGTCCTCGCAGAGTGCTTCCCCTTTCGGGGAGTGGCAACAGCGAGCAGGGGTTGCGCTCGTTCTGGGACTTAACCCGACGCCTCACGGCACGAGCTGACGACAGCCATGCAGCACCTGTGGCAACTGATGTAGGTTTCCCTACATCCACCATGGCCTTTCAGCCAGGCTTGAGTTGCCATGTCAAGCCCGGGTAAGGTTCTTCGCGCTGCATCGAATTAAACCAAATGCACCGCGGCTTGTTCGGGTCCCCGTCAATTCGTTTGAGTTTCATTCTTGCGAACGTACTCCCCAGGCGGGGTGCTTAACGCGTTAGCTTCGGCCACGAGGATTTACCCCAAGACCTAGCACCCATCGTTGACAGCCGGGACTACCCGGGTCTCTAATCCGGTTTGCTCCCCCGGCTTTCGTCCCTCAGCGTCAGAACTGGCCTAGGAGGCCCCCTTCGGCATCGGCGTTCCTCCCGATATCTACACATTTCACCGCTACACCGGGAATTCCGCCTCCCCCTGCCAGTCTCGAGCCCAACAGTTTCCTCCAACCTCTGCCCGTTGAGCAGGCAGATTTCATAGAGGACTTATCAGGCCGCCTACGGACCCTTTACGCCCAGTAACTCCGGGCAACCCTTGGGACCTCCGTATTACCGCGGCTGCTGGCACGGAGTTAGCCGTCCCTTTCTCTGGAGGTACTATCAGGGATTTTACCCCTTTATCCCTCCCAACAGCGGTTTACACCCCGAGAGGCTTCTTCCCGCACGCGGTGTCGCTGGGTCAGGCTTTCACCCATTGCCCAAGATTCCCCCCTGCTGCCTCCCGTAGGAGTCCGGCCCGTGTCGCAGTGCCGGTCCGGCTGACCGCCCTCTCAGGCCAGCTACCCGTCATAGGCTTGGTAGGCCATTACCCCACCAACTACCTGATAGGACATAGCCCCATCTCCCGCCGGATAAGAGGATTACTCCCCCTATCCCTTTGGCCAAGTCTGATACCAGACATGGCATTATATGGTATTAGCCCGAGTTTCCCCAGGTTATCCCATTGCGGAAGGTAGGTTAGCTATGCATTACTCGGCCGTTTGCCACTCCACAGACCGGTTGCCCGGCCTGTAGCGTTCGGCTTGCATGGGTGAAGCGCACCGCCAGGGTTCGCCCTGAGCCACGATCAAACCCTACTTGGCGTAAATTTATCACTCAGCCCTTGCTTGAATCACTAAATCTTGAATTGCTAAATTTCTCCACCACTTGGCCTTCCATTCCCGCCTCACGGCGGAACTTCTGGCAGCAATTATTTATTATACTCCGCAAAAAAACAAAAGTGTAAAAAAACAAAAACTTTTGTATAAAAACAAAACACACAAAAATCACTACCCACTAAACCAACTTATCACAGTATCCTTTATCATATCTTCAGCTAAATCACTGGGTAAATAATCCAAAAGCAAAGGTATTATAACAGGATCAATCTTACCTGAAATTATTCCAGAAATTACATCGTTCAAATCCCTCTGCAAATCTATGTTCCATCTTATCTTCAAAGATTTTTTCGCATCAGAAAGAAAATCCTCAACTCGCTTTACATGTATCGGACTTACAGCTAAATGAATAGTCTGCGGAATGTTCAATTGTCTCTCCGCTTTCTGCAGATGAAAATGCCAGCCAAGAGCTTTCATATTCAAAACGAAATTTATAAGGTCATGAACACGAGAAGAAAGACACAATATATTACTTTCAACAGGAAAAACAGAATAGAATCCAAGCTTGATCATACCATCCAGAATTTTATCACGCGCTTGCAGTATTTTTTTCGCCAAAACCATATATCCATCCTGACCGAAATATTCCAAAGTAGAAAAAGCAGAAGCAATAGGACCAATAGGTCTTGATGATAAAACAACCTGGTTAACCAATACATAGCCCAAAGAAGATGTATCAACATACATCGAAAATTTCTTCAACTCCTTATCTCTGAAAAGAACAACAGAAGAACCCTTTGGAGCATATCCATACTTATGTATATCCGCAGAAATAGATGTCACTCCTTTTACTCTGAAATCAAACTTCCGAACAGGCAAACCCAACCTTTCAAAAAAAGGCAAGACAAAACCTCCAAGACAAGCATCAACGTGAAGAGGAATTTTATACTCACGCGTAATATCTGCAATATCCTCGACAGGATCAACTACACCAAACGGCCAGTTTGGAGCAGAAACTGCTACAAGAGCTGTCCTCTCTGTTATACTTTTTTTCAATTCATCTACCAAAACTCTACCGTTAGAATCAACAGGTACTCTTTTTACATCTAAACCAAGATAATCAGCAGATTTTAAAAATGCCGGATGTATCGTAATTGGTACAATAAGCTCTGGTTTTCCGGTTTTACCAAGAGAAAAAAACTTATCTCTGGCAGCTTTAACAGCTAACATTATGCTCTCTGTCCCACCAAAGGTAAAAGTTCCAACAGAATCTTCCGGAGCATTTAAAATTTCTTTAACAAACTTTAGTATCTCTTTCTCAAAGAAGATAGCACTTCTGAAAACCGTAAAATCAAGATAGTTTGATTCATAAAACATATTATTTGCCTCTTTCGTTATCTTCCTCAAACCAGAATCGCCTGTCTCGTACACATAGGCAAAAAGCTTACCACTTGATGGGTCTATATCCATCTTCTTCGCCTTCTTGAGAAGTTTCAAAATCCTCTCAGCCCTTGATAATCTACTTATTCTTTTATATCCTTTTTTCTTCATTTGGATTAATATTATTCAGACGAAAAGAAAGTTTAAAATAAATAACGAAAATGTGAAATATAAATAACTAATCATCCCTTTATCTTTATAGGTATTCCAGAAACAACAAGATAAACCTGATCTGAAATCTCAGCAATCCTTCTATTAACTTCAGAAAGGAGATTACTCCAATGCCTTATCTCTTTTTTATCAGAAATAATACCAAAGCCAGTCTCGTTAGATACTATGATTATCAGATTTTGAAATTCCAAAAGACTCCTGATAAATGAGTTTTTAATTAATTCAATCCTTTCTGGTTCCTTAAAGTATCTAAAGAATAAATTTGTCACCCACATTGTAATACAGTCAAGAAGAATAACATCATATTGATTATTGATATGCCCTGCTATATCGTATGGCTCTTCAATGGTAATCCAATCATCTCCCCTCTGGAATCTATGCTTTTTTATTTTTTCCGATATCTCATCATCCCCAGGTATAGCAGTAGCGAGGAAGATCTTATTTTTAGTCTTTCTTTCAGAAGAAAGTTTATCGGCAATGCTAAGAGCAAAGGAACTTTTACCGCTCCCTACTCCACCGGTTATAAATATTTTCATATATCAACAGACTCAAAAATACAATTTTTTATCATAAATATACTCAATCACCTTATCAGGAACAAGCCACTTTATAGAAAAACCCTTTTTTATAAGCTCCCTTATTTTTGTTGAAGATATATGAATGATTTCTGAATCGATCTTGATGGCTCTACTTAAAATTTCTGGAGATACTTCATGAATTTCTTTGCCCGCTCGTGGAAACCAGGCTAAATGCGCCAGTTGTAAAATTCTTTCATAGTTCTTCCATTTATGGAAACTTTTCAAAGAATCCTCTCCCAAAAGTAAGTATATCTCAGACACCTGACTGTGAAAGTATTCAACTGTGCGAAATGTATAGGAAATTCCTCCAGATTTTATTTCAAAATCAGAAACCTCAAATCCTTTTTCTCCTTCAATTGCGAGTTTTACCATTTCTAACCTATCAATTTGTCCGGCTTCAGCAGGTGGTTTATGAGGAGGTATATTGTTTGGGACAAAAATAACACAATCAAGATTAAGCTGTTCTAAAGCTCGCCTTGCCCCAATAAGATGAGCAATGTGAGGAGGATCAAAAGTTCCCCCTATTAATCCTATTCTCATCTGTCTAAAATATATATACACAGATTAAAAAATACTTGATTCATCTTTCAGAATCACCCTTTTGCTTAATCTTGGAATCCATAAGAATTTCTATTATCTCCTTTGCTCGCTTATTTTCTGGATTTATACTTATGACCTTTTTCGCTAACTGAAGACCTATTTCTTTATTCCCGGTATGAATCATAAGAACAGATAGATTCAAAAGCGCTGTTTCATCTTCAGGATTCTTTTCTATTATCCTGGTATATACTCTTATAAGTTCTGGAACATTTTCCTCACTTTGATAAATGCTTGCAAGTTTGTAGAGAGAATTAATATCTCCAGATGCTTCAAGTTGGTTTATTAAAGTTTTCCTCTCATCTTTCAAAACAACAAAGATTCCGGTCAGAATTATCAGAAATGAAATTAAATATGAGAAACTTGTCTTTACTTCTCGGGAAATAAAAAATGATATGAAGATAGAAAAAAGAATTATAAACACACCTGCAAAAGAAAAAAGATTTGAAATTTCAAAATTCATAATGATAAGCTAAATTTTTATTCTTTTAGTTTTTTATTTTACTATTTTGTTGAATAAAAAGATGAGAATATTTTTAGCAACTCAAAATAGAGGAAAGATTGAAGAGATAAAGCTCATATTAAACCAGATATCAGAGGAGATAAATCATAAAATAGAGATAGTAATACCAGAGGAAAAGCATAAGATTCCGGAAACAGGAAAGACATATGAACAAAACGCTCTCATAAAAGCTCTTTGGTGGTCAGAAAGAATCAAAGACATACCTATAATTTCAGAAGATTCAGGTATTGAGATATCAGCTTTGGGAGGATACCCCGGAAAAGATTCTTCCATTGTTCCGGCACCAGAAGCAAGTGATAGAGAAAGGTGTATCCATATACTTGAACTTATGAATAACAAGGCAAATAGAAGCGCAAGATATGTATCTTGTGCAATGATTCTGTTTAAGAAAACATGGTTCTACGAATTCGGATATACATGGGGAGAAATAACAAATACCATTAGAGGAAACGGAGGTTTCGGATATGACCCTATATTTTTCTCTCACGAGATAAATAAGACATTTGGAGAAGCGACCATAGAAGAAAAAACAAAAGTATCTCATAGAAAAAGATCTATAGTGAAGTTAAAAGACCTAATAAAGAAAATATGCCAAGAACATTTATAGGAATAAAAATACCAAACGAAATTTCTGAAAAGATTATAAGATTCTTGAAAGAAAAAAGTATTTCAAAATTACCAAATTTAAAAACCGTAGAGCAAGAAAATCTACATATAACTCTAAAATTCTTAGGAGAAGTAGAAGAAGAGAAGATACAGGAAATAATTGAAGATTTAAGCTCAATCTCATTCTCCATCTTTAAAGTAGAGGTTAAAAACATAGGAGTATTTCCATCTGTGGATTATCCAAGAGTAATATGGATTGGAGCTATCTCAAGCGAAATATATGAACTCAAGAAAATATTAGACAGAGCCCTTAAAAAGCTAAAATTTGAAGAAGAAAAAAATTTTGTTTCCCATATAACCATTGGCAGAGTAAAAAATGGGAATCCATCAGCAAAAATAAAGGAACTTATGAAGGAGAACATAAGCTTTGGAGAATTCTTTGTTAATGAATTCATTCTTTTTGAGAGTGTCTTAACACCTTCCGGACCAATATACAAAAATATAAAAGAATTCAAATTAAAAGCAAAAACATGATCTTTACTATCCAGAAATAAAATCCACAGCATTCAATTAAAACTATTAAACGGAGAAATTGAACAAAATTTATATCATAATACACATATTGATTGAAAAAACTTGAAGTCATCATAAATTAAAAGTTTTCTCGATTGTCAACTAACATAACAAAGAAAACTTCAAAAAATGGAAACAAGTGTCTAGGATAATCTGCTTCGATGCGTATACATGCCAAGCTTTACGAAACACTTTTTTCAATACCATAATTCCGAAACGAAGCATTAAAAAAATTTTTATCTATGACAAATTGAAACAAAAAGCCCGAAACTTAGCACTTCTTGAACGTGGATTTATAATTATCTCCTCTTCCGAAGGAGTAATAATATTTTTCACCAATAAAAAACCAAGACCTGATTTATTCCATTCTTTGAACTTCTGCTTTACAATTCTGTCTTCTAAAGAATGAAATGAAATTATCCCAACACGTGTCCCTCTTTTTGAATACATAGGTATTTTTTCAAGCAAAGTTTCGAGGTTCTCAAGTTCATTGTTTATGAATATACGCAAAGCCATAAATACCTTTGTTGCGGGATGGATTTTTGGAAAAACTCCTTTTGATCTATATACATCCTTAACTAATTCCGCAAGTTCAAGGGTTGTTTTTATTTCTTTCTTCTTTCTCTCATTGATAATCTTTTCTGCTATATCTTTTGCGAAACTTTCTTCTCCATATTCCCGAAATATATATTCCAATTTCTTTTTTGGGAATTTCATAACTACATCTTGTGCAGTGAGCTTTATATCTTTTGAAAGACGCATATCAAGAGGACCAGCCTTATTCAGAGAGAAACCTTTATGAGACCATTCAAAATGATAAGAAGATATTCCAAGATCAGCAAAGAATATGTCCGGCAGAATTTCTATCCTCTCCTGCCGCTTTATCTCTTCAATTATTTCATCTAAACGAGAAAAATTTGAACGAACAAGTAGCATTTTTGGCCTAAATTCTTTATCTAAATTTAACAATCTCTGTTCAGCCAGTGAAATCATATCTTCATCAATATCTACTCCAACAAGTATTCCGTTTTTACCTATTTTTTTTGCAAACTCTATAGAGTGCCCACCAGCTCCCAAAGTGAGATCAAAGACAAAATCTCCCTCTTTGGGATTCAAAATTTCTATGACTTCTTTGGCTAAAACAGGAATATGCATACTAGGAATTGATATCTTTATACTTTTTCCAGATGTAGATTGAAATTATTAAAAGCGAAAACTCAAATGAAGCTCCGAGAATATAAGCCAATGCTCTAACATCTGTGATGAAGAAGAAAAAAAGCATAGAGGATGAAACGAATTTTGAAACTATAATCGGCACCCAGGCAAAAACATTTTCACGAGATAAAGATGCATAAAAGGCAGAGAAAGAGACGGTATAAAAAGCGGAAAGAGAGAAAGCAAACCAGAATTTTTCTGAAGGCAATGGAAGCATCTCAAAGGGGAATCCTAAAACATCCGAGACAATATTGAAGAAGAGTAATAAGGTTTTGTGAAGTGGGATAAACAAAGTTGCAAGTAGAAAATGAGAGAAAGACCAGATCAGAGCGATTTTTCTGAACTTTTTGAATTCTGGCAAGTTGATGAAGTGCCGAGGGCGGGAGTTGAACCCGCACGGGGAAACCCCCATAGGATCCTGAGTCCTACGCGTCTGCCAATTCCGCCACCTCGGCTATGCAAATAACAAACAAAAAAGAAATATAAAAGAAAAAAATCAGAATTAGCAGAAGGTAAAATATTTAGCTCTTCAGAATGTCTTGTAAATACCATTCATAAGTCTTTCTTATCCCTTCCTTTAGGTTCCTGAATTTTGGCTCCCACCCCAGTGCTCTAATTTTACTTATATCAAGGAGTTTTCTCGGAACACCATCTGGCTTTGAAAAATCGTGTTCAATTCCTCCTTCAAAACCAATTGTTTCCTTCACTATATTAGCTAAATCATTGATCTTAATATCCTCCCCCACCCCAACATTAACAAAATAATCTGGAGATATCTCTCGCATAGCTTCAGAATCTATCTTTTCCATAAGAAAAACACAAGCATCAGCAAGATCATCAACATATAGGAATTCTCTGAAAACTTCTCCACTACCCCATATATATAGAGCATCCGCAGTTATACCATATTTACTCAATACAGAAACTATTTCTTCGTTGGTAGCTTTTCGGTGGTCTAATTCCTTCAAAGGTCTTTTTTTCAAGTCAAAAAAAAGCATTTCCCAGTCTTTATTCCTCAGGAGCTTCCCAAGGTGGAACTTCCTTATCAAAGCAGCAAGAACATGAGAATCCATAAGGTCAAAATTATCTCCCGGGCCATAAAGATTAGTAGGCATTGCAGATATGAAATTTGTTTTGTACTGCTCATTGTAGTATCTACACATCTTTATTGCAGATATCTTAGCTATAGCATAAGGTTCGTTCGTAGGTTCAAGAGTATCTGTCAATAAATATTCTTCTTTCATAGGTTGAGGTGAATTTCTTGGATATATACAGGAAGATCCAAGGTTGAGTAGCTTCTTGACGCCAAACTTAAAGGCAGAATGAATAACATTAGCAGCAATAATAATATTTTGATATATGAAATCTGCTTTATAGGTGTTGTTTGCATATATTCCCCCAACCTTAGAAGCAGCTAAAAAAACGTATTCTGGTTTTATTTCTCTGAAAAAATCTTCAGTCTCCTGTTGCCTCATGACGTCAAGCTTTATGAGTTCTACATCTATTAAAGGTTTCCTTGTGTGATATACACCTATGATATTTGTATATCCTTTTTCAATGAGCTTTCTGGTTATAGCTCCTCCAACAAGACCACTAACACCTAAAACGACGATTTTAGAATTTTTATCCACAGTTATTAAAAAATTATCTAAAGAAAATCAAAATTTATTATTTTTGGTTAAGCATGGAACAGAAAATAATAATTCTTCCAGAGAGGATTGCTTCTCTTATTGCTGCTGGTGAGGTAATAGATAGGCCATCAGCGGTTGTCAAAGAGCTTGTAGAAAATTCAATAGATGCAAATGCAACAGAGATAGAAGTGAATATCAAAGGCAAAGAATTTATTTCTGTATTTGACAATGGTGAAGGAATGTCCGAAAAAGATGCAACTTTATCTATTCAGAAACACGCAACGAGCAAAATATCAAAAGAGGAAGATCTAAATTCAATCACGACATTTGGTTTCAGAGGGGAAGCATTGCACTCAATCTCTTTAGTATCAAAAACAACAATAAGAACAAGGAGGGAACAAGATGAACTAGGAGTAGAAATTTTTGCAGAAGGTGGGAAGATAAAACACATCAAAAAGATATATATGGAACCCGGTACGCATGTTATAGTCAAAGATCTTTTCTTCAATACACCTGCAAGAAAAAAATTTCTATCAACAGATCAAGTTGAATTTTCTTATGTATTAGATGTCATGACAAGATACGCTTTGGCATTACCAGATATAGGTTTAAAGCTTTTGAAGGATGGGGAAGTATTTTTAAACTTAAAACCTAAAAGATCACTTGAGGAAACAATAAAAACAATCTTTGGAGATACAAAAAAAGATACTATAGAGATCTTGTTCCAGGTCGGAAACATCAGCATTGAAGGTATAATATGGAGAGAAAAGAGCGGGATTGGGAAATGGATTTTCGTAAACAAAAGATATGTCAGAGATAAGACTGTATTTTCAGCTATATCAAAATTTAATTTTTTGAAAAACTCCGATTATATAATCTTCCTAACAACTCCTCCAGAAATGTATGATGTAAATGTTAATCCCACCAAAACAGAGATAAGATGGAGAGCTCCCGCAAAAATAAGGGAAATAGTGATAACTGCAATTGAAGAAGCGATAAGACATAAATTTCCCCAAACCATTATTCCACATATTGAACAAGAAACTTTTAGTGAGCCAGAAATAAAACCTTTTGAAATAAAAAAAGAAGAGAGTTTAAAAATATTAGACGAGGCGAAAGCGAAAAAACCGACCGTAAAAGTGATAACCATATTAAAAGGGATATTTGCTATGGTAGATTTTGAAGGAGAGATATATTTTGTAGATCTTCATGCCTATCACGAGGGGAAATATTTCAGGGAACTTAAGGAAAAGTTCTTGAATATAGATAAAAGGGAAATCCTTAGATTTGCAATACCTTACGAGATATCCATTCCCAAAAGCACAATACTCAAGATAATAGATAGAAAAGAAGATTTTGAGAAAATAGGTTTGCATCTGGTCCCAATCTTAGAGGAATCAAAGGTAAAGATATTTTCAATACCGTATTACTTATCTGGTGTAGATCTGGGAGAGTTTTTAGAGGAATTTGCAGATGGATTTGAGATAAGAAAAATTGAAAAATTTCTTGCGAACATATGTTGCAGGACTGTAATAAGGACTGGAGACCGACTTGAAATTTGGGACATAATGAAGATACTTGAAGATTTTGATCCAAATCAAAAATGCCCACACGGTAGAACCGCAGTTATAAAACTTGATATAGAAGAACTCGAGAGAAAATTCGGAAGATGCTGATATTCATCTTGCCTTCTTCTTCCTTTTATCTTCATAAAGCTTCAAGTCAGCTTTTTTGATAATCTCCTCAATTGATTCAGAATCTTTAGGAAATTCAGCTATGCCATATGAAAAGCCTATATTCTGTCCAAGACTTTTTTTAATGTTTTCTTTAATTCTATTTATTACATCCAATGCTATCTCTGAATTTATCTTTTTCAAAACAAGAACTATCTCATCCCCACCATATCTTGCTGCAATATCTGATTCTCTTATTGAACTTTTAAGAGCGTAAGAGAATCTTTTTAATATTTCGTCACCTTTTTGGTGGCCAAGAGTGTCATTTATATTCTTGAAATTATCAATATCTATTAAAACAAGGCAGAAGTTTTCATTATTTAAGATAAGCTTATTAATTTCCTGTTCAAAGGCAGATCTGTTGAAAAGACCTGTAAGAGAATCATATAAAGCCTGTTTCTCTATTTTTTCTCTTGTAAGCTGTTCCAAGCGCGTTCTGACTTCAAATCTTAAGATAACTTTCCCCAAACCAATCTTATCTCCCGGATTCACATAACAGCTTGTTATTTTTTTCCCATTGACAAAAGTAGAATTGGTCGAGTTAAGATCCTTTATGTAAATTCTTCTGTTCTGCGGGTCAAATTCAAAGAATGCGTGTTTTCTTGAAACACTTTTTTCTGGAATAACTATTGTCGCACTTGATGATCTACCTATTATACCAATTGATTCCGTAACAAATTCCTTCCCCAAAAGCTCATATGGTTTCTCCACAACAAGAACTCCTACCCTATCGCTTTCTTTCTCATCTCTCTTTATCTGAGTTATATCAGTTGCATCAGTTATTTCCTGAACAGCCATGCGTAATTTAAAGATAATTTTAAAAACTTGGTCTATTTCATTAAGTCATTGACAACTGATACGAAATCATTGATCTTTATCTTCTCAACCCTGCTTTTTCCTATGTCTTCTAAAAGCACCAGATTTATATAATCTGCTCTGGTTTTCTTATCAAGCATTAAAGATGAGATGAATTTGTTTTTATCTGAAATCTTAAAGTCGCAATCAAAGCCGAAAGATTTTACAAGCTCAAAAACTTTAGGGTATAGATTTTTTCCCATGATTTTATCCGAAATTTTCGTTTCAATCAATGAACCTGTTGCAACTGCAAAGCCATGGGGAATTCTAAAATCGTTTGAGGCTTCTATGGCATGTCCTATGGTATGTCCGAAATTCAGAACAAACCTTAATCCCTTCTCTTCATTTTCATCAGATGAGACTATATCTGCTTTAATTTTCGCGCATATTGAAATAATTTGTTTAAGTAGATCTTCATTCATATTAATTATCTCTTTACCGTTGTCATAAATCAAATCAAAAAGATTTTTATCACAAGATACAGCATACTTTATAACTTCCCCAATCCCCGATAGGAAATCATCTTTTGATAAGGATTTTATGAAACTTATATCACTTACGGTTAAGAAAGGTTGATAAATTGTTCCTATCATATTTTTAGCCTTATCAGTATTAACACCGGTTTTTCCTCCTATTGATGAATCAACTTGAGAGAGCAATGTAGTAGGGAAGATGATATATCTTACTCCCCGGAGATAGGAAGAAGCGACAAAACCAGTAAGATCTCCTAAAACTCCCCCACCGATTACAGCAATAAGGTCACTCTTTTTAAGTCCAATATCGGTGAATTTATTCCAAAGATATATCGCATACAAAATGTCTTTGATATGCTCGCCTGGGGGAAGATCTATCTCAAAAATTTCCGCTATTTCCTCAAAGATTGACTTTATATAAAAATATGGTGAGAAACCATCAAGTTCTACATACTTTAAAGGAGGAGAGGTAATCAAGGCAACTTTTCTAATGTCCGGAAAATTTCTTTTTATTCTGTTAATAATATGTATTTTTGGTATCTTTGATCCTACCAGTATATCATAGGATCTATCATACAAATTAACTCTGATCACACGGATTTTATTCAACTCAGAAAGGAAAACCAATATTTTTTGGACAACTTCGTCTGGTGAAAGGTCAGATGTATCCACTGAAAAATCGCATATTCTATAAAATTTTTCTCTTTCTATATACAAAGAGTGTATTTTTTCTCTTTTATCACCATGCAATAGAGGTCTTGAATCATCATTAGCAATGCGTTCAAGAATCTTATCTATGCTACAGGTAAGATTGATAATCACACCTTTATTTCTTATAGCATGCAGATTTTCTCTGGCCAAAATAGCTCCTCCACCAAGTGAGACAACACTATTTTGAGAATTACCTATAACCTCGGATATGACTTGAGATTCTACAAACCTGAAATATTTTTCCCCGATATCGAAAAGATCTTTTATGGTTTTTCCCGTTTTCTTTTCTATAATTTTATCAGTCTCAAAGAAATCAGAATTAAGTTTTTCAGCGAGCTTCCTTCCTACTGTAGATTTTCCGACTCCTGGAAGCCCTGTCAGGAAGATTATCATTATTCATGATGAGGATGAGGGAGATAAAAGGTCTTTTAACTTTTTCCCTCTAAGTTTTGCTTGAAAGGAAAGCGTTCGCAGTTTTGAAAATGCATCAAACATAGCATTAACCACATTTATTGGATTATTACCACCGATTGATTTTGTAAGTATATCCTTAATTCCACCAGCAGATAGGAGAGCTCTTGCGACTCCACCAGCGATTATTCCCGTTCCCGGAGCGGCAGGCTTTATTATGATACGAGATGTTGAAAAACGCCCTATAGCTTCATGAGGTATAGTTCCACCAACCATTGGGATTATATACATATTCTTTTTAGCTCTATTTATAGCTTTTCTTATCGCATCCACAGGCTCAGGAGCTTTTCCCATACCATATCCAACAGCTCCTTTTTGATTCCCAACGATACAGAAAGCTCGGTATGTAGATCTCTTACCTCCCTTTGTAACACGTGTTACACGCTCAGTTTCTATAACCTTTTCAACAATTTCATCATCTTGAGTTGGGATATATTTTTCAAGGTATTTATAAGAATTCCCAACATACATTCTTCCATTTTTTCCCCACTTTCCCATCAGAAAATAACACCTCCTTCCCTAACTGCATCTGCAAAAGATTTTATCTTTCCGTGATATTTGCGAAATCTTCTATCAAACACTACTTTATTTATTCCTTTCGCAATCAATCTTTGAGCAAAAATTTTACCAACTTCCTTAGCTGCTTCGGTGTTCCATGTTTTTTTGATTTTATCCTTAAGTTCCAAAGTAGAAGCCGCACATATGGTATGTCCTTTTGTATCATCTATTGCTTGAGCATAAAAATGCTTCCCTGAAACGAAAACACAAAGCCTTGGTTTTTCAGATGTACCAAAAATTTTTCTTCTGTTATGCAGAACTCTTCTTTGTCTTCTCTTATCTCTTTCCAAAAGCTCAGAGACCATATGTAATCCTCCTTTTTTACAGTCTTTTATTATAAGTTTCCGATTGTTTCAGAATCGATTTTCCAAAATTTAGTTGATAGTTACGCATTTAATCTTAGGGAAAGGCAGCGTGATCGCTCTGATTATCACTTTTTCTTACCTTTTGCTTTTCCTGGTTTGAGGTTAAGAACTTCATCTTCATATTTTATTCCTGCTCCCTTATAAGAATCAGGAGGCTTTATTGCTCTTATATTAGCTGCAACCTGACCGACAAGCTGTTTATCTATTCCTTCGACAAAAACACGAACCGGACTTCTTATTCCGACTTTCACACCTTCAGGAGGTTTAAAATTAACCAAGTGCGAATAACCAACTTTTAAAACAAGAGTATCACCTTGCATATCTGCTCTATAACCTATTCCAGCTATATCAAGTTCAATTTTATAACCATCAACAACACCCTTAATCATATTGTTAATAAGAGCACGGGTTGTGCCATGTAAAGCCTTTGCCCTTCTGTCATCGGGCTTCAGATTGATAACAAGTATCTTATCATTCTCAATCTTTAAATCTATTGGGGGATTTATATTCATAGAAAGCTCACCTTTCTGTCCCTTGACAAAAATTTTTCCCCCTTCATATCTTACCGAAACGCCTTTGGGTATCTGAACTGGTATCCTACCAATCTTAGACATAGGTTCTTATAGTTAAAAAGAAAATCAAAAAAATATCAATTTTTCAGAAAAAACATAGTGCGAAAGGAGTAAAATGTAATTATGGGAAGGAAAAAAGACCTGATATACCTTTTGATTATAAGTATAATATCTGCCATAGCATTCATTTACCTACTTATAAAGATAGGGAAGATAGGAGTTGGAAAATTTAGAACATATTACATTGTATTTAACAACACAAAGGGTCTGGCGGAAAAATCAGATGTAAGACTTGGTGGACTAAAAATAGGTTTCGTTGACAAGATGAAGATAATCATTGAAGGAAACGAGATAAAAGTTGAAGCTGAAATAAAAGTTAAAGAAGGAGTCCCAATAAGAAAGGATTTTGAGGCTCAGATAAGAATGAAAAGCCTACTTGGAGAAAAATATATAGAGCTTGCACCAACGGGAGAAGGTAGCATAGAAGAAGCACCAGAAGGATTCAAGATCACAAGGTCAAGAACGCTGTTTGAACCAGATGAACTCATATTAGCAATGAAACCAATCATAGATAGCCTTAATCCAGATATGATAAAAGAAATGACAGGAACACTAACAGAATTTGTAAGAACAACTGAACCATTAATAAAAAACACAAGTGAGATGATAAGTAACATAAATGAAATAACACCTGAGCTAAAGGAACTGACGGTTAGATTTTACAAATCATCAGATGACATAGCAAAAATAGTTAGAGTCTTTTCAGAAAACTCCAACGAGATAAACAAATCCATATCTGAACTTCCCAAACTCATAGATAATCTAAACATGCTCATGAACAGCTTATCAAAGACTTTGCAGGATGGGAATGCGATCTTATCTACGGTAATTACTTACCAAGATAATTTAACCTATTCAACCGCTTTGCTACCTCAAGTATTGGAAAGCGTGCTTAAAATAAGCAGCTTCGCTACAAATATGATTCCCGAATTCCAAAAACTCGTAACACAAACTAACTCAACACTGGAAAAACTTCAGCAGGTTCTTGATAAAGGCGTAAAGGTAAGAGTCTTTTGAAAAAATTTAAAAGCAGAATAGAAAACATCACAAACATTTTACCATTTAACTACTTTCTTATCCCAGGTTCCAACGACGGTATTTTAAAATTTTAACATTTTAAAACTTGAACTCATAACAGATGAGAAATCTGAACTAAAAATAAAGGGTATAATAATTAAAACATTTTCTTTGTTGCATACATAAACCAAAAAGTCAATAGTGTGTTATTAAAAGTAAAGTAATATGAAAAGTAAAATACATAAATCAGTATTTTGACTATGATTGCAACAGAGGAATAAGACATAAATGAATATAGAAAAATAGACAATTAAAAAATATACTGTAAGTTCAAAACGCAGTGTTGATATTTAATTTCAAGGGTGATTACAAAAATTTGTTATGAAACACGTTTTGAAGTTCTGAAAATAAGATAAATTGATACCGCCAAGAATCCAACAACTCCAATGAAGAAAACAAATCTTGAAAATTTCTGTCTTGATATCTTCGGATTTCTTGAACCTAAAATAGCATTTGTGATATCTTCCTCCTCGTATGAGAAACCGTAAATAAACTTATATAATCTACCGTCTGGAGATAAAAAAGCAATAAGGTTTGGATGATCAAACAATCCATTTTCATGCTTTATATAAACGAAATCAAAGGACTTAAAAAAAGATTTGAGATTATCTTGGTCAGCACTACAGATAATCCACACTCCTTTTTCAACAAGATCTTCAAGATCAAACTTTTGAATATACTTTTTTAGGTCATCCGGAGTATCGGTGTCATCAAAAGAGATTGAGACGACTTTAAAATTTGTCAAACCCTTTGAATAAATTTTTTCTATGGATTTTTTCAGACTACTTGTTATAAGAGGACAAGTATGAGGACATTTAGTATAAATAGGACTAATGATAATCACAGAATTTGAATCAAAAAGAGAATAGAAATTAAATTTTTTACCTTCATGATCAAAGAATGTAGCATCTTTAACTTTCTTTCCTATAACTTTCGTCTCATTTGGTCCCTGTATTTGTGAGAAAGAAATATTTTCAACTAAAAATAGAGAAAGAAAGAAAATCAAAACAAAACTCCCTTTAGCTCTGAGGATCATTTAGAAAGTATAGTTTTACCGTTTATAAAACAGAATAAAATAAAAAGATACATTACTTTGATACTGGGAGAGGTAATTCAGGGACATAAGGTAAGGATCCACCGAATGTAGCTTTTGAAATATCATAGAAAGTTGGAATATATGCAACAAGTATAAGTACAAGTAAAATAGCTAACCAAGGTTTGAACGAGGAGAAAGATTTTCCCGGATTATCAAGCGCCAAGGAAGTTGGAAAGTATAAAAATTCCTGTTCCGACCTTCTTGAAAGAAGGGTTGAGAAAAAAATGATAAAGTAAAATATCATAGATAAAAACATTATAGAACCTCCAAGAATAGATAAATATGACCAGAAAACCCAATCTGGTCTGAAGAATTCAGATTGTGGATTGAGATAAGTAAGACCTATATTTGTCCTTCTTGGCATCCCCTGAATTCCTGGGATAGACATACCTAAACTCAACATAATAACCCCAACGAACCAAAGATATGGGATAAGAATATTCAGCTTCTGAAATCTTATATTCTTTCCCGAGAGTTTTTCTACAATGTATAAAGACATTCCTAGGAATGATAAGAAAACAAGTCCTCCAACTGTGGTATGAAAGTGCCCCGGTATCCATGCAGTGTTATGAACAACAGAATTTAGGTTGTAAGAAGCATTAACTATTCCTGTAATCCCCCCGATGAAGAAAAGCATAAGTCCTCCAAAGAGATATGCGAAAAGGTATTTGTTAGCATCAAAATATGGGAGTTTCTTCCACCAGCCAAAAATACCATTACCACCATTACTTCTACCTGCATACTCTAGCGAAGCTGCGACATTAAAGGCTGTCATGAAACTGGGTATAGCGACAGCAAATGTCAGGACCGCGTGTAGAAACTTCATACTTGTTTTAATTGCCGGTTCAGAATACTGGTGATGAACTCCAACAGGTATTGAGAAGACTATAAATAGCATAAAGACAAGGCGCCCGAACTTCTCGGAGAATAATTTCCCTCCCGCCAATTTTGGTAACATAACATACAACATAATATATGAAGGGAGAAGCCAGAAATAGACAAGAGGATGCCCAAAGAACCAAAATAAAGTTCTTTCAACCATTATGTTTATCTCTTTAACTATTCCCAATGACCAGGGAATCAACATAAACAAAACAGCATAAGCTAAAGGCAAAGTAGCAACAAACCAAATTATGAATGTTGCCATTACTCCTATCACAGCAAGTGGAGCACTCTTATCTGGATTCTGTTTCTTCCATTTCAGATAAACTATGATATAACTCAAAAAAGAAGCCCATGTTCCAACTACAATTAAAGTAGCACCTATGTAAAAAAGAGGATGAGCCTTAAGCGGCGGATAGAAAGTATAAAGAACATTCGCTTTCCCGATAAGCATAGGTACAGCAGCCAATAATGTTCCAGATACCATGAGAAAGAAAGAAACATATGTCAGGAATTTTGATAGCTGGATTTTCGTATAATAAAACATAACAAGATTAGAAAACGCAACAATAAAAAATGTCGTATATACTATTGCATTTATAACACCGTGTAACGTCAAACCCTGATAGTATGACAACCCCAAAAATGATGTGGTCTTCAAAACCCCCGATCTGTAAAGTGTTTGAATAAAACCGTGGTATATCCCCAGAACAAGAAGAATAGTTGGGAAAACTATCTCAAAAAGATTAATGAATTTGAACCAACCCTCCAATTTCATTTTTTCTTCTTGCTTATTTTGTTCAAGCATAAAAGCTACCCCCTTATTTTATTTGGACAAAAAAATCTTTTTCACTATACTGCAAATCACTTTTGACTATTATTTTGCCTATCATATTTTGATGAGCAACACCGCAATACTCATGACAACTTATCACATATTCTCCTTCTTTATCAAAATTAATCTCGTAGTAATTTACAGCTTTAGGTATAGCCATAAGATTCACATTAGTACCCCATATATGAAAACCATGTGTTACATCCAAACTTGTAAGATATATTCTGACTTTAGAACCCACTGGAATTTCTACATTCTGAGGATCAAAAAACCACATGCGAGCAACATAATATATCTCATACTCGTTATCTGATATCTTGACAACCTTTCCTTGCTCATAAGGTTGAACATTCGCTATACAGGTTGGTAAATCTACACCCATCTGTTTAATTCCATAGATAATCATTGAAAGAAAAATAAGCAAAAGAAAGATAGAA
>CAZRNR010000002.1:48317-87645 GCA_964601505.1 uncultured bacterium | reverse complement strand
TTCTATCAGTTTCCTCCCCAAGTTGCCTTATTCTTCTGGCAGTTTCCCTTATCTGTTCATCGGTTTTCTTCTGTCTTTCAATCAAGTGCTCCAGTAATTTTTCTATCCTTGAAAGTCTGTCCTCCTTGTTTCTCCTCCTGTTTTTCTCCCCTCTCAATTTCTTATAACCTCCACTACCTAACTAAAAAATATAAGCATCAAAAGAAAGGAAATAAAAAATGTTGATACAATAGCAAAAACTTCAGAACAAAAATAAAGTGATTGCCTTATACCTGCTCCACTTTTATACACAAATCTCAATCTCTCGCAAATCTGAAATTTTTCCAAAAAATTGCCTAAATTTTTTCAATAATAAAAATAAAAAGGTAAAATATGAAGATCTTAAAGAGAATTTTACTAAAATCATTTCTGGTTATAAGCGGTGTAATGTCTGCTATAATTCTGATGGAAATAATCCTAAGAATGACACCCTACAAATATCTTATAGCCCCGCCAGTAGGAAACCGCGAAGAAGTAAAAAAAGAGAATGGATACTACATACCAGATGATGAATCTGGATATGACATAGGAATCAATATACCCAAGATACTAATACACTACCAGAGTGATGCAACCTACTTTGATCTTTTCTCTAATGAACTTGGATGTAGAGACATACCATATAAAGGCGAAACTGAACCAATACTCCTCATAGGGTGATAGCTTCATACATGGAAATTTAGCCTTATTTGAGGAGAGCTTTAGTGTCAACCTTGAAAAACTGATAGGCATAAGAGTACTAAAGTGTGGTGCGGGAGGTTATGGAACAAGGCAAGAATACAACAAAGCTAAAAAAATTCTAAAGAAAATTAACACCAAACCAGGATTGATCATAGTTGGGTACTGTGAAGCAAACGATCTCGAAGGCGATCTTCTTTATCCTAACTACACAGTTTTAGATGGATACGTCGTCGCATACAAAATTTTATGGGATATAAAAAGAGGTGAAATCCACACCTATACAGAGGATGAATTGAGAAAACAAATGGAAATAGCCCTGAATCCTAAATGAATAGGAATTCAGATAAAAATGTGCCTCAGGACTCATTCCGCCATATACGGGATTCCAAAGGAATCTGATTTGTTAAGAGGAATTTTATACAAACTTGGTCTCGTTGATAGGCGCACTTCTCCTGATATTATTAGAGTTCCCTTCATTCCTGAGGAAGAACTCCCTTGGCTTAAGGTCGCATGGGAAAAACATCTCACTAATATAAAAAGTTTAAAATCCCTCGCAGAAGAACACAATTCCAAATTCCTCCTTATCTTAATCCCATTAAAGGAAAATATCTATGCATTCCGCAGACCTAAAAATATCCTTTCAGAATACAAATATGATTTTGATTATCCAAGGAAAAGAATTTTAGATTTCTGCAAAAAAGAAAATTTAGATTGCTTTGATCTTACTCCTCATTTTAGAGAATATGCAAAGCAGGAAAGACACATTCTTGATGGCAGAAAAGATCTGTACTGGATGTATGATAGCCACTGGGGACCAATGGGGCAAAAAGTCGCTGCACTCCTTATGGCAAAACATATACTTCAAAAAGAATTAATAGATGTAGATAACAGAGCGGAAAAGCTCTCATCAATAGAAAGTGAGTTATCAAGGCTCAAAGAAAATTTGAAATAAATTTGTTATTTCCTATGAAGTAAATCAAACTCTAAAGCAGAACAATCGTAAGACAACTTTGACACAGCCTTATCTAAAAATTTCTAAAAATAGATTAGCGCAACTTTTAGATTTGTCTAAATCCTACCTAATGTAATCATCTCCACCGATAAAAATAACCATGAATTCAATCACTTCAAATGCTGCAAAATGAACTCCTCAATTATATATAAAGGAGCTCCACCCTGAGACAGTATAAGGTCGTGGAAATCCTTTATTGACCCCTTTTTCAAAAATTTCTGCTTGAGCTCCATTATTTTCTTCATACCTATGTAGTAAGACAAAGCCTGCGCTGGCCAGGTGATGTATCTATCTACCTCATTTATAACTTCTATATCCTGAAGTCCTGTATTCAGAAGAAAAAAATCAATAGCTTTCTCTCTTGTCCATCCAAAAAAGTGGATTCCAGTATCAACTACAAGCCTCACAGCTCTCCATACCTGCATTATGAGCATACCGAACCTGTATATAGGATCTCCATAAAGTCCCATCTCCTCGCCAAGTCTCTCAGCGTATAATCCCCAACCCTCGGTAAAAGCATCCCAATCTATGTGTCTTCTGAAGGGATGAAGGTCTATTTCCTGCGCTATAGATATCTGAAGATGATGCCCTGGGACAGCTTCATGAACAGCCAAAGCAACCAGTTCATACCTTGGTCTCTCTTCGGGCTCATATGTGTTTATATAGAAAATACCAGGTCTTGAACCATCATGAGAAGGTCTATAATAAAAAGCACCGACGGAATCCTTCTCTCTGTAGTCCTCAACAGCTTTTACTATAACTTTAGCTTTTGGGAGAACCCCAAAAAATTCAGGAAGCTTACTATATATCTTCTCAGTTATATCGCGATATGCATTAACTATTTCTTCCCTTGATGAAAAGAAATTTCTCTTATCACTTCTCACTTTCCTAATAACATCTATTGGATCAGAAGCACTAATACCTAATTTTAAACCTACTTCCTTTATCTCTTCGTGAATCTTTTTTATCTCCTCAAAACCCATTTTATGAATAGATTCTGGGTCAATATCAAGTGTTGTATGATGCCTCACAAGATATCTGTAATTTTTCTCACCATCTGGAATACTACATATTCCGGCTTTCTCGCGAGGTTTGTAACCCTTCAAATATTCATAAAATCTATCAAGAGATTTTTTTATACGAGAATTATAGACTTCCTCCAGATTCTTCTCATATTTTTGTTTGTCTTTGTCCTGATACTGCTTCAAGATTTCACAGAGTGGGGTTTCTTGAAAGCCTTTCTTGAGTATATTCTCAAGCTGTTCCATACATCTTTTTATCTGTATATAAAACTGAACCCTACCCCTACTCTCCCCAATTCTCAAATTTTCTATATGCTGTTCCATAAGATCTGGGAACTTCTCGAGACGATTGATAAACTTCTCCATCCTTTCCTGAGTATCGACTCTCTGAAAATTGGTAAGGTCAAAAGGTAGAAGATGATATCCATTCATATGATCTATACTGAAGTCTTCAAGATCTTGATCTATTTCATCAATTGAATCATCTATAAACCATTTCAGAACTTTGAGGTCTATTTCTTCTTTCTCATTCCCGATGATTGTGTTTGATATCTTACTTTTAATGTCGAGAAGATAATTTTTCCTTCTTTGTTTGCTATCCCTTGATATATCTGGAATCTTATCATCATATCTTTCGTCTCCCAAAAATGTAGCATATATAGGATTTTCTTTAAGTATCCATTCCCAACACTCGTCCATTATTTCCTTTACAGTATGCATTTACTGGAAAAATTTACACAGGGTGAACTGAAAAATAAAACTCACCGAATATTTAATTATTTCTTCTAAAAATGTTGATCAATTACGATTTAAATATTACTTAAAGATATTATAAGATCTTACTGCATCGTGATTAAGAAATTTTAACCATCTGAAATGCAGATAAGAATCAATGATAGATATAATACATATTTACAGGTTTTAACAATCTACATAAAAGAAAACTGATTAAAATTCTCAACAGAGCAATAAAAGGTCTATATCTGTTGAGATTCTATAGCATTCTTTCCTGAAACTATATCTATAAGTTCTTTGGTTATAGCTTCTTGTCGAGCTTTGTTCATCTGCAATATGAGCTGTTTTTGAACTCTTTGAGCATTTTGAGTAGCCATATCCATAGCTCTCATCCTTGCAGCATGTTCAGAAGTTATAGAAGATTGGAAGCAGAAAAACAGCCTTGCTTTAACATACGAGATGATAAAATGTTTAGAAAAATCCTCAAAAGATGGTTCAATTATTTGTTTTACACCCCATGGGAGATGAACAGAAACAGGAAAAATTCTCTCAATAGAAGGAGTTTGTGTCCCGACACTCTTGAAAAGTGTATATATACAGAAAATTTCCGATACTTCGCCAGAAAATATCTTTTCTTGAATTCTCTCATATATATTCTCAAACTTCTCATAAGAAAAATCATACCAGAAATCATCATAGGGTTGTATATTGAATTTTTTTGAGAAGAACCTTGTAAGCCTCTTACCAAAAACCCAAATCTCTCCGTCTATATTTTTCCCTTGTGTAAATTTTATTATGTTTGAGTTAAATGAACCACAAAGCCCCTTATCCGATCCCAAAATTATATATAGTTTCTTATTAACTCCAGATCCCAAAGAAAAAGATCTTTCATACTCATAAGAAACATCGTTGCCCTGATAAATCTTCAATATTCTCTCCATATCTTCAATAAAGCTTAACGAGTTATACAAAACAGGTTGTGATTTTCTAAGTCTAACAGACGAAACAGATTTCATCGCCCTTGTAACCTTCCTCAAATTCTGGACAGATCTTACTCTCTTTCTTAAGAACTTTATCCCTCCCTTTACTGCCATATCTATTAAAAAATAGAATGTATAAAACAATCATGAAAAAATCTGAAAGATTATCTAAATTAAATTTACTAAATAAATATGATCTTCTTCAAGATTTCCATTAGCTTGTTCCTCGTTCTTCTTCTAAACTGTGGCAGAAAGTATAAATTTACGGTATCGGAAGAGATGGAAGGGATAATAAACTATGAAGGAAAACCAGTAAGCTTGGCATACATAACAAACATAACAAAAAAGATCAGAACAAAATCAGATACACAGGGAAGGTTTTCTATACAAGCACAGAAGGGAGATGAAATTATTTTTGAATCTGAAGATAAATCTCTTCTTCTTACAGTCGGCGACGAGAAAAAAATTAACGCTTCACTTGAGAAAAACAAAAAATTAGTTTTCTATTTTAAAAATTTTGAGCCCTTTCTTATACAAGACAACATATTTATATTCATACCTTCAACTCAATTTATATCTCCTACTCTTTCAGATGGTAAGGTAATTTTCATCTATCCAAAAGGAGCAACAAAAGCCATGATACTTGCCGGAAAACTTTATACTGAAATTAACATAAATGATATAGAAGAATTTTCCTTTATAGACCTCAAGTCCCTGAAATTTAAAGAACTCCAAGAATATGTGTATATCACTAATCTTTCAGATGAAACAGCTATCTTAAAATCTTATTCGGATTTCTCCAAAAAAGTTGATCCAGGGAAATCTGAAAAAATCCCCTCCGGCATATACAACATAATCATCGGTGATAAGTATGTCCTTGAAAACGAATTATTATTCAGTGATACAACAGTAGAAAGAGGCATGATTAAAAAAGATATTCCTATGATAAGCATTGAAGGTTCTGCAAAAACTCAAACAAATGAACCAAATGTTCTCATATGGGTAGAAGGAACAAACATAATTGAAAAATCTTCACCCAGATTCTCCATACAGATACCAACCTACTCAAAAATGATATATTTTTCAAAAGCCGGATGGTATCCATACTATATAGATACCCAGAGAACAGGCTTTTTTGAAATAGAACTCAAACCTGCATCTTATCTTATTGGGTCAATTTTGACAAACGAGAATCCACCAGATAAAATACAAGTTGATCTTATATCAGAAGGCAAAATATTTTCATCTTACAATCTAAAAACTACGGAAATTGTCCTCATAGTTCCGCAAGGAGAGGATTTCCTTCTTTCAGTTTCTGCAACTGGATATATTCCCAAGGTCCTTGAACTTGCAATATTGGAATACACATCAGATATAGGTTCAATATATCTCTGCCAAATACAAGATACTGCATGCATAATTCAAGAAGGAAAGATGTTTTTAAAATACGGACTTTATAGAAAAGCTCGTGAAACATTCTCCTATTCTCAATCTGTCTCAGCTAAATCTGGTCTCTTTATCTCTGACATAGGTATAATATTTTCCGAAGAAGACATCTTTTCACTTTCTGAGAAATCCAAGGAAAAGTCATTAAAGGAACTCTCGGAAATATACGATGAGATAGACAAAAATTCAAATCTTGAAATAAGCGAACCGATTTGTTTTGAAGAACTTCGTCTTACCTTGCCGATTCTGATCTTATTTGGTGGGATATCCTCAAATCTTTATGGATGTGTCAGACAGGATTCGTATGAATTTTTTAAATCGCTTTACAGCTTTATCAAGTTTCTGAGAAACTACATCTATTCACACAAGCTACCTAAGGATGGTCTAATTCTATCGGATCTGATAGATCCTCAAAAAGTAGTGAATTTAAGTGTAAAGTTTGCAGGAGATAAAGATCTACTGAACTTTGTAAACTATGATGGTGAAAGAAATCTATCAAACCTTAAAGATTTCTTTGAGGGTATGCAAAAACTCAGACCTCAAGACTGTTCATTAAGCGATGAAATAATCTGCACAAAAAGCGGACTCATAAACATAAGGACCAAAATAGGAGAAATACCCCTGACAAAACCAGATTTCTCTCCATTTATAAATTCTATTCTATCTCCCGAAGAATATAACCTGAAGGTATCAGATATAATCAACATTCTACCTATATCAATCACTTCAATCCCGGATTTTTTGAGGATAAACCTCAGGAGATTGCTTTCAAATCCAATAAGAAAATTTTTACCAGCAGTTTTAAATAAAGACTCTGGCAATATATTTGGCATAGAGTTAGAAATTCCAATAGGTTTCAAAGGAATAAATCAAACTGGATTTTTAAACGAAATATTTGTTGTTGGAGAATCAAAGCATTTCAGAGTATTTGGAAGCTACATTATTGACTACGATGATATATATCCAACTTCCTCAACAATATATTTTGATGATATACTAACCCAAGAAATTATCTTTTACTTTTATTTTGACGATCCAACTTTTGGAAACGCAATAAAAATCTCTCCTTGTAAACTAGCTTTGACACAGAAAATCATTGCAAGATATAACTGCCCAAATAGTGAATTTTATTTTCCAAACAATCAGATGATAAATGATGTTTTAGCTGTAGTGCAAAAGCAAACAAGGATACTTAACATACTATTTTCAGTAGGATTCCCGAATTTCTTCAATTCGCTATTCAATCGTATGTAGAGAATCTTAAGAGAAACTCCATTCCTTTTCCTGGTGGATTCGGGAAAGGGACTGAATCTTGAATCGTTTTCAGCACAAATGAGTCAAAACTTGGATTCCCCGATGATTGTTCAATTTTAAGATCTTCTATATTTCCATCTTTTGATATGCTGATATATACCACACAAGAAAGCCTTGTTCCCTTCAAAAACTGGGGTATTCTATAGTTACTTTTTATAAGAGAACTTATGATTTCTATATAAGCTATCTTTATATTTTCTATATCTTCAGAACTTTGAGATTGCCCAAATCCTACTCCACCATCTCCACCACCGCCAGAATCATAAAATTTATATAGATCTTTAATCCTCTTATCTATCTCATCCGATGATACAGAAGGCCCCCCGCTTTTTATCTCCGCAAGCTCCGATTTGGATGTTATACTGGAAACCTTTTTCTTATTTACAGATGCTTTCTCCGAAATTCTTGATGCTCCAGATTTTCCATCTGATTTATTCTGACCTTTCGGAACAACTTGTTTTTTTTCTACGCTCGCTCTCGTAACTGGAAAACTCTTCTTTTTTTCTTCTTTTCTTGTCCGAATAACATTCTTACTATCTTTTGTTTTTTCTTCCTTCCTTTCCTGAAGAACATTCTTATTATCTTGTTTATTTTTATTAACCTTATTTTTCTCTACATTAGATTGCTCAACATTAACTTTATTTTTCTGAGCCTTTTGTTCAATCTGTTTTCGAGTACCCTCATGATTTCTCATCACTTCACCTTTATTATCCCCTGGCTCCTCACTTTTTTTAACAAGATCTTTCTCACCCAATCCTACTGAATCTGATTTCTTACCATCTGATAACCTTTGGGACGAACCTGCTAAACGCCCTCCGCTCTGAAATGAAACCCAAGTTATTCTCCTTTCATTAGTTTTCCTTTCTCTATCACCTAAAAAAACAACGAACACGACTAAAGCATGAAAAATTACAGATAAGAGAAAGAAATAAAAGAATTTTTTCCACTCAGATATCACATTTTTATATTTTAATCTCCAGAAGTCAACTGTTCACTTGATCCATTAACATTAGAAAAAACAAGGAGAATATGATTTTTCTGATAAGATTTTTTCCTCGCCTACCCAAAGATATTTCCAAATATTTGAAAAAATTTTAGAATATTCTTTAAAAATGTTCAAAACACACTATAACGCAAGCTCTGTATATTTATCACACAAAACAATTAAATTTAATAAACAAAGCGAGTTCTAAAATTCAAATTATCTAATTTAACTTGATTTGTCTAATTTTTCTTCTTTCTTCTTTTTCCAAAATTTTCATCCTTCTATCTTCTATTTTCTTCCTTTTTCCTATTCCTATTTCTATCTTTATAAGTTTGTTATCTTTAATCAATACAGCAAGAGGTATTATCTTATAACCCTTTCTTGTTGTAAGACCATACATTCTTTCGATCTCTTTTTTTTTGAGCAGCAAGGCACGAGCTCTTGTGGGATCTGGATTAAAATGAGATCCCTGATAAGGAGAAACATGCATGTTGAATATAAATGGTCTACCGGACTGAAATCCAACAATTGCCTCATCTATTGAAACTTTTCCCAACCTTATTGATTTCACTTCCGAACCTAAAAGAGCTACACCGCATATATAACGCTCCTCAATCTCATATTCATGTGAATATCTATTCCTGACTATAACTTTCATGCAAGATTTTGATCATTTCACTTTTTTGACATCAAGTTGATAAACTCTTCCGCTTCTATTGCTGGCATCGTTATAGTCTGGACAGTTCCTCTTGAACCAAGCTCAACAGCCATTTTCACAACAGCACTATTATCTGGAGCTTCTACCACATTTACAAAGTCATAAGGTCCCATGACCAAAAACTGATGTATTACCTTAACCCCATACTTTTGAGCGATTTCCTCATTCACTTCCTTTATCCTTTTTGGATTCTCCTTCAAAGTTTCAAGCCCTTCAGAGGTGATCCTTGAAAGTATTATATACTTTGCCATGTTTTCTTACCTCCTAAAAAAAATTATCCACGAATCACTAAATTAGTAAATATACAAAAAAGCAAAACATCTGAAAACCGATATTATGAGAAAAAGAAGATTTTTTACTCTCTTGCAAGACCTGAAACATTATTAGGTATCCTCACTTTATGTATCTCTACTCGACTTACTTCCGATTAGAAACTGACAAATCTGAATATTTAAATTGAGAGGTGTTCATAATTAAGCGAAAGTTTATCCTTACCCTCACTTGCTACAAGTTTAATTTTTTATAAAAATCAAGCAAGAAGAGGTGATAGAATTATGAACACCCTTGGTAAAGTAGGTTATATTCTTATAGGAGTATTCGCTTTGCAAATATTTATGGTATCTATAGTGCTTTCCTGAAATTTTACAAAAAAGTGCTATAATATGGAAGAGATTCAAGTTTTCTTTCATTTACCAGTCTATGGGAAATATATAAGAGGATAGTTTTTAGGATGCTTGGAAGAGTTTTTAAACTTTCTTTTGAAAAGTGGGGATTGCACTATAATCAAATAGAAGGCATATGTGAATTTCAGGAATGGAGGTTAAAGTTATTAAAATGATTGAGAATTATGAACACTCCTCATTTAAATTTTGGTTTTCTCTGAGTATTGCCTTTTCATCCGTAACAGGGGTAAATTTTATTTGAAAACGGCACAATATAGAGTAAATTACAGCACAATATAAATTTCATCTAACCGAGATTATTGAATAGATGTATGACAAAGGCGTGCAAAAATTTCTTTGAAGCTTTATAATACTTATATGACTAAAAAGCTAAAGTTATCTGCAATAATCATCACATTTATTTTCGGGTGCTCCGAGAAACAAAAAGTAAGCGAATTTCTGTGGGGCGTAGCTATATCAGGGTTCCAAGCAGATATGGGACCTATGTCTGAAAAAGATGAAAACTCTGACTGGTGGATATGGACTCACAATGAAGAGAATATAAGAAAAGGATACTTCAAAGATGTTCCAGAAAAAAGCTCTGATTTCTGGACCCACTACAAACAAGATATTAACATAGCAAAAAGTATAGGTGTAAATACCTTCAGATATGGAATAGAATGGTCTCGGATATTCCCAAGACCGACAACAGGGGTAAAAATAAAATATGAGTATAAAAACGATAAATTGATTGTAAATATTGATGAAGAAATTTTGAAAGAACTTGACAAAATAGCAGATCAAAACTCAATCAGAAAATACAGAGAAATTCTATCTTACATCAGGGAAAATGGATTAAAAGTTTTCATAACGCTTAACCATTTTTCTTTACCGGTATGGATACATGATTCAATATCTTGCAGGGATTGGTTTTCTGAAATAAAGATTGAAGATGATATAAATCTTTCAGAAGCATGTTTTGGAAAACCTTCTGGTTGGCTTTCTTTAGAATCTGTCTTAGAGTTTGCAAAGTATGTTGCTTTTGTTGCGAGAAAATTTGGAGACTTAGCCGACCTATGGGGGCCAATAAACGAACCGATAGTTGTTGCAACTGGTGGATATTTACTCGGAGGAATCTCATCAGCGTTAGGGTTCGGAGCATTCCCACCTGCTGCTTCAAATAAAAAAGCATTTGATATCGTCCTGAAAAATCTCATCCTTGCTCATTCAATAGCTTATGAAATGGTGCATCTATTTGATAGAAAAGATGCAGACGGAGATGGTAAATCATCAGAAGTTTCAGTTATATACAATATCTCAGACATATACAGTGAAGACAAAAATGCTCAAGAAAGTGCTTGGGAACTTCTTGTATGGAGGTATCTTGATCAAATTTTGAAAACAGATAACCCAAAGGCAGACATAATAGGGATAAATTACTATAATAGGTATCAAGTGATTTATGCTCCTGTTCTCCCATCCGTTGGATTATTTTTTCTACCCAGGCCATGTCCAACATCAGAACCATCTGAAATCTGCCCGTATGGTATATCAGAAATGGGGTATGAGATATATCCTCCCGGAATCTACAATGTGATAAAGGTTGTCTCGGAAAGATATAAGGAATTTGGGCTTCCTATACTCATAACAGAAAATGGTATAGCAGATTCAAAAGATAAAATCAGAGGATGGTTCATAAAAGAACACCTGAAATTCGTAAAAAAGGCTATCGATGATGGAATTAAGATTATAGGATATTTCTATTGGTCATTAATGGACAATCTTGAATGGGCACTAGGCTTTGACAAGAAATTTGGACTTGTTGAGATAGATTTTTCATCCCCAGAAAGGAAAAGAAAAATAAGGCAAAGTGCATACGCATTTTCTGAAGAGATAAGAAACTGGGAATGCAAATGGAAAAATCCTAAAAATTGCAATTAAATGAAAAACACTCTCTTGATCAGATTAAAGTCCATAGCTGACCGCATTAGATACCCACAAGATCAAAAAATTGAATTTAGTTTCTATTCTCTCAAAAAAAAGATATATAACAAATGGTGAAAAAACCAATCTTACGAAAGTTTCTGAATTTCTATGACCTGATTTACTGTAGAGTTCTTTACCTAGGCAAATATTTTGTCCCATTTATGCTCTTAAATACAGGAACAGCAGAAAATTTTGGGTTAAAAGATAGATACACTACCTTATGGCAAAACTGCTTGCAAAAAAACATTTCAGGAGAAAATTATTAAAAATGCTTTGAAAGGAGGAAAAAGAAATGCTCAAGATTGAAGCTGAAAGAAGAGAGCGTCTAGGTAAAGAAGATGCCAAAAAGATAAGGAGACAGGGATATGTCACTGGAGTGATATATGGTAATGGAAAAGTTTACG
This sequence comes from uncultured bacterium, assembly GCA_964601505.1. Classification (GTDB taxonomy): domain Bacteria; phylum Calescibacteriota; class Calescibacteriia; order Calescibacteriales; family Calescibacteriaceae; genus DRWZ01. The sequence continues at coordinate 75,661 of CAZRNR010000002.1, read as the reverse complement.
AACAGGTGAAGTTAAAACTTTCTGATATTAGCAAATTATTAAAAGATCAAACAAAAATCCTTGAGTTAAAAGTTGCAGATAAGATATACAAAGTTAGATTGCAAGACATACAGATAAATCCCATAACTGATAAACCAATACATTTTGATTTCTATGCTCTTGAGGAACCTATTACAGAAAACTAAATGAATTCTACCTAAAATGAGAGGAGTTGATTATATTGAAAGCTATGAAAAAAGAGAAAAGTCGGGAAGAAAGTGAAACCCAAGAAAAAGAGGAACAGCTTATAGATCAAGAGCTTCTTGAGATACTAGCTTGTCCGAAGTGTAAAGGAGATATTGAACTTGACAAAAAAAGGAAAGGTTTGATATGTAAAAACTGCAAACTCTTGTATAAGATAGAGGACGGGATACCAATAATGCTTATAGATGAAGCAGTCCCAATCTAATTTGAACGGAAGGTAAAAAAACAATTCCGACTTTTTAAAATAGATAAAAAATAAATAAAAGGAGGTCCAAAGAGTGGAAGCTTTTCTTCTTTTCCTTACAATAATAGATAAAGAGGCTTCAGGCTACAAAAAGTATGAAAACAATCAAACCTACACAATAATAGCACAAGAACAAAAAAGCGAAGAGGATGAAGAAAAAAGCCAACAAGATGAAGAAGAAAGGAACAAAGAAGAGGGAAATGAAGATATAGAAACGATAATACGGGAAATGGAAGAACAAAATCAAGAGGAATTAGAACCATCTCTACCATACGGATTTGCAGAAGAAGAGGAAGAAAGAATTGAAATGCTATCACTAAAGGGTTACTTCAGAACGAGGATATTTTTATACTCAGGATTACCTCAACCTGAAAATAGATCTGTAAGATATATCAGGCCAGATTTCTTTCAATCAAGATTCAGATTAGAACCAACAGTAAATATGTCTCCCTCGATAAGGGTTTCTTCACAGGTGGATATACTTGATGACATAATCTGGGGTGCTGGGCTCTCTGGTTTCTCTGTTTCAGGAGAAAAAATATGCGATAAATACAACAACGGTCAAAACTTCGAAATCTGCGATGGTCAGCAAAGATCTATCGCGGTAAAAAGGCTATGGGGAGAAATAGATTCTGTTCTTTCTATTCCAGTAAAAGTAAAGTTGGGTAGGCAACCGGTAGATTTTGGGCTTGGAGCACATCTAAACGATGGAAACGGTTTTAAGAATCTATGGGACGATGCACACCTTGGAACAACAAAAGACAGAATCTCCTTGTCATTTCCAGTAAGTGATTTACTAGATTTTAACATAGGTATAGACACACAAATATCAGAAATTATCTCTTCTGGGAACTTAATTGATTACTTTCTTGTTCCAAGATTTAAGACATCAAAGATATCTTTTCAGGTTTATGCAAATGCTCAAAGATCTCCAAAAACAGAACTTTATTTTTTCCTTCCTTACATAAGCTGGCTGCCTTCATACAATTCTTCAATTGAGATTGAAGGAGGGATATTTACAGGGAACATAGATTATATCCCAAATTTTGGAAATTTTTCAAGATACAAAGTTTTTGCCTGGAACATTGCGGGGAGAGCGAAATTCGAAACAGGGCTTATTCGTTTGATTTTAGACGCCGGATATTCAAGCGGAGATGAAAATCCAGGAGACAAGACCATAAAATCAATCCCCATGCATCCGGACTACAATATAGGATTTATCTTATATGAAGATGTGGTTGCAAGATACACAGGAAACATTGCACGTGAGCTTGAAAATTCATCTGGAACAAAAGCTGATTTCTTTGCATCAAAAGGAGGAGTTTTCGGTTCATACTACATCATGCCAACAATAGGGTTCTTCCCATTTGAGTCAATCGGGGCATACATATCAAATCTCTGGGCATTCTCCAATAGTTTATTTTTCATCGATCCGAGATCTGGGCAGCAATTCTTCGGTAGAGATGCTAAAAAGGGACTACTTGGAACAGAAATTGACTTTGGTTTAAGAGTGGGAACAGAAAATATAGAATTTGGTACGGAAATAGGATACCTTATATTAGGAAAATCTCTAAGATCTTCTATACCACAAGGGGCAAAAAACACATTCAAAACACAATTCAGATTTACATGGATGTTCTGAACAAAACAAAAATATCCTCTTTTTTCATCAGAGATTTAGACGGAATATTCAAGAAGATCCCATCCAATACGAAAGAAATTCTGTTATCTCCAACTATCAGCAAAAAAGAGAAAAGAGATTTTTTCCTAAATGGCAAGATACCAAAAAGGATTTCAGAGATATCAGAATTCATAAGTAAAACAAGCTGGCTTGAGATAGAAGTCCAAACAAAAATTTTTCATCTATGCATATCCGTAAAACCCAAAATATCTGACATAAGGTTCCGGAAAATAGATAAAGGTCTGGGAGAAAAATTGCTTTTTGCTTTTATTAGCCCTGAAGGCTCAAAGGCTGTTCTCATCGATGGAGATAAAGCAATGGGCGATTGCGATATACTCAGTTTCTTTATTTGATTTAACTTTCAACAAATTTTTATCCCTACAATGCCAGAGAAAATTGACAATTTTTGGGTTATATTTAGTTGACAAAGCAGTTAAACCAAAAGAATAGGAGAAATATGGATAATAGTGGCAAGGTGTTAATATAAAGGTCCAAAATTTAAATACAAGGGGGAAAAGAATTTCCCCCGTTTGTTTATCTCATAAGCTGTGCCAGACGCATTATAAGTCCCATATCGCCTGATATCTTTAACAAGCCCTGCATGAAAGCCATTTGTGGGTCAAGCTGTCTTGCTTGTATTTTTTTGAATGTATCTAAACTCTGTGTTATGGTAGCATTTGCAGCAGATGGTGGCTCACCCTTTCCACCTTCCACTTGCCCATTGCTTATCTTCAACCAGTATGTTCCCGAACCATCTATAACGAATTTCACAACTCCGTTAACACCTTGTAATTTTTGCTGAACAGATGGGTCAGCATTTGCAGCAGTAGGCAATATGATACAGTAAGCTTCTTCCGGATCAGCGTCTTTTGCTATTTGTTGAACAGCTGCTCTTCCTCCACTTTTCACTGCCTCTTCTACTTTCTGCTTGAGTTGCTCAGGTGAAAGACCTGTTGCCATATCAAAATATACCTCCTTTCGGTTTGTATGTTAATTTAACGTGAAAAAAATCATGGAAAAAACAGAAAGAATTTTGAATTATTGTTCAAATAGTGCCGAGGGCGGGACTTGAACCCGCACAGGGCTGCAAACCCCAGGGGATTTTGAGTCCCCCGCGTCTACCAATTCCGCCACCTCGGCCTATAATCAAAAATCTAATCATCAAAATCAATGCAAAGAAAATATCACCAAATTTCCTCAAAAATTCAAGGAATAAAAAAATACAAAACCTAAATCCCAGAAAAATTCATTTTGTACCAAAAAACTCAGATTTAGGTGTAAATAAATTAAGACAAAAATAACTCACATGTGCATATCAGTAATACCTTCCTTGTGTTCCAAGTCAGATAAGCAGTCTTCAGAATCAATGATCCACTAAGTAAAGCTTTAGTTTGAGTATTTCTCCTCGCAATCGGCTCCCCAAAAGACAGGTCCATATTCCACAATATAATTGAGAGGTGTTCATAATTAAGCAAAAGTTTATTCTTACCATTTCTTGCTCCTATCACAAGATTAATTCTTTATAAAAATCAACAAGATTAGCTTGGTAAAATTATGAATACCCCTGATAAAATAGGTTATATTCTTATAGGTGTGTTTGCTTTGCAAATATTTATGGGTATTTAAAAATAGTAATGAAATGGCATATGTAAATTTTAGAAATAGAGTTTAAAATTATTAAAAAAATGATTAAGAATTATGAACACCCCTCATATAATTTATTTCATCTATTCCACCAAGAATTACAAGTTATCCTCCCAATCCTGAAAAATGAGTATAGCACAAAATCCATATTGAGATTATTTATATTATAACACTTTCATAAGGTTTTACAAGAAAAATGCTATAACACAACTAGACTTTTCTTTCAAAAAGATAGGAAACATACTATATTTGATAAATATATACTGTCAAATTCACAAAAATCCTATTTACTTTATATCTTTGATCCATGTTAGTTTCCATAGAAGATGCAATTTTTAATTCTTTCAAATTGCGTCATTCCAAACCTTCATAGCAACAGGAAAACCAATACATAAGTTATGGTGCTAAAAATTCTTTTCCCATCGAGAAAATTTATAAAATTTCTGATTATGCTTTTCTCTGCTTTCGGAGATAAAAAATGAATTTTGTCAGAGTAAACAACATATTTTTCGTATTAGTTCATATTACAATCAAGATACTGTGGTCTTATCTCTTTTTTAATTATCCAACACTTGAAGATACACACCGCGCATTTAGCTTCATGCATTCCCTAAAAGCAAAAGATATATATATATACCAACTTGATGTAAGCTATCATGGAGCACTAATACCTACGATTTTTTATTATCCTTTCGTAAAACTTCTTGGTTCGGACATACTGACATTCAGGATTGCAAACTGTATTCTTTCAGGTATATCTTTGCTTATAACTCTTGGATTACTAAAAGATGATGTAAAAAGAACCGTTTTCTTCCTGCTTTTCACATTCACACCTCTTTTTTTCCAGAGAAACATTCTTTTTGTGGGGAACTATGCATTCATACCCATTCTGACTATACTTACTATCAAAACAGAAGGATATCTGAAAGGATTCTTTCTCGGAATTTCCATTCAGAATAATATCCTATCTTCTCTTCTAATACTGTTCTTCCCAGAGAGGAAAATTAAAGAATTTTTAATCGGTTTAATAATTGGTTCATCTCCAATGACAATTTTCAATCTCTACAACTTTACACATAGCGGCATTATTCCGACTTTTGAGGATATGAAATTGAGACCAATAAAAAATCCTCAAATTGACGAAGTTATGAAATTATTAATACTCACAGCTCCTTTTATACCTTCTATTTTATCTAGAAAAAATCTTATACCTATAACAATAATTTTTCTTTTCTTATCATCAGAAGAAAGGTACCAAATATACATATGGACAGTTCTAATATTTCTGGCATCAGAAAATTACTCACAGAAAAAGTTCATAAATATTCTTCCACTCTTTTCAATAATATACTTTGTATCAAATATACCAGAAACAAAAGCATATAAAGGATACATAATGTATGCATATGGTCCTAAACACTATGTTATAGATAAGCAAGAAATCCAAAACGAAATTGATTGTGTCATAAATAATATAAAAGATCAGAAAATTGAAAAGGTACTCGGAGATATAATATCAACAGATTTTATAAAGTTCTACTATCCTGAAATTGACATATACTACATATCTAATCCCTGGAGCTATGTTATACCGATTGAGTTCAAGGATGAACCAGAACACATAATAATTTATAGCGAACAAAAAGATCATAAGTGTCTATTCCACATATTAAAAAATAAAAAAGAGAGAAAAAGAAAAATTTATTTTAGAGAGACAGGAATTAGGAATATTATATCTGGTTTCATTGAAAAACTAAGGAGATAACATTTGGGTCATACTACATTCTGTTCCCTAAATAGAGCTGTCCGAATCAAGGGTCATACAAAATAAATTACTGAAAACATGGAATTTGTAGGCAAGAGGATGACTTGAATCTTTAAAACTTGCAAGCAACAAAGCAAATTAAGCAGTTGATCCTCCATCTATTGTGAAGACAGAACCTGTTATATACGAACTCTTTTCTGAAGCAAGAAAAACTACGAGTTCCGCAACTTCGTATGGTTCCCCTACTCTTCCTACAGGAATTCTTAAAAGTGGATTTTCTGTTCCAGAACCAGATTCAAAAATATCAACCAGAACTTTAGCAAATTTTGTTCTTATAAGACCTGGAGCAACTGCATTGACTCTAATTCCGAATCCTGCAAGTTCTACTGCCATAGTTTTAGTGATAGATATAAGTGCAGCCTTTGCGGCAGCATAAGCTCCAAGACCGGGTGTAGCTCTCATACCTGCAACAGATGCCACATTTATTATAACTCCCTTTATTCCCCCTTCTATCATTTTTTTAGCAACTTCTCTACTAGCAATGAAATTTCCAGTCAAACTCACACTTATTATTTTATCCCAGAGCTCATCTTGAAGCTGGTGCAACGGAGATATCACAGGATTTGTTGCAGAGTTATTAACGAGTATGTCTATCTTTCCAAACCTTTGCCAACACATATTGACTGCATTTTTAACATCAGCTGGAACACCGCTGTGAGCAACAGTGTAATCTAACTCACCTCGGCCGGTTTTTCTTATAGATTCAGCCGCTTTCATGAGATTTTCCTCTTTTCTTGATGTTATAAAAACATTCGCTCCAAGCTCACAGAACTTCTTTGCTACCTCAAATCCAATACCATAAGAAGCTGCCGTTACCAAAACAACTTTTCCTTCAAACTCACTCATGATTTTGTTTTATTCAATAACCCAAAATATTTAGAAGTTTCAGGATTATCAGATGATAATAATCCGGTCAAATTTTAATAGCGTTATGATTTGAAGTCTGAAAAATTCAATCAGAAATCCTACTATTCCGATTCTGCAAATATATCAAAAAGAGAAAAAAGACCTTTGACATGAAAAATCTTTGGTATTTTAAAACTTTCTGTGATATTCTGGAGCGCTATTTCAACAGATGAGAAAAACTCTCCAAAATCCAACTTCTTTGGATAAACATAAATATTATCCTCAAATCTCTTTATATCAAACGGATTCACCTCATCTTTTATTTCTTTCTTTATATTTTCAGAAGATACAAGGTCAAGAAAAAGGGCAACAGGATCTTTATTTATTCCTTCCTCTTCATAGGAAGAAAAATCTTCATCTCTTCTGAACTCCCTCCCATCAGTTTTCTTCTCCAAAAAATAAGTTTCATTTGTGATGAAACCGAGCGATTCATCAAAAGAAACCAAAGAGCGATATGAAAACTTCTCATGCTTTGTTAAAAGAGACAATATAGGAGATGGAATAAAATCTATAAAAAAATCATATTTGTCCGACATAAGCCGCGAAGCAGAAATATTTACAGAACCCACAGGTATTTTTGGCATAGATAAAACAGATGAAAGAAAACTTGGCAGTTTAAATTGAGATAGATCACCTGTTATCTTTATTGATATTTTATATCTACATGAGAAACTTGGTATATCAATTCTTTTGACTTTAATTTCTGAAGATTTTTCTTTCTTTTTAGCCTTATAGACAGGTTTACCAACTTTAGCTTCTTTCTTTTTCATTATATATAGTTTAATAATTCCTTTAAGCTTTTCATTCTAAGTGAAGGTAAAATCTTTTTATCTTTGGTTTTAGGGGGAAGGAAATGTTTTTGAGAAGACATTGGTTCAACATAAATAGATGTTATCCCGACTTCATTAGCTCCCTTTATGTCAGTCTCAATTTTGTCTCCTATCATAACAGCTTTTTTAGGCTCAACCATATACTCAGAAAGGACATGTCCGAATATCAATGGTGCAGGCTTACCGATCTTGGTGTAAGACTTTCCGGATGCAAAGCTGAGCATTTCACATATAGGTAGATCTCCTATAAAAATTCCATTTTTACCCAGGAATCCTCCTTTGTAGTAATTTGTGTGTCCTACTGAAATGAGTTCAGCACCATCTAGAATGCAATCAAGAGCGAAGTTTATTTCATCAAAATCTATATTTCTCTTCATTCCTATCACAACAAAATCAACTGGTTTTTCAAAGACAATTTTCATACTTTTATCTGTCTCAAGATCAACGATTAGCCCAAGTTCAGATATAACAAACACTCTCGAGTTTTTCTTTTTTTCATGTATATATTCAGCTGAAACCCTCCCAGCGGTAAAAACCTCCGATTTGCTTTTTGCAATCCCCAAATTTATCAGAATCTCACTTACCCTACTATGAGGTATGCGAGATATATTTGAAAGGAAAGCGATTTTCTTTCCATTCTTCCTTAAAGTATCCAAAACTCTGATAACATCTTTATCTGGATGTACATCATCATCTATCGTAGGAATAACTACGCCCTCTATATCAAAAATAAAAAGTTCCTTATCTTCCAACATCTCCCTTAATTTTATTATATGAAATGCAGAATCATCAAAAAATTCAGTATAACAAAAACTAAATTTATTTCCTTGAATAGCCTAAATTTTTATCAAAGTATATACTGGCAAGATATGTAAAATTTTTCTCTTTTTATATTTTTGTTCTTTTATCTTGATTTCAAGATTTTTTGAACGAATGGTCAATTTTCTGTTATCTGGGTCTGACCAGAACCATTTATTAAATTCTTATGGAGAATGTTTACAGAATACGAGAGGAATGTATTAAGGGCAGTAGCCGAAGCAGTTATACCTCCGGGTAAATACTTTGATGGAGGAGGAGAAAAAGACGTTGAAAAAATAGAATCTTACCTCCAAGAAGACAAACAAGCCGAAATTGTATATAAAGCTATTATACACATACTTGATTATCTGACGAGAATATCAAAGCTGCGAGGTTTCTGTTCCCTTAGAATTGAAGAAAGAAGAAAGCTTCTTGAAAAATGGTCGGAAGGTTCAATTCTAAAAAGAGCAATCTGTGAAGTTCTCATAACGACATTAAAAGTATCCCACTTCAGTGATGATGGGATTTATTCAAGCCTTGGGTGCATATGGGATAAAAGTCCTAAATCCTACCAGATCCCCCCATATATGTCAAATGTTCAGAATGACATAGATGGTAATGAAATAGAATGTGATGTTGTAGTTGTCGGATCTGGTGCTGGAGGAGCAGTTGTTGCTAAGGAGTTAGCAGAAAAAGGTTTTGGAGTAATAATACTTGAGGAAGGTAAATACTACACCAGAAAAGACTTCACAGGTAAAGCAGGAGAATCTTTCAGGAAGTTTTATCGAGAAAAAGGTTTAACATTTGCAATCGGAAATGCTTTTATCCCAATACCAATGGGGAAAATGGTAGGGGGATCAACAGCTATAAACACAGGAACTAGTTGGAGGACTCCTCCCTGGATACTTGAAAAATGGGTAAAAGAGTTTAACCTAAGAGAACTTTCACCGGAAAAAATGGAAAAATATTTTGAGAAGGTTGAAAAAACTATACAAGTTGAAGAGACGAAGAGGAAAGTCATAGGGAAAATTGCAGATGTAATCGCAAGAGGTTGCGAAGCTCTCGGGTATAATCACTATCCTGTCAAAAGAAATGCTCCAGAATGTGACGGTCAGGGAGTATGCACATTCGGATGTCCAACAGATGCTAAAAAATCAACGAACATATCATACATACCAATGGCTCTAAAAGATGGAGCATTGCTACTTGAAGAAACAAGGTTCAAAAAATTGATAATGAAGAATAGAAGGGTAGAAGGAGTAATCGCCCAGACGAGTTCAGGAAAGGAAATACAAATCAGAGCAAAAGTTGTCGTCCTATCTTGTGGTGGGATAATGACTCCCTTCCATCTCCTGCAGCAAGATGGTTTCAAAAATAAAAACATAGGAAAAAATCTGACAATACATCCCGCTACATCTGTATTAGCTTATTGTCCAAATGATGACATAAGGCAGTATAACCATGTCCCTCAAGGATATTGTGTTGATACATTTATGAAGATGGGGATTTTGCTTTTGCATGGGGGACTTCCGATAGACGCAGGAGCGGGGGCGATACCATTCATAGGAGAAAAATTTTCATTTGCTATGTCAAACATAGATAAGATCGCGTCATTTGGGGCGATGATAGAAGATGATCCTTCCGGAATAGTATTTCCCATTGGTAGGAGACCCTTTGTATTTTACTGGATAAAAGAAAGAGAAAAGAAACTCCTGAAACTTGGAACAGAAATAGTGATCAAGATATTTCTTTCAGCCGGTTCTCAAGAAGTTTGGCCTATGATAAGAAAATGCCCACCAATAAAAAATTGGGAAGATTACAAAAAATTCCTAAATATGGATTTTCAGCCACACGATTACATACTCAGTGCCTTCCATCCGCTTGGGACATGCAGAATGGGGATATGTCCCTCAAAATCTGTTGTGGATGAAAATCATAAGGTATGGGATACGGAGAACCTATACATTGTTGACGGGAGCGTAGTTCCAAGCTCAATAGGAGTAAACCCACAGATAACTATAATGGCTCTTGCAACAAGAGCAGCCGAAAAAGTAGCTGAAAGGTTAAAAACTTAATCTGTTTTCTCATAAACCTCAAACATAAAATGAAAGAGTAGGTTTTTGAAAATAGGAAATGTCAATCTTTCAAATGGATCAAGCCCAGAAGAAATGATATCAAACGAACTGAACTTATGTGTCATTAAAAACCCATACTGTAAAAGAGCCTTTCTGAAACGATTTATCAAATCTTTCTTATGTGGATCAGCTTGCTCTATATTCTCATGAATAACATCAAAAAACACCTTTTTATATTCTCCGTTTTTGATCTTGCTGAAATTTATTGATACCAGACTCTGATCTGGTAAATCATAGATCAAGAAATCAAATCTTCTGCCCAAAGCTTCAAGTCTTGGTTTCAGCTCCATATGAGAAAGAGGGATTATGAAAAGATATTTATCCTGATCCAAATTCAGTTTATCAATCCAAACAAAATTATAATTTTTGTATTTGGCGGTTATAAAAATGATTGCAAAGGATAATGCAGCAAAAATCTTTTTATTTCTTTTCATAGAATCAGAAATTGCGAATGTAAGTGGAGCTGTTATAGGATAGTATTGATGAGAAAATTTAAAGTATGGCCAGGAGATAAACAGAGTCAAGAAACTTATCAGGAAGAAAAAAAAGTTCAACCAGAAGTTTCTTGCGCAGAAAAAAGCAAACAAAAGTAAAAAAATGGAGTATGGTGTTAAAAGCCAAAAAGATGATGAAACGGAAAAGATGACCGAACCTAAATTCTTCTCACCCTCAAGCGGGATAAAGTAAGAATGTGGATTTGGTGGCTTATAAGATTTATAATAGCCTAGAATGACTTTCGGAAAATCTATATTGTAATAAATAATAAATGGCAAAAATGCTATAAATGGTGTTGAAGCATATATAAGAAATTTCAAAATATCTTTTCTATTATACTTTATCAGTAGAAATAAGGAACATAAAACATATGATATAAAAGTTGGAACGTAATACTTCAACAAAACACAAACAGAAGATAGCAGAGCCCCGATATTAATGTACTTTACAGCTCCTGTTTCCCTATATTTTATCAAAAATATGTATGAAAAAAGAGCGAGTCCAAAAACAAATACCTCGGGCTTTGCCATCGATGAAACAATCAAATTCATAGGCTGGAAACAAAGAAAGATAGATAGGAAAATATTTCCTGTTATTAAGAAAGAAACAATAACTATCATAATACTCCCGATGGATGAGAGCCACCTTAAAGCATAAACTCCTCTATCATCTTCAAAAAATAACAAGATTGGGGATACAAAGTGGGGATACAAAGCATAATACAAGTTGAAAAATGATTCTCCCGATATAACGGCTTTAGCAGATTTCTTGACTTCCAACTCAGTAGGATTTACAGGTATTAATTTATCTGAAATCACTGAGAATACCAATCTGAATAAAACCAGAACAACTATTATAACTATTTTAGCAACATTCATAAAATCACTTATAAACAAATTGCGATATATATAAATCTTCTATCATTCCTATATACTTTAAGTATTGCTCGGAAGGTGGGCGTTTGCGTATGACATAATCTACCCTATATTTTCTCATAAGCTCGGACATATATTGTTCGTCTGAAAAAAGCTCAGATACCTTTTTTATAAAATCTCTTATAAATTCTTGGTATCTTGCTCTCTTAAGATAATCTGATAAATCAAGACCAGGTGGAAGACCAAAAAATGATTTTCCAAAGTAAAAACCCAAATCTGTGTGCCCAACCCAAGAAGCAAAAGCAGCCGAAAACCTATATAAATCAACTATCTCTTCTTTTTTCCTTCCAAGAAGCTTTTCCCTAAGCAAAAATCTTTCAAAAACCTCCCGATCTGACATATCAGAGAAAAAATTTATTACGCTATGGAGCAAATATCTCCCCGTCATAACAGAAACTTTGAGCTCATCAAACAGTTCATCATACTTTATAACAGATGAACCATGCCCCTCAACAACGATTACTGATTCCTCACTGGTATTTACTCCGATCCATTCAGAAATTCTCTGGATTTTCCTTTGATGCTCAACATTTACCTTTATTATCTCCCAAGCCCAATCTTGAAGTTCATCACTCCTATTTTCACCAAAGAAAAAGACAAAAAATCTAAACCAGCTGAAGATGAAAATAATAGAAATAATAACAAGAAAAAATCTTCCAAATACCTTAATCGAACCTGAAATTTTTTCCAATGCAAATCCAAAAAGTATTCTGTTGAAGAAGTTAAATGGAAAAGTTAGATGGTGATATAAAAGCATAGAGAAAGGTAATACAGAGAGTAAATCTAATGTAATAAGTACTAAACCAGCTAGAGATGAAAAAAAGATAAAAAGACTCTTAAGAGAGAAAACTCTTGAAGCTAAAAAGCTAATAGCGGAAAAGCAGAAGAAAATAAGAAAAAGATAAAACTCCTGACTTACTTTGTATCCAGCACCCTTTACAAAATATCCTCCTCTACTTAAACCTTCCTTCAAAAAACCAAGTTGAAAATAGTTGAAAACGATTGCTGGAACCCCAACGGAAAAACCTATGAAAAGAATATAAATCAAAGCTTTCAAAACATCTCTTTTCTTTAAAAAAGCAAGATAAAGAATCATAATGAAAACTGAGGATAAAAGATACAAAATCCAGTAAGAAGATGAGTAAAAAACAATTCCAAGAGATAGACCAACAAAGGTCTTACTGATTCTTTTAGAACTATCAGAATCTAAAAAATCTATAAAAAACAAGTAGAAGATGAGGAAAAAGATCATAAAGAAAGACGGACTGAAAATTCTTATGATACTAAACAAGTGGAAAGGTGAAGCTGGGATTCCTACAAAATAAGAGAAGTGAGCGAGAACCAATGAAATAATGACATATTCATTTTTGAAAACCTTTCTTAGAATCTTCAGAAATATAAAGCACTCTAAAAAGACTATAGAAAATCTTACAGAAAGGAGGAAGAAATCCTGAAAGATAAGCTTCAGAGGATACAACATGCAGAGCACGGGGACAATCAAACCATGTTTTTGTTCATAGAAAGCAAATTCTCCACCACAAAAACCAAGTGTCTTCATCCATATGACTTCATCATGGTCAAGATATATTGGAATTCCATTTTTTATTGAGACATAAGCGATATACAGGTTAATGGCAAGCGATACCAAAACAGATATAAAAAGATCACGCATCACATTTCATACAGAAATAATTTAAGTGAGATTTTTGTTCTACTTGAGCTATATAGAATCCGCAAGGACCTGAGATATATCTCTGACTCTAACTTTATCCTCAACTCCCTTAAATTTTACAGCATCGTTTAACATTATAGAACAATATGGGCAAGCGACAGCTATCTCCTTTGCATTTATTTTTTCAAATTCTTCAAATCTCTTATAGTTTATTCTTGTGCCTCTTTCCTCCTCATACCACATCTTACCCCCTCCCGCTCCACAGCACATGCTTTTTTGCCTGTTCCTCATAGCTTCAAGTGGTTTTAAACCAGTAGATTTCTCAATTATATATCTTGGGGCATCATATATCGAATTATATCTACCAATATAACAAGAATCATGATAAGCAACAGCATTACCATTTGAAGGATTTACTTTTATCTTACCTGAATCCAAAAGCTGCTTTATAAATTGGCTGTGGTGTATAACATCAAAATCTCCTCCATACTGTTTGTAATCATTTTTTATCGTTTGGTAGCAGTGAGGACAGTGCGTAAGTATTTTCTTTACTCCTATGCTTCTTAAAAATTCTATATTCTCCTTAGCCATCATTGCGAACAATCCCTCTTCTCCAAGCCTTTTTACAGGATCTCCGGTGCACTTTTCTGCGGACCCAAGAACCTGAACCTTGACTCCTGCTTTATCTAATATCTTTTTCATAGATATAACTATTTTCTGTCCCAGAGGATCAAAATAACCGGCGCAGCCTACCCAGTACAAATATTCTGCTTCAACCTTTCCATCAACTTTCTCAAATCCAACCTGCTTTATGAACTCATCTCTTGATTCCTGTGGTAGGCCCCAGGGATTACTTTGATTCATAACCTTCTGTAATGTCTTAGCTGCTGATGCGGGAATTCTTTGGTCAAAAACAAGGTATCTTCTCATATCCATTATGAACCTTGGGTGCTCTATTCCAACCGGACATATTTCCTCACAAGCTGCACAAGTTGTGCAATCCCATATCTCATCATCTGTTATATGCTCACCGTCTGCAATCGGTGGTAAGCTGTCGCCATTACCCTTAAGTATCTGAATACCATCGTTCTTGAGTCTATCTTTCAGTTTATGGACAAGATGCATCGGCGAGAGAGGCTTGTTAGTGTTCGTAGCTGGGCAAAGATCAGAACATCTACCACACTCTGTGCAAGATATAAAATCAAAGAGTTGTTTCCAACTAAATTCCTGTAGTTTCTTTACACCATAATATTCTATCTCCCCCCTTTCAAGTTTCCCTATATCAAGAGGTTCATTGTTGCACTTTGATCCGTCAGTTCTTCTGAAAAGTATGTTGGGTATAGAAGTCATAATGTGGATATGCTTTGAGTAAGGCAAATAATTGAGAAAACCTAGAACTGTCAAGACATGCCCCCAATAGAAAATTTCTTTGATAACGAAAATTTGGTCAGTAGATAAATTTGCTCCAAGCATGACATATCCAAAAACTCTTGAAAACGGAGAAAATGTAAAGGACTCACCTTCAAGAATCAATGAACTTGCCTTCGTAATAAGCGATGTGAACATAAGGGTGAAAATAAGTGTGAGTATCACAATAGAGTCAAGAGTATTCTCGAGTCTCTTGGTTTTGATTATAAACCTTTGAACCAAGGCAAAACCTATTGCAACTATGACCAAAAACTGAACGATATCTTCAAGAAGCAAAAAAGCTGGTCTGAAAGTTGTGTTTATTATAGGTATTCTGAAATCAGGAAAAATACCCTGAATCCAATATTCAAGCGTCTCAATTGATATAATCATAAAACCCCAGAAAAAGAAAAAGTGCTTTATACCAGAGTTAAGATATCTAAGAGGCTGATACTGTGCAAAAGCATCTTTTATAACAGTATATATCCTTTTTGGTATGTTCTGCCATCTTTTCTCATATTTCCCAAGAAGAACAAGCCTTACGAGCTTGCCAGCACTATAAAAAAATCCAATCCACGCAGATATAAATACAACGATAAAAATAAATGGTCTTATTACTTCGTATCTCAATATATCATTAAAATTCAAAAGCCATGTCATATTTCCACCCTCCAAATCACCTTCCTTTTTCTATTAGGGAATGAGCAAAAAGCATTACCCATTTTCAGAAAAAATTTTATACAATAACTAAACTCACATTAGCATGCGCTTAAAAGTCAGGTTCTATACAAAAGAATACGGCACAAAACTCCTCCCAAAAGATTATAGATTCTATATTGGTTCTTTCATAGATGAAATAACAAAAACTACAAATGCTTTCGTATTTTCATTATCTTTTAAAAAATATCAAGATCATCAAATACCAGATGAACTTATATTTTCAACAGGTGATAAGGAAATTTTCCAGAAAATCCAGAAGAAATTTTCTGATATGAAGAAAAAAAATGAAGGAATAAAAATCAGAAATTATAGTGAGATCCTTATATCAGATGTCTTTCTCCTAGAAAAAATTGACTTTGACTTAGGTTCTGCCTTGTTCAGCACAGAAGTTTGCATTCTGACAAATCCGAACGCTTTTCCAGAAGATTTTAACAAATGGTTCTGTGTTCCAGAAGACGAAAATTTTTCCGAGATTCTTGAAAAAAGAACATTGCAAAGGTACTTTGCAATAAAAGGAGAAAAACCATCAACCAAATTGATAGTCAGAACAGAAAAATCCAAAACAGTATGCACAAAAATATATGACGGAGAGGAAGATTTTCTTATAAAAGGATTCAAAGGTATATTCCAAATAGAATCAGAACCTGATATACTAAAATTTATATACGATTATGGACTTGGGATTCACACATCAAGAGGATTTGGTTTGGTTCATGTTCTGAAAAACTTTTAAATTGCCATTCATAAATTCAATGAAAACCTGAACAGGTGTCATACCTTTCATAAAATCCAAAAACTTCTTACGCAGATGCCAAACTATTTCACACCTTTCCTTCGGGTGCGATAAAAAATATTCTATCTTCTCATTCAACTCCTCCGGTGTTCTATATGTCACGATTTCTATTTCATCCCCGAAAACATCTTTCATATCATATCTGGGATCTGTTAGGAAAAATCCACCAGCAGAGAGACACTCAAGAAGCTTTGTCGGTATCCCTGACTGAAGTATCATGTTGCTTACTAAAATATTTATCTTTGTCCTTCTGAATATTTCTGATAGATTCTCAAAAGAAATCCTTCCTTGAGGCAGTATGTTATCAAGTGATGGGAATTGAATATCCCCCACTCTATCTAGAACATAAACTCCCTTCAAATCTGTTGAAAATAATCCTCTTTCAAGGAGAGTAAGAGAAAGTTCCGTTACTTTCACCAATTCCATCCTCTGACTATTATACAAAGCAGTAAATCTTGAGAAAGATACCGTATCAAATCCAAAGACTTTTATATCTCTTCTTATATTCCCCAAGAAAAAGACTCTAACCAGAGGATTTACAAACTCCCATGAGATATGCTTGTAGAGAATCCAAAACAAAGGATTGCTTGGTGCCAAACCACATCTGAAGAAACTTATGTTATCCAAAAATATTTCAAATAGAGGCTTTGCTGGATTTTTTATCTTATCTATCAAGCTTTTATGAAAAATGCCCTCATATCCAGATATAACCTCAGCATATCCTAACGATCCACAGAACGATATATCTATATCCTGATCATCGGGCTTAAAATCTTGAAAATCAAACCATAGAGAAAAAGGAGAGTAAAAACAATTCGGAACGAAATTTGAAATGTAGCGAATCTGAGCCTTATCTACAAAGAGATAATTCACCGAATCATGGCTCAAGAAAGATTTAATAAAATCTTCAAAACTTATTCCCTTATGCGAGTACTTCAAAAAAGATATGGCCAAAATACTGTTCTCACCAAGCATATCATCACAGACAGTAAAAACGGGTATCTTCATATCATTCTTCGTTATAAGAACAGAAAAGCGATCTTCCTTGAACATTGGAATCATAATCAGCTTTAAGACGCCAGAATTTAGAGGTATTAAGACATCACAGTGTTTTGAGTCTTCTATATGCTCCATATCAAATATAAAAGTCTGCTCATTTAAAGGTTTCAATCTAAGCAAACTTGGAACTGGGTTTATACCTAATTCCTTGAGTTCATTACAAAGTTTAATCAACCTACCTCTTTCAGATTCTCCACCAACCACAAGAGCATTCAACATAGGTATCTTCTCAGAGATATAAAAATAATATCGGAAAATTAATCAATATGGATGAGCTCTTTACAAAGTTTTATAAATATGTGGATAAATAGATTATATTTAATACGGTGCGATAGAGCAAATACAAATCCTTATCGCTTTATCGCAATTTCTGTTTACAGAAATCCCTTAATAAGAGCTGTGAACTACTCCATCTTATAGAATATGGAGTTTCTTGCTTCAACGAGGCTATAAGCCTCTCCACAGTTCGGGACGTCCCTACACTACCATCCTTGACAACCCTTTGGTTATCAGGATTACATATAATTATAATCCGAAAATGACTCAAGTATTTGCAATTCATCTCCACCCTATAGATGGAGTCCTCTTGCTAAATTTATGTTAAAAAACGAAAGGAAATAAGGCCACAAGAAAGCAAAAGTTATACACCTTTTCTACTATGCTTTACAACATATAGATTTATAAAGAAAACTATAAACACTTTACAAAAGATTCAAAAATTCATTTTAGAAATTTTTTGTGATTATAACGCAATAATTTTGATGATTATTATTGAGATCACAACCGCAATCATAAAAAAATTCAGGTATGAGAATATTTTTCTTACATCTTTCAAAGTTCTCACGAGAGTTATAATAGAAAGCATCACTGAAGGAACAAAAAGGGTTTTTTCAATTGTGGAAGAAAGTATAATTCCAAAGGTCAATGCAATAATTAGTGTTGCAATTATAAATATTTTGAGTTTATTTTTTCCGAGATAAACAAATGTTTTGAAATCAGATTTTCTAAAATCCTCATCAAATATGTAGAAGAGGGAAAGGGTATGGGGAATCTGATACATATAAATGAAAGCGGATAGCATTATTGGTTGAACCGATATACTTTGAGACTTTGCAAAATATCCGATAAGAGGAGGCATAGCTCCGACTACTGCTCCGACAAAAAGAGAAAATGAAGTAATTTTCTTCAAAGGAGTATAAACGAAGGAATATATAACAAAAGTCAATATGCCCAAAATCAATGATACAAAACTTGATAAAATCAAAAAAAACGAACCAGATATGAAGAAAAGTATAGCAATTATCCATGCTTCTCTTTCTGACATTCTTCCAGATGGTAGTGGTCTTGATTTAGTTCTTGAGACAAAAAGGTCATATCCCTTTTCAAGGATTTCATTTACAGCACTTGCACCTCCAGCAAGAAAAAATGTTCCCAAAAATACAAATAAAAAATTCTTATCCAAAACATGTCCTCCAAGTGAAAATCCCGCCAAGGCAGTTATAGAATTTGCGAGTGAAATCCTGAACTTTGTAAGAATAAGTATATCCTTGAATTTCTGCATCCTCTTATACATATTCAGAGATTTTTTGAAAAGTTCTGGAATTCGCAAAAATAGTTTATTTGTTCAAGTTATGAAACATGAAGATAGATACTACATAAAAAGGGCTCTGAAATTAGCATGTATAAATGCAGGGAAAACATCTCCAAATCCCTGGGTAGGTGCAGTTGTTGTCAAGGAAGGTAGAATCATAGGAGAAGGCCTTCACATAGGTGCAGGCTTTCCCCATGCAGAGGTTGAAGCCATAGAAGACGCAAAGCGAAAAGGAATATCATTGAAAGGTTCATCAATCTATGTCTCACTCCAGCCATGTAATACACATGGTAGAACCCCCCCGTGTACAGAAATCATAAAAAAAGAAGGAATAAAGAAAATATTCTTTTCATCCTACGATCCAAACATAGACCAAAAAAGCTATAGATTAAAAGAATCAATCGGTGGAATACTTAAAGAAGATGGAGATAAAATCTTGTTGCCATACTTTACTTTTATAACTAAAAAAAGACCTTACATCATAATAAAACTGGCTCAAACTCTTGATGGGAAAATAGCAGACACCACGGGTAAATCAAAATATATGACATCTCAAAAATCTCTCGAGCTGGTCCATAAATTAAGAGCACATTCAAATGCTGTTATCATAGGAGAAAAGACACTCCTGAAAGACAATCCAATGCTTAACATAAGATTTCTTGAAGAACACAAGAAGATAAAATTTATAAAAGAGAAAATTCAAGGTGAATACCCCAATCCCATCAAAATAATTATAGACTCCGATCTTTCTTCACTCCCGCAAGCTTTCAGAATGAACATAGCTTCTGGGAATAATACAGTTTTTGTTTGCACGAAGCAACCGAATTTTGATCCCCCCAAAATAAAAAATATATCTTTTATGACACTGAGAAGTTCTGATGATGGGAAAATAGAACTTAAAAGTCTTTCTGATTTTCTTTATAGGTGCGGCGTTATGATAGCTTTGGTTGAAGGTGGAGGAATGACCGCATGGGAATTTATAAAGCAAGATCTCTTTGACGAAATATGGGTTTTTATTTCTCCAATAATACTTGGTAGCGGAATAAGTGTAGGCGGAAGTAATTTTTTCAATCTTGGAAATGCCAAAAAACTCAAAATAATATCCATAAAGAAAGTAGGAGATGATGTTCTCTTAAGAATTTCAAAAGACAAAATATGGGAAATATTCTGAAAACCTCCAGCCAACGAAGAAAGAAACCACAAATAGCAACCTAAATAAATTGTAAAAGAGATCTCAAGCAAACATCACAATCATTCAGAACAGAAGATTTATTTGGGAAAAAAGCCAAAACATACTTGATTTATATGGAAAAACTTCCCTCAAACCACTGCTTCCGAAAAATAAAGAAAAACCAAATGATGAGTAGAATGACTTTGTAGGATTAAGATAAAAAACGACATCTACCTCGTTGCCAACTTTTTTTCCAGAAAAGTCTATATCAGAATACCCTAATTTATTTTTAGAAGAAGCACCTGAACCATATACCCATTTATCTTTTGTAGAGGATAGGCTGAAATCATGTAAAGATAACTCAAGTGAGAAAATATTGTATGAAAACATCGTCTGAAGATATAGATTTTGGAGATTACTAAGTGAAAACATATCTAAGTATCCATAGTATTTATGATTTGTTGGGAGCAAGTTGAAGAATCTCTGATTTGTGTTATCGCTTTGATTTTTATCTCCCGAAGCGTATGCAAAACCAATCCTCAACCATGGGCTTAAGAAAATCTCTTTTATTTCATACCCTGATTCCAAAACGAAAGAGAAAGCCTGCTGATTCTTTAGCCCAAATTTTCCAATCTGGTAAGCTCCCCAGATAACAAAATCAATTTCTCCTGGTCCCAAATCATTAACGGAAATAAGGCTCAGCCCAGGTGTATTTATAAATAAATCTTTTTGATACAGACCCTTTACTATTTTCCTTGAATCACTATACAGTATGTTAAAAAGCCTGATCTCCGTATTCTTTATTAAGTCTTCCTTGAGTGTTATAGAGGCTATAGCCAGAGCGATGTTCATAGGATTGTAGGCGGATTCAAAATCAAATCCCCCTGAAAGCACTCTTGCACCAGAAAGCCAGAAATATATTTTCTCAGTATCAATCCCTAAGCTTCCACCGTCAAACCTACGCCCGATAGCTGTCCAGTCCCAATTCCCAACCAACCTCTCCGAAATAACTCTCTCTTTGACAGAAATTAACTTCTCCATACTACTTATGTACTCAGCCCCTTCCCTCAAAGGTATCCTACCCAGTGAAAAATCAAAAGATCCGTATTTCACCTTGAGATAAAGCTCTGCTAATGAGAAATTCTGTGAATTTTTTTTACCAGATGATTCAAAGTAATTTTTACCGGGACCCGAAAAACCGTTATCAGGGAGCCTTAATGCAGAAGCTCCCTGAATCGTTCCATGAAATCTGAAAACGCTATACTTGTAATCAACCGAGCTTCTTCCTCTTATGAGGATAAAACCGTATGGGTTATCATACACCGGGAAATCTAAAAGCGTATTCCAGAACTCAGTCCTACTTCTCAAATCAAGGCTGACCTTTAACAAATCCTGACATAGGACAGTAGAAGTTTCTATAAAAACAACAGAAATAAAAACAAAAATAAAAAAAATAGTATTGCAAAAATGGGAAAACTTCATATCAAAACCCCAAACGTTCTCTTATTCTTTTAAAAATGCCTTTCCTCTTTGGCTCAAATATTACAATCATATCCTCAAGAACATCTTTACCAACTACTTCTTCAGCTGGAATTTCCCACCTGACCTTACTACTTGAAATCTTTTTTCCATTTGTGCTTATAACTTTTCCCTCAACTTCTATTTCTGCACTCGAGACCAAATCCTTGAACATAGATTTAAATATATCTCTCTTATGCAACTCACCAGTCACACGATAGTTTAGTCTGATCTCTCTTTTCCCATCGGGCAATTTTGAGAACATGTATTTGATATATCCATCAGAAAGTTTTGTTACATCCTCAAATTCAAACTCCCCCCAAACCCTCACCATATTCTCGTCCTGAAATGAGCTCCCAGTTCTTATAACTTTGACACCTTCTCTTTTCGACAATTGCTCAGCCAGCTTATCTTCATTTATAGCCATTTTCTCTTCGTCTGGAGCTTGGTATATACCTTTGACGATTACATAAGTTATTTTCCCCCTACCAGAACCATCCCCTCTTACAAAAAGCGAAATATGTACCTCGATACACGATGTCAGAGAAAGAGACAATATAACAAATAAAAACGATAAAAAAAGAGTCCTCACCATATTAAAATTATTATTTTAATTCCCTATTTCCCATTTATAGAAGATTCGTTTAGATTCACAATATACTTTCTTTCGAAACAATTAGTCGGATTTCTATCTTGTTATCCTTTCTCTGTTTTATTTTTAGATCTGACTCTGGAAATACCTTTTGTATTTTAGATTTTATTTTCTCCTTTATAGGAAATGGAAGAGCCTTTTGTCTTTTCTCTTTTAAAATTTCTTCAACCTCTCTGACACTTATTCCATCTTTGACTATTTTTTCAGCAAGTTCTTCTACCAAATCTTTATCTTCAATAGAGCAGAGAACCTTTGCATGCCCAAGAGATATTTTTCCTTCATCTATGAGTTTTTTGACATTTTCTGGGAGTTTGAGTATTCTGAGCATGTTCGTCACCCATGAGCGAGATTTTCCGACTTTTTTTGCTATATCTTCGTGCTGATATCCCATTTTAATCAATTTATCAAAAGCCAGAGCAAACTCAATTGGAGTAAGGTCTTCTCTTTGGATATTTTCTATAAGAGATATTTCAAAAGCTTCTTCATCTGTCAGGTTCTTGACTATAGCCGGGATTTTTTCAAGTCCAGCGAATTTTGAAGCTCTCCATCTTCTCTCACCGCAAACAAGCTCATAATCCCCATTTTTCCCAACTCTAACAAGTATAGGTTCTATAACCCCCTTAGCTTTTATGCTCTCTGCAAGTTCAGACAAACTCTTTTGATCAAACCTCCTTCTTGGCTGAAAAGCAGAAGGCTTTATTCTATCAACACTTATCATAATTATCTCATCTTTCTTCGAAAATCCTATCAAAGAAGAAAGACCTTTACCAAGTTTTTTCTCAACCATCAAAATTTATTTTACACCTATAGAGATAAAATTCTTATAAATCCACATTTATTCCAAAGACCTCACTGACTTGAATATCTGAACACAGCATCAAAAAAAGTCATATGAAACACAAATGTGAAAAAATTCAACGACATGATTCGTTTATCTGAAATCAAAAGGAATGAAAGGAATACCTCAAATCAGAATCTTTTTGATTTTCTTCTTTCTTCATTGACTATTATATGTGCTAATCTTGTTGGTTCAGGGATTCTAAAGCCGGCGCAAAAACTCATTGTGAGAGAAATCGCCTCCATGAGCGTCATCTTGTGTCCCACAGATACAACAATAGGTTCCTTACCATCCTGAGTGCAAAGCAAAGCTCCAACAATTCTCCCCTTGTATCTGAGGTATGAGAATTCTCCCCTCTTCTGAGGAATACTGTCAGGTTTTCCTACAAGAATGGATTTGGCAACCCCAATAGAAGGCTTATCGTAAAGAACTCCTATGTGAGACGCGATACCAAAGAACCTTGGATGTGCAATACCCTGTCCATCAACAAAAATCACATCAGGCTCATTTTTGACCTCCATAAAAGCTTGAATAAGAATAGGCGTCTCCCTGAAAGAAAGAAGTCCCGGAATATACGGAAACTTTGATACATCAGAAACAACAACCTTTTCAACGATAGAAAGATCTGAAGCGGATAAAATAACCACACCTCCAAAAAGAATATCTGAACCTATATTGTAAGATATATCAACTCCCGCTACGAGTTTAGGTTTTGAAATAAGGCTTTCTTCCCTTACATAACCAGAAAGCTCATACTGAATCCTTTTGGCTTCTTCCTCTGAAATAGACCAGCTATGATTTATTTTTGGAAGCATAATGGAGGGGAGTCTTTATCTCCCCCCACATTTTTATTTTACTGCAGCCTTGAGTTTGGAACCGCTTTTGAACCTTGGAACTTTTCCACCTGGGATGTTTATCGTTTCTCCCGTTTTTGGGTTTCTTCCCTTTCTCGCAGCTCTCTTTGTTACATACCAGACCCCAAAACCCGGAAGAACCACTTTTTCTCCCTTTTTAAGGGCGGACTGAACAGATTCAAGGAATGAGTCCACCACTGATCTTACCAGTGCTTTTGACTGCTTTGTTTTTTTTGATATTCCATCTATTAGTTCTGCCTTGTTCATCTTTTTCCCACCTCCTTTATTTACTTTTATTTTACAAGAAAACTGTGAAAATTCAAGAGATAATAAAATTCTCCAAGCAGTTTACATCACAGAAAATACTGATCCGAGAAATCTTTATTCTAAAGATCCATACTTGTCAAGTATCATCAATTTAGCAAGAGGAATTTTCCAGAAAAGGCAGAATTTTAAATTTTTTCATTTTTAATTTTGAAAATTCTTCACTTTGGTCTAATATCTTTGACATTACGAGTTTTGCATAATGTTTTAGACAAAATATATTATAGAATTACCGACCTTAAATTTTTTAAGGAAAAGTTATACCAAAAATCAAGATAGCTTGTCCTCTCTTTTCTCTTCTGAGCTTTCCAAATTTCTCAACGACTGAACCAATGGTTTTGAATATATTCCTACCGAAACCATAAACTTCATAAAATCATCCATAGAAACATTATCAAGCTGTAAAACATGCTTTCTTGGAATTATCAAAATAAATCCAGTTGTAGGGTTTGGAGTAGATGGGAGTAGAAAAACCGAATAATCCCTATCAGTACTAAGCTCAATCCCTGGGATATAACCATTAGAAAGTTTTATAGCCGTTGGCTTGCCCAATCTACCATTTGAACTTTGCATAACTTCAGTTATGTTCTTCAGCGTGGAGTATATTGATTTGGCTACAGGAATCCTTAATATGACATTTTCAAAAATCTGGATCGCAAAGTTCGCAAGGTATGTTCTTGCAAAAACACCTGTTATAAGAATCAAAAAAACAAGAGATATAAAGCCAAGTCCCGGTATATGAACACCTAAAATCTGGTCATATATCCCACTTAATATCCCGTCAAGAAAGCGGAATATTATTATCAAAACATAAACTGTTCCAAATACCGGACCGAAGAATATAATCCCGACCACAAGATTATCCTTCAAAAATCTTTTTAATTTCTCCATCAGTTTAGATGATATCTTGTTCGCGTTAATCTGAGCCATAGGACATTTTAATTTTATGCACTTTTGATATCTTTTGCGAATTTTAGGTGCATCTTTGAAAGCTCAATATACCTCTGAGAAGAGATTTTCAATGCATTTATCTCTTGCTCTGTCAGGTCTCTTTTAACTTTTGCTGGAACCCCCAAGGCGAGAGTGCCAGGAGGAATCTTGGTATTTTCTGTCAGAAGAGCTCCCGCTCCGACTATAGAAAAAGGTCCTACCTCCGCACCATTCATAACAATTGCTCCTATCCCTATCAAAGAAAAGTCTTTTATGACACACCCGTGTATCACAGCTCTATGACCAATTGTAACATAATCCCCAATAAAAGTTGGATACGAAGCTGTTTCAACATGTATAATCACTCCATCTTGAATATTTGTGCCCCGACCTATCTCCACCCAATTGACATCAGCTCTTATCACAACATTATACCATATTGAACTGTTTTCTCCTACCCTGACATCACCTATTAATAACGCGTTTTCCGCAATAAAAATGTTTTGGTCTGTTCTCGGATAAAGCAGAGTCTCCCCCTTTTTCAAACTTAAAATCACTTAAATCACCCAGTTATATCTTCAATAGTGTTCGTATCTCTTTTTACTCTATACTTTTTCACAAGTATTTTCTCGGTTTGCTCAACTTCAGGTTCTTCTATACTTGAAACTCTCCAAAGTTCTACTATAGCTTCCTCAGGTGTTATATCACATATAGCATAACCATGGTAATGAGAATTGAAAAATTTAAGATTTTTGTTTAAACTCACAAGTGAATTCTCAATAGTCTCAAGATCCTTTTCCGTCATCCTCAAAAGGTTTCCGAGGTTTGAGGAAGTTATTGAGGTTGCAGCAAATTCAACTCCAACTTTTTCTTTTAGATTAAGAAAATCATCGTAAAGTTCCCCGACCACAAATGTATGTAAGTCTCCTGTTACCACAAAATAATTTTTTATAGAGTTCTGAACTATATGATCAAATATTTTTCTTCTTTCTCCAGCAAATCCATCCCATTGGTCAAGATTAAGATACGATATTTTACCTTCTCTACTAGTAAAAGACATCTGACTCATACAGACTTCATTTCCATGAATTTTCCAAACAACACCATCATTTTGAGCTTTTTTGAGTTCTCCAAGAAACCAATCAAGTTGTTCTTGGCCAAGCATAGTTGTTTGCTCTACTTTATCACATGATGCCAAATATCTTTGCCCAAGCGCTCCTTCACCACATGGGTGCGGAGACCTATAAAGTCTTTCATCTGTCATAAGGAGTCTTGCAAGAGATCCAAAATCAAACCTTCTGTAAATTCTTATCTGCTTTTTCGGATCTTCCTCTTTTGGTTCAAAATATACATCTACAGGTAGATACTCATACCAAGCTTGTGAAGCCTGCAACCTCCTTTCTTTCTGTTCATCACTTCCCCAAAGCTCTTTGCCGTTATCTGGAGAAAGCGTATAAGCTGAATCGTTTGCAAATTCATGATCATCCCATATTATATAAAAAGGAAAATTCTCATGTGCCATCTGTAAGTACCTATCTGATTTATATATCTTATATAGCTCTCTGTAGTCCTTAAGTTCAAGGGATACTTTTCTTCCAGATGATAGGGATATTGTTCTCATCTGTGCGTACTGAAACGTAGGCTCGGATAAAGTTTCGTATATGTAATCACCAAGGTGCACAACAAAATCTATTTTTTCTCTCGAAATGTGATACCAAGCGGAGTAAAACCCGTTTGAATAATCTTGACATGACACAACAGCAAATCTGATACGCTCTGGATTTTTCTCAATAGTTTTGAAAACTCCAACAGGAGAAGATGACTTATCTTTAACGAACCTGTAATAGTACTTTGTCCCCGGTTTGAGGTTTGAAACCTTTACCTTCACCGTGTTATCAGAAGCTTCTGATGGCACAAAAACTTCGTTGAAAACCAAATTTGAAAAATCCTGAGTCTCCGAAACTTGGCAGACAATTGGGATACCTGCGTCTAATGTTCGCGTCCAAAGAATGCAAGAGTTTTGGGTAACATCACCCGAAGCAACAGATTGAGGGAAAAAAGATAGGTCAATTTTCTCTC
>CAZRNR010000002.1:25643-48217 GCA_964601505.1 uncultured bacterium | reverse complement strand
GAGGAACAACCATAAAGTGGAAAATATCTTGAAAGCCAGAAAGCACCTGTTGCTTTCATCAGAAAAAGAAGATACTCCCTTCTCTTTCTATCCATTTTGCAAAAAATTAATAATTACTCAAAACCAAACAATAAAAATGATAAAGTTTAGGGAAAATAAATAAAAAACAGTTTTTGAAACAAGGGAAAATAAACTGGAATATACCAAGAAGGACTTCAAAACAATCCTTTAATCAGGAAATCACCACAACAAAAAGCAGAAATACAAAAAATAAAAAATGGAATAAAATTTAAACTATGGAGTTATTTCTGTTTTTTCTGATAAGTCTATCAGAATACGATGCAGAGGCAAAGATGATAAATAATAAAGGAGATATCATAGGTAAAGCTTTACTTAAACAAATCCCCGGAGGGGTACTCATATTTGTTGAAGCATCCGGTTTGCCACCTGGGGAGGAATTGGCGTTTCACATACACGAGAAAGGTTTATGTGAGCCGCCAGATTTCCAAACAGCTGGAGGACACTTTAATCCAGAAAAGAAAAAGCATGGCTTTCTGAACAAAGATGGATACCATGCAGGTGATATGCCAAACTTCTTTACAGATAAAGAAGGAAAAGCAAAATTCTATGTATTTAATCCCAAAATAATCCTGAAAGAAGGAGAAAAAAACTCTGTAATCGGTTTAGCTTTGATGATACACATGCATAAAGATGATTACCAGACAGACCCAGCAGGAAACGCTGGACATAGAATCGCATGCGGCGTAATAGAAAAGAAGAAATGAAATAATTAGTTTCAGGGATTAATTATTGTTTCACTTTTACTTTCATTATTGAATATCATAAAACCACAGCAGAACATAAAGAAAGTTTTAATAATTAAAGAATTAAGCTGTAGATTACAGGAATTCACATACATTTAACGTTATTCCAAATCTACATATTTGTTCAAACTCCTGTTGTCAGCTGTCGGGATTTCCTACAAAACTTTGTATTGCTCTGCCGCAAATTTTCCTCCTGCATTCTTGAGAATGTTGCAAATTTTCCTCCCTTGAGAATGGATTGAAGAATACAAAACTTTGCAATAAAGCAAAAAATATTTCTATCATACACTCTGCATATTTTGTATTATGTCTCCAATTGGCAGAAACTTCACATGCCAAGAAGCTCAAAATTATTGTAGAATTCCTAGTTATGTAATGGAACTCAAAAGAGTGAAAAGATAAAGTTGGACAGGAGGAATCTTTTTTTATTCTATAGTTTTGAAGGCAAACTTCAATCAATGTTTGGGATTTTCTATTTTAGCTATTTCCCTAAAGGCACTGATATATCCATCTGGGGAACCGATATCAAGCCATTTTCCTGGGACCAGGCAAGCCAGGAGGGCATTTTTGTTTTCGGATGAGAACCTTCCGAAAGCACCTGCAAGCTGTATTTCTCCACTTTCATCATAGCCCTCAGACTCAAGCCAATCAAATATCTTAGGTGTGAAAACATATCTTCCTACAACCGCATATCTTGAAGGAGCCTCCTCTGGTTTGGGTTTCTCCACAACCCCAGAAAAATATATCATATCCTCACCCTTTCTCTCTACGGGTTTTATAACACCATACCTACTGATTTTATCTTTTGAGACTTTTTTGACAAGCACAACTCCTCCCAAAGGTTTCTCCCTCTCAAATACACTGATCAGCTTTTCAATAACTCCTATTTTCCCCGAAGAGATGTAAATATCATCAGGTAGTAAAACTGCAAAATTTCTCTGACCAACTTTCTCTTTCGCACATAAGATAGCATGTCCAAGTCCAAGTTGTTCCTCCTGAATAACATAATCTATTTCTAAACCTTTGAAAACAGAAAGGTCATTCAGAAGATGGAGTTTGTTTTTAATTTTCAAAAAATTTTCAAGTTCCGAATCTGGTTGAAAATATCTTATTATATCCATTTTTCTTTTTGAAAGAACCAATATGACTTGATTTATTCCAGCACTGACACATTCAAGGACAACATAATGTATCGCCGGTTTATTGTATAGGGGGAAGAGTTCCTTTGAGACAACTTTTGAAGCTGGAAGAACTCTTGTACCAAAGCCAGCAGATGGTATGACCGCAACTGGGACAGAAAACATGTTAGAAATTTAAAATTACGGAAGATTTTTTAGATTTTCCGCAATTAGAATCATCCTTTTATAACTCCAAGAGGTACGAGCTTAGCAACGATGAGAGATAGCTCCGCTTTTTCACAAACACGGACAACATCATAGACATCTTTGTAAGCTTCGGACATCTCTTCTGCCAAAAGATGTTTTTCTCTTGCACGAACTACAATTCCCTTTTTCTTCAACTCCTGAGCTATATCTCTTCCTTTTGCAATCTTTAGGGCCTTACTTCTTGACATATTTCTCCCCGCACCATGACAGGTAGAACCAAAGCTCTCCTCCATAGCCTTATCGGAAGCAACAAGAACATAAGAGTATCTCCCCATGTCCCCAGGTATTATAACAGGTTGTCCTGTTCCTCTATACTTTTCAGGCAATTCAGGGTGTCCTTTTGGAAATGCTCTCGTTGCACCTTTTCTATGGACAATAAGTTTCATCTCCTTTCCATTAACCCTATGGGTTTCAATCTTTGCCGTATTATGAGCAACATCATATAAAAGAGACCAATTAAGATCTTTTTCAGTTATCCCAAGAGATTTTTTAAGAGCCTCTTTACAGTAATGAGCGATAATGAGTCTGTTTGAAAAGGCATAGTTTATAGCAGACCTCATCGCTGAAAGATAGTTTTGTCCTTCCTTCGAACTCACACTCATGAAAGCAAGTTGATTATCTTTAAGACTCATTTTATTCCTTTCACACCAACGCAAAGCTACCCTAACATAATCCTCACATATCTGATGTCCAAAACCACGAGAACCAGAATGGATAAGAACTGTGATCTGACCTTGATATATTCCCCATGATTTTGCAATGTCTTCTCTTAAAACTTGTTCAACATACCCGACTTCAACGAAGTGATTCCCTGAGCCAATAGTTCCAAGCTGATCTCTTCCTCTCTCATAAGCTTTATCTGAAACAGTTGAAAAATCAGCTCCCTGAATAGTTCCAAATGATTCTATGCTTTCAAGCTCTCTTTCTGTCCCCAAACTTAGGTAGGAGACGGCAAACCTTGCTCCCTCTTCCGAAATTCTTTTCATCTCATTCTTTGAAAGTTTTATATGTCCTGAAAGCCCAACTCCAGCGGGTATCATCTCAAACATCGTATTCACAATATCTTCAATCTTATTACGAACATCTTTTAATGTGAGAGATGTAGTATGCAACCTAACACCACAGTTTATGTCAAATCCCACACCTCCTGGGCTAACTATCCCCTCATGAAAATCAAAAGCAGCAACACCTCCTACAGGAAAACCATATCCCCAGTGTATATCAGGCATCGCTACAGCTTTTCCAACTATCCCAGGAAGTGAAGCAACATTTATGAGCTGTTCAAATGATTTATCCTCTATCACTTTTGGTAATATCGTCTCATCCGCAAAAATAACAGCATCAACCTTCATATCTCCATGTTTTTGTATCAAATACTTGTAATCCGATATCTTTTTTACATCCATAACTCAAAAGATTAAAAAATGATGGGTAGATATTAACCAATTTAAAAACCTCCCAAGTTTTTCCAAAGTATCAGAATCATTACAAAAAGGTCCATGTTCTCAACAAAACAAAATCTTTTTAGATTTTACTGAAATGTCTTTTGGAAAATGAATAATTAAGGCTATGGATAATAGTGGAATCAACTTAAAGCCTCCTGAGGAAATAAAGCAAATAATAGATTCTTTTTTCAAATTTATTGAATCGGAAGTAATACCTCTTGAGAAGGAAAACAAGAAGATATTGGAGGATGAAACAAAACTATATGACGAAAACTTACGTCTCAGAAAGGAAGTACTTGAGCTTAGAAACTATGTGAGAAAAAAATCGGCAGAATCTGGGTTTTACACGATTTTTGTTCCAAAAGAGCTTGGCGGTGCCGGATTTGGACCGATAGCATCTGTCTTTTTAAACATAGCACTACACGCAAAATATGGTCCGGGAAGAGTTCTGATAACTCCCGGTAAAGGTCTTCTCATATCACCACTTATAGCAGGATTCGTAGAAGGTCCATCATCTGTTATACTAGATTTGAAAGATGAAATAAAAAAGTATGTCTTACCTGAACTTCTCAGTGGTAGAAAAACCCAGTGCTTTGCCCTTTCTGAACCTGAAGCCGGATCAGACATCTGGTCCCTTAAGACGCATGCAGAAAAACGCGGTAAAAATTGGGTCATAAACGGTATAAAACAATGGATAACCAACGGTCCATATGCCGATTACGCTGTGGTGTTCGCAGTCACAGATTATGATCTTTTAAAGGCAAAAAAAGGCGGAATAACAGCTTTTTATGTAGAGAAAGAGAGAGGATGGAAAGTTCAATCAATAATCCCATATATGGGGCATATAGGATCTGATACAGGAATAATATCTTTTGATAATGTAGAAGTTCCAGAAACTCATGTAATAGGTGAGGTAAATTTTGGATTTCTCAAAGCTATGGAAGGGATAGATATAGGACGACTTGCTATTGGTGCAATATGTGCTGGACTTTCCGAGTGGGCTTTAAATGAGTCAATTGAATATTCAAAGCAGAGGAAAGCATTTGGTCATTCAATATCAGAGTATCAGGCAATACAATTCATGCTCGCAGAGTCTTACATGGATACTTACACGTCTCAGGCCATATGTATTCATTGTGGATGGCTGGCACAAAATTCCGAAAGAATCCCTGTGAAGGAAATATCAGCAACCAAAGCTTACTGTGTTGAGGCATGCCAGAGAGTCTTTGACAGAGCCATTCAAATATTTGGAGGAATGGGACTTACAAACGAACTTCGCCTACAGGATGGTTTTAGATTAGCAAGAACCTACAGAATACCAGATGGAACATCAGAAATTCAAAGACGGACAATCGCGAGAAGATTGCTCAAAGGGGATACATCTATTCTCCTGTAATGGAAATATCATATAAATCAGCTGGTGTTGATATAGATAAAGCCGATGCCATAAAAGAAAATATAAAGAAGATAGCTAGTGGAACATTAAAAAGCATTGTAATACACGGAGTTGGACCTTTCGCTGCGGTAGCCAAACTCCCAGCGGGATTCATAGTTGCAACATGTGACGGCGTTGGAACAAAAATAGCAATAGCCCAGGAATTCAACAGGATTGAAGGTCTTGGATATGACCTTGTCGCCATGAATGTCAATGATATACTCGCTATGCACGGGAAACCCCTTTTATTCCTAGACTATATTGGTGTACCTAATCTTGAAACTATAAACATAGAAAAACTCATAAGTTCAATAGCTTCAGCTTGTATAGAAGCAGATTGCTCACTTGTTGGTGGAGAGACAGCTCAAATGCCGGGATTTTACGAGAAAAACAGATTTGAACTTGTCGGATTCTGTATAGGAATAGTTAAAAAACTACCACAAAAAAATAAGATATCAGAAGGAGATGTGATTTTAGCCTTCCCATCAAATGGCCCACATTCAAATGGATATTCATTGATAAGAAAACTGATTGAAGAAAAATTAATAAATCCGGAAGATCGGCTCAAAAGAGATAAGTTGATAGATGTCATTTTGCGTCCAACAAGGATATATGTCAATGATTTCTTTGAAATCGTCAAAGAATTTGGATATCCTAAAGCTTCCGCAAACATAACAGGAGGAGGAATACCTGGGAATCTCTCAAGAATCATACCTGAAAAAATGACCGCAGCGATTGACAAAAAAAGTCTTGAATATTTATCCGAAAACTTTGCTGACGGAATATTTTCACATATATCAAGATTTGTTCCAGAGAAAGAGATGATCAAAGTCTTTAACATGGGAGCAGGTTTTGTAATGATATACCCAAAGAAAAAGGCACAGATTATACTTGAAAAAATGAAGGGAAAAGTTTTCAAAATAGGGAGCATAGAAAAATGGAGAGAAGAGAAAGTAGTGATAGAATAAAGTCCATAGCAACTACCTATAAAATCAACAAACACTCAAATAAAAACCGACAAAACATAAAA
This sequence comes from uncultured bacterium, assembly GCA_964601505.1. Lineage (GTDB taxonomy): Bacteria > Calescibacteriota > Calescibacteriia > Calescibacteriales > Calescibacteriaceae > DRWZ01. Next base: position 42,098 of record CAZRNR010000002.1, on the reverse strand, counting down.
ACATAAAAAGGAAAAGTTAAATTATAGGTCTTCATATGTTTGACCAAACAAGAGAAAAAATTCTCCAAGCACTTTTTGATTCTGCTAAAAAAACAGAAGATAAGATTTATATCGTCGGTGGATTTCCTAGGGACCTAACTTTAGGTAAGTATGATTTCCACGACATAGATGTTATTGTCTTTGGAGATTATAAGAACTTTGCAAAACTCGTTTCGTTCCACCTCAACAAGCCAATGATTGAAATAGAAAAATATAAAATTGTAAGGATATTCTACAATGGAATATCAATAGATATATGTGCTCCGAAAGACAAAGATCTTATATCTGATCTAAAAAAGAGAGATTTCACTATAAATTCACTTATAATACCTGTTGAGAACATACTTGATCCACTAAACAGTATAATGGATCCGCTTGGTTCTGGAAGAGAAGATATAAAACTACTCTCTCTCAGAACATATGTGCATCCTGCTTTAGTTATAAAGGAAGATCCAAATAGAATCGTAAGAGCAGCCAGGTTTATAGCAGATGGATTCATCGCAGAAGAAAAACTGGTAAGAGAGTGCAAAAACAGAGTAAAATCTTTAACAGCTGTACCAAGAGAAAGAATAGGAGAAGAATTAAGGAAAATGTTTCTTGCCAAAAGGCCCTCTGCTGGATTATTCTTCCTCCGCGAAATCGGATTTTTTGAGGCTACATATCCTAAAATCACCCCTGCCTTATACAAACCTCAGAAGTCTCCATATCATTTTGAAGGAGTTTTTGAACACTGCGCAAGAGTTGTTGATATAACACCACCAGATATAGTGCTGAGACTTTCGGCTTTCTTTCACGATATAGGAAAAGCATTTGCTGAAAGAGAGATACCAGATGGCAGAACAGTTTATTGGGGACACGAGTTTATATCTGCAGATATATGTCAAGATTTTCTTTCAACATTCAAATTCCCAGAGAGCGAAAGAGAAAAAGTCAAATTTATAGTCAAAAACCATATGATATATTATTCCCCATCTTGGTCTGACAACGCTGTTAGAAGACTCATCAAAAAACTTGGTCAACACACCGATGATGTTCTTGAATTTGTATATTATGATATAAAAGCACTGAAAGATCCCTCAAAAGCTCTTGAAGGATTGAATGAATTGAAAAGAAGGATAAAAGAAGAAATAATAAAGCTTGGGAAATCGGAAATAAAAAGTCCGCTCAATGGTCATGAGATACAGAAAATATTCAATATCAAAGAAGGGAAAATTATAGGAGAAATAAAATCAAGAATAGAAAACGCTATAGTAGAGGGTAAGATCAAACCAACAAAAGAGGAAGCAATAAAATTTGTTCAAAAACTTCTAAATAATATGAAGGAAAAACAAAACTAATAACTTGACAAACCGGCCATCTTGTAAAGTCTTTCTATCCTTTTTTCAACAGGAGGATGGGTTGAAAAGAGAGAAAGGATTGAAGAGCCTGAAAGTGGATTTACTATGAAAAGATGACTCGTAGCTGGATTTGCCTCCATAGGAACACGCTCAACATAACCAGTAATTTTTTTCAGAGCTGATGCGAGAGCAAGAGGGTCGTTTGAGATTTTTGCACCGGTTTCATCTGCAAGGAATTCACGAGAACGAGATATAGCAAACTGCACTATCATAGCAGCAATCGGAGCAAGAATTGATATAGCAACAAGTCCCAAAATGTTTCCTAACCCATGACCTTCTCTGTCATCTGACCTTCCACCGAAGAAAAATAGTCCCCATTTAAGCATATCTGCAAGATACATTATAGCACCAGCTATCGTGGCTGCAATCACTTGAATCAATGTATCCCTATTCTTGATATGAGCAATTTCATGCGCTATAACTCCTCTGAGTTCAGAATCATTTAGTATCTTCATTATGCCATCAGTTAGAGCAACAACTGCGTTTGAAGGATTCCTTCCGGTCGCAAAGGCATTCGGCGACATAGAAGGAACTACATAAACTTTCGGTTTTGGTATCCCTGCAGAGACTGAAAGCTCCTGAACCATCCTGTGTATAGAAGGAGCTTCCTGTTCGCTAAGCTCCCGCGCCCTATACATAGCTAAAACTATCTTATCTGAAAAAAAGTAAGCTATCAGATTCATAAAACCAGCCATAAACAGAGCTACTGTTAGACCAGTTTTACCTCCAATCAAGTTACCCATAAAAAGTAAAAAGGCCGTCAATACAGTAAGGAGTAAAAAAGTTTTCAACCGCTCAATCATATCCATATTATTATAAGAAAAAACTCAAATATACAATTAAGTTCAGAAAAATTGAATTTACCCTTACTACAAAGCGAAAAATATTTCTATACAACTATGTAAAAACGATAAGTTTCCACATTATTGACAAACTGGAATGTCTCTTATCTTCAAATTTGAAGAACTAGTGAATAAAAAAATAAACATTACAGCAAATCATCTATTATTCTAGTCTAATTTATATTCTAATTCCTAAGCTTATCCCTCATAATCATAACATCGAGAGATTTTTAGAATTCAGAGTTTACGAGAAAAATAGATTTTATTTTGGAAATATTTTATCAGAAATAATAAAATCCACAACGAATCAGAAACGAAACAAATTTATGATTTCCAAGTTTTAGCCACCTTCAAAATAAAAGATATATCATACGTAATTGAATAATTAAAACTGAATTATGAACATTGACGGAAGGCTATAATTTTCAAATACTCCATAGTAGTTCCATAATTCCTCTGCAAATTTCTCAACTTTTCAAACCTAATTGACAAAATGTGAAGAGCAAATTGATAACAAAATATATCTTATACGAGATTGTTTTCCCTATTGTTTTTATATTTTTCTCTAAATCCGAAAACCTTTAACCATGAAGATACTATAAACCCAAAAAGAAAAAGAGGTGAACAAAAAAATCTAAAAATTCACAAAATGAGAAGAGCTCTAGAATATTCATAATTCCCCAAAAGAAAGCAAAAAATTTTCAACGATCACCTAAAACTTTCTCATATCAAAAAGCATATAAGCCGCAAAAAAATTTATCAGATCAAAACTTATGACGAGCTTCAAAACATGATATTCACCTTCCACAAATCTTATAGATGAAACAATCAAAGGAATATAAAAAGGGAAAACTATAATGTAGTATAGTGGAATATTCATACTCAAAGAGAACATAAGGAAAGAAAAAAGAGTCGATAGAGAAACCATACCTACAATAGATAAAACAACGGAAAAGATCAAGAAACCACTAACTTCCAAATTTGTGAAGAAAATAAAAAAAATAAGAGAGAAAAATGACACAAGGCAAACGATTATAAAACCTGTCAAGAACTTTGAAATAAAAAAAATCTCACTTTTCAATGGCGAATTTATAAGTGTATCTACAACATCGTCTTCAAACTCATATCTCATAACCTCAATCTGAGGAAAAACAGATGAAAAAAGAAGGATAATCCACAAAAGTTCATATGAACCCTTCTGGAAAAAGAAAGATATAATTACAACGGAAACAAAAGAAAAAGCAATAGGTATAAAAATAGGAGACTTTCTCCTGAATAGAACTTTCAAATCTTTTTTCACCAATTCAAAAACAATCATCAAGAATAATAAGTAATCAGAATATAGAAAACAACCAAAAATCTACAAATATGAGATTTGGTTTAGAATAAACTGAGAAGACGACTTGTAACAGGATACAAAGGAGATTTTGATTTGCAACGGAGATTAACAAGCCAGGTTAACTAAAACTTCGAAGACGCTTTTTTTCTTTTAGTGCATGATTCACACACACCCTTTATAACAACAGTTTTCAGTTCAATTTCACCTTTGACATTTTTTAACTTTATATCTACACCATCTTCTGGTATGTCAAATATTTGATCGCATGATTTACATATGAAATGATGATGCGGATCCAAATTTGTGTCAAAGATTGTAAGCCCGTAATATACAGAAGAAGGGAGAGAATATATAAAGCCATTTTCCTCAAATTCTCTCAAAGTGCGATAAACCGTACTTATAGATATAGATGGAATATCCTCTTTAACAGCATTGTACAGATCTTCAGCTTTAATATGGCCATGCATCTGCATTAATTTATGAAAAAGTATAATCCTTTGAGGAGTAGTTCTAAGACCTTTTTCCTTAAGCTTCTTCAAAATAATTTGTTTATCCATTATTAATAAAATTAAAAATATTTTCGCTCAAAATAAAAGTTTCAAGAAAGATCCTAAATCAGATACATAATATAAAAACAAAAACAATTTTGTGTATCACTTATGTCAGCAGACATTAAAAATTTACAACTCTATAATGAAGTTCGACCTTCCAACAGATTAGAGGAGAAAAACAAACATTCAGATTTTAAGAAATTCCAAAAAATTAGTTCCTAACTCCATACAGTATGGAAGAAGCAGTAATATATGAAGAGATAGAGGATGGTAAAATAGTCAGGATAAGGTTCAACAAACCAGAAAGAAGGAACTTAATGGATCCTGAAATAATTCAAGGTTTCACAAAGTGTGTGCAGAAGGTAAAGGAATCAAAGGATGTAAGATGCGTCATAATAACAGGGAGCGGTAATTCCTTTTGTGCTGGTGCGGATTTTTCAACATTACAGAAATTCGCTCAAGAATCTGGATACACAGGTCCAGCAGCGATAAGAGAAGGAATAATAAAATTTTACAACTCCTTTATGTCTGTTCTTGAAATAGAGCAACCAACGATAGCTTCAATAAATGGATACGCAATAGGTGGAGGTCTCGCCTTCGCTTTGCTCTGTGATATAAGGATAGCATCAAAAGATGCAAAACTATCAGCGAACTTTGCAAAAGTCGGGATACACCCTGGGATGGGAATAACCTACACTTTGCCTAAAACTGTTGGAATTGAGAGAGCATCCGAACTACTTTTCACAGCAAGATTCATCACAGGAGAAGAAGCAGAAAGGATTGGACTTGTATCAAAATCTGTAGAAATAGAAAAACTTGAGGAGCAAACCTTATCTACTGCAAGAGCAATATCTGAAAATGCTCCATATATAGTAAAGCTAACAAAAAAGATTTTGAGAAGGGAATTTCATGCAAAGGCACAGGGAGAAATAGAATCGCTTGCCCAATCTCTCTGCGGACAAATGGAAGATGCTATAGAAGGAGTAAAAGCCTTTTTTGAAAAAAGAAAACCACAATTTAAAGGAAGATGACAAACGAACCAAAGATAGATGAATTTAAAATATTAGATTACGTAAAACAAACTGCAGTCAAAGCTGGTGATATACTAAAGAGATTTTTCTATTCAAGTAATTCAGACTTTGAGGAGAAAGGAATAAGTGATTGGGTTAGCGAAGCTGATAAAAAATCCGAAGAAACAATAATAGAACTTCTTGAGGACAAAATTCATGCTGATTTTATTGGAGAAGAGCTCGGAGAAAAAAGGCGTGGAAGTGAATTTGTTTGGTATATAGATCCACTTGATGGAACCAAAAACTTTGTGAGGAGGATACCATTCTTCTGCGTTTCTATAGGCTTAGCTTACAAAAATGAACTGATTTTAGGAGTAGTATTTTCCCCCATAGATGAAAGGATGTTCTGGGCCATAAAAGGCAAGGGAGCTTACATGAACGGTAATCCCATAAAGACCTCGCAGGAAGGAGAGCTGAGAAGGTGCATTATTGCAACAGGACTACCATATAGAAGTAAAGACTATATAGATAAACACCTTATGTTCTACAAGGATATTTTTCTGAAGGGAGTTGGAATAAGACATATCGGGTCCGCAGCATTAGAGATGTGCTATGTAGCAAACGGATCAATTGATGGTTACTGGGAAATTGGTCTATCCCCATGGGATATGGCAGCTGGAGCCCTTATAGTTAAAGAAGCTCAGGGCATAGTCTCTGATATCTGGGGAGGTGATAAATTCCTTGAAACAGGATGCATCATATGTTCAAACAGAGCGATCTACAATGAAATATTAAAGATAGCAAAACAGCTTTTCCTTTAAATGCTGATTATCGGAACACTTTCAGGAACCTCTATGAATGCAAAAGAATTCCTGTTGTGCGAAATAAAATCTGAAGACAAGATAAAACCATTAGAATATTTTAAAGATAATTATTCACAAGATGAAAAGGAGATTTTAACAGACTTGACCCTAAACGGTGGGGATACGGAAAAAATAGCTTTAGCACATGACATCGTTGGGATATCATTCAGTAGATCTCTCAAAAAATTTCTAAAAGAAATTGTAAAACAACCTGAAGTTATAGGATTTCATGGACAAACGGTATTCCATAAGGAGAATGGGAAAAAGGGAATTAAGGCACTCACGCTTCAGATAGGAGAACCGTCCTTTTTATCTCTCATGGCTAAAAAACCTGTAGTATATGACTTTAGGAAAAGTGATATATCGGCTGGTGGTAGAGGTGCTCCTCTTTCCCCCCTCATACACTATATACTTTTTAGAAAGTATGCAAAGAAAATCTGCGTAGTCAATCTTGGTGGAATAGCAAACATCTCTATAATTGAAGGAGATGACTTTTACAAAGTAAGAGGATTTGATATAGGACCAGCAAATGCTCTTTCCAATTTTATCACAAAACAAAAGCTGAAAAAAGAATTTGATCCGAATGGTAAATATGCCAGTAAAGGCAAAATAATAGAAAATTCATTTCACAAAATACTAAAAATATTTGATAGAAGTAGAAAAAAAACATCACTTGGATTTGAAATTGAGCAAGCAAAAAAAATATGCAATGAAATTCTAAAAGAAGAGAAAGCAGAAGATGCTATAAGAACTGTCATTGAAGTTTCTGTAAAACTCATTTCAGATGAACTGAATATGATAAAACCTTCCTTAGCTATATTTTGTGGAGGCGGGGTGAGAAATTCCCTATTTATGAAAAGAATAAAAGAAGATTCAAAAGTTCCCGCTGTAATAAGCGATGAACTTGGAATAAAATCAGAATACATAGAACCTATGCTATTTGCATTCCTCGCCTACACAAGGATAAGAAACAAAAGAATAAATATGAAAAACATCACAGGAGCAAAAATTCCCTATCTCCCTGGAAAAATATCTTTGATGTAATCTTTATTCAAAATTCTCCTCTAACGGCCGATTTTCTCTGTATCTTTTGGAAGAATATAAAATGAAATGTTACATCCAATCAATGGTGAAACCAAGTCATAAATCAAACTTTTCAAGGAATAATTCTACAAGCCTACAGGATTGAGAGTCATCTAAAAACTTGCAAAAATTAAATTTATTATGTGTATATTTATATGCTTTCAACAAAGCATTCCGTTTTACATAAAATTCACATTCTCCGTAATTAATTATAAACCTCTAAATGCTACCTCTAAAGGATATAAACCAGCCCTCAAGATTTCCCATAATTACAGTTTTATTCATAATACTGAATTCAGCTGTGTGGATATACTCTATCACACTTGGAAACAATTTCGAGAGATTCATAAAAGAATTCGGCCTTACACCAGCAAACATAATCAAAAGCCCTCAAAACATTATAACGCATATGTTTCTACACGGAAACTGGTTTCACATAATCAGCAATATGTGGGTATTGTGGATATTTGGAGATAATGTAGAGGACAGAATGGGTCGGATAAGATACATCATCTTTTACTTCTTATGTGGTTGTGGAGCAGCTTTCACTCAGATAGCTGTGAGTTTCATCTTTGGGAGCAAAGACATTCCCATGGTCGGAGCTAGCGGAGCAATCAGTGGAGTACTTGCAGCCTATATGAAGTTTTTCCCAAAAGCAAGAATATTGTCCCTTGTATTTTTCTTTTTCTTTGTATCACTCGCCGAAATACCTTCAATCATTTTTATTGGCTTTTGGTTCATAAGCCAAGTGATAAACGGTATGCTAACTCTCCCATTTGCTGGAATTGGTGGAGTAGCTTGGTGGGCCCATATAGGAGGTTTTATAACAGGAATATACCTAACAAAAAAATTCAAGAAAAACACAAAAAGAAGAATAATCGTAGTAAGATACCACTGAAGACCTTGCAATCACAAATTCATCTTTATGAGTTCCAAAAGTTCCTGATGAATTTTTTCAGATAAGACTTTCCTACGAACTTTTGATTTACTCTCAAAAAAATCAAAACTCTGATAGGTTATCGGATTACCTATTATCACCTTGATTACACCACTCTTTGGAACAAAAGCACCTACCGGATAAATCTTCTCTGTTCCTATAATAGCTAATGGCACAAGAGGTTTTTTGATCAGATCAAAGATAAATGAGACACCTTCTTTGAAAGGTTGGACTTGCTCGGAACTCGTTCCTCTTGTACCTTCTGGGAATATGCAAATACAATCCACATCCTCTCTCTCTATAGTTCTGACTATTTTCCTCACAGAAGAAAACTCTGATCCTTCCTTTAAAATTATATGATTTTGAATTTTAAGTCCCCAACCTATTACTGGGTATTTTAGAACGGCTTCTTTGGCAACAAATTTTATTCTTTTTCCCCAAAGAGCTAAAACTACTGCAGGGATATCAAGAAAACTCAAGTGATTTGAAAAAATAATAAATTTATCATCAGGTATTTGACCAATTTTTTTGACATATAACCTTATTCCAAAAATATAAAAAAGGGTTTTGAACCAGTATGAGCAAAATATCTCAGATAGTCTCTCGGAACGTACAAGAAAAGGAATAAAAATTATAAGGAAAAAATAGGGGATAGAAATAAGAAGAAAAAGGAGAATCCTAATTACTGTAAGAATTAAGCCCCAGAGATTCTTAAATATCATGAGAAAAATTTGAAAGCTTCGGCTGAAAAACTCCTGAACCTTGAAATTATGTTTTTAAGTTCTTTCTCGTAGTTCTCCTTTTCATCTTGAAAAACAACGGATTCCGAAGCGCGAGGTGAGATTATCTTAAGAAAGTTAAGGATAGAAAAGATTTTATCAGTATCTCTGGTAGATAAGTTTATAGCATTTCTGGCAATGGTATGAGCAGAAACGAAATCTCCCTTCTCAAACTCGAGTCTAGAAAGAGCAATGTTATAATAAGGATCATTTAATATATCCTCATTCAGCTGTTTTGCTTTATCAAGGTATAATTTAGCTTCATTGAACTTTTTTTTCCCAAGCATAGCCATTGCAATAAGCAGATTGTATTTTGATTTCTTGATATCTGAATCTGTTTGTGGAATGAGTTCTTCAATCAAAATTTTCTCAACTTGGTCGTAATCACCTAAGAGAACTTTCATATTAGCCAACATTTCAAGAGTCTCCATAGTACCGTATTTATCTCCTATATCTCTGAAAATTTTAACAGATTCCGTAGCTTTTCGAACAGCTTCATCAACATCTCCGATCTCAAATAGAACTTGTGATAAATTGGCATATGCTATAGCTGTACCCCGAGTATCCATTATTGATCTTGATAAATCCAAATATTGCTTGAAGAGGAGTAAAGCCGATTCAAGCTCTCCCAGCATATATAAAGAGACAGCATAATTTGACATTGCTACACCCCTTAATCTTTGATTATCCATCCCAAGAGAAATATCATACAACTCCATAAAAAATTGCCTTGCTTTCTGTATATTTCCCATAGATAAATATGCTCTGCCCAAAGCATTGACGACATCTGAATAAATTTCCTTATAATTTCTTTTGAAGTTCTCATCAGACATCTGTAATGCTCTAATACCAAAGCCTTCACCAACACCCGGTTGTCCCCTATCAACAAAAAGATGACACAACAGAGCAAGAGTTTTTACAAATTCAGATTTCAAAGATGGATCTTGTTCCGTTTGGTTTATTATATCTTTATAGACTTTTTCAGCTTCGTCAAATTGTCCGAGCATTTGTAGGCAGTCTCCATAACATCTTTTTGCCTTGATCATCTTTGCCTTGTCTGTAGAAAATTTTTCAGCCGACTCAAAACATGCTTTCGCCCCCTGGAAGTTACCAACGTGGTATAAAATATTCCCAAAAGCATCAAAAAACTCATAAAGATCAGGTATAGATGAAAAATCTTTGATATTATCTAAGATTCTCCGCGCATTTTCAAAAAAGTATATTGCCTGTGCTAAGTTAAACTTTGATCTTGCTATAATACCAGCTTTCCTGTACATCTCAAAGGCATCCTGAAATCTTTCAGATTTTTCGGCCTGATCAGCAGCTATTGAAATTATATCAACATCATCTCCAGATATCTGAGAAGCGCACTCAAAAAGTTTGGAATGTATCTCATATCTTTTAGCTTTCAAGAGTTTATCATAAATGACATCCTTATATATCATCTGTCTGAAAATAAAAAAATCTTCTCTTTCTTCAATCAAGGCATTTTGCTTGAGTATATCTATAGCCTTTGCAAAACTCCTCAGATCATCTTCAAAAAATTTGTAAAGCACATCCTTGTTCTGGATATTCAAGCAGGACATGACTTCAAGAACATATCTTGCACTCTGAGGGATCTTATCTACTTTTGAGAGAATAACTTGCCTTATCCCTATAGCCTTGGGAATAACAAAATCGGGCTTCAGCCTTATAAAACCATTTTCAACAATGAGATCTCCAGAAGCCTCCAAAAGAGCATAAAGTTCTGATACAAAAAGGGGATTCCCACCTGTTAAAGTGTAAATAGTCGAAGTAAAATCATCGGTTGGCACCTTATCGGAAAGGTGACCTAGAAACCTCCTTACCTCATCAATTGAAAAATTAGAAAGCTCTATAAACCTCCAGCCATTATGGAATTGTTCAAGATCAACTGTTCCCTTATCAAAACCAACCACAACTGAAAATTTTGGAGAATAGCTTGGAAGTTTGAAAAAAAAATTCTTTGTATATCTATCTGCTTCAGAAAAAGAGTCTATTATAACGATCTTGTCTTTGAAAGCAGAATTCATAAAATCAGAAATAGTCTTGAGAGTCTCCTGCTCTATTTGCTCAGGTGAAAGATACTTCAATGGAGATTCAGGAAAAACTACCCCAAAAATATATCCTAAAAAATGCCATGATACATTATATTTTTTTGAAAGCTTTGAGATCATTTCTTCTTTCCTATCTGAAAGGTTATCGCCAACAGAAGTGATCATATCCTTTATGACTCCAAAAAATCCATAATCAGAGGCGATAAACTTATATGAATTCGGCAAATTACTGTGAATGAAATCAACAAAACTTGAAATTCCAACACCAGGCTCACCATATATACCTATTAACGCATAACCTGAATTCAAAATATTTTTTACTTCAGAAAATTCCTTTTCTCTTCCTATGAAGATTCTCGCAGACAACTTTTGCTCCATAAGTTCATAGACTTTGAGTTGCTTGGTTTTTCCCTTCAGCTTTATCTCTCCAAAATATTTATAACTAAATTTGTTTGATGTTAGAAGGAATGTATTCTCGTCAACGAGAAATTGCCAAGATGAAGATTCCTCCTCAAGCCTCTTTGCAATATTTACAGTATCTCCCATAGCAGTGTAGTCTTGTGGCCTTTCAGATATTGACCCAACAACAACATCACCTGTCGCAATACCGCCATGCAGTGAAATATCTTTGTAATTATCCCTTACAAATTTCATCATCTCCCAAGCTGTTCTAACTGCTCTTTCTGTATCATCTCCCATAGCGCGTGGAGCACCAAAAAGAGCCATAACCTCATCTCCTATGAACTTATCAACATAACCACCGTTCCTTTTAACTATATCGGCTAACTTATTCAGAACATCACCTATAAAAGCTCTAAGCTCCTCTGGATCGAGTTTCTCCGATAAGGTCGTAAAACCAGAAATATCGGCGAAGAGGATAGAAACTGGCCTCCTCTCAGATTCTCTCATAACTTCTTCAATCTCTTCCTTCTCAAATTTTTCATCCCTCCTCTCAATTTCTTTCTTCTCAATCTTCTCGGGCTCCTGAAATTGAACTCCATTCTGCTTTTGACCTTGTTCAACCTTTTTAGCTCCGAAAAGTTTATTTCCGCATTCACCACAGAATTTAAAGTTAGGGGGATTTTCGAATCCACAGCTTGGGCATATATTCTTTAGCTTCGCTCCACAATTTCCACAAAACTTGAAACCCCCCGGATTCTCAAAACCGCACTCCGTGCATTTCATAATACAAACACAAGAAAATTTAATAACTAAATGCTCAAGTAAAGAAATGATTTGATAAAATTCATTAAAAGTGTGAAGATACTTAGAAAATCTGCAAAAATATTTTTATTAACTAAAACAATCTTTTTGTCCTCAATTCAGCAAGGCTCTTCAGATACAATTACAAAGTATGGATATATATTCGCTGGGTTTCCAGATATTAGATTTCAAGGCGGAGGGATGACTCACCCGCACTCAGAAATGAACCCCGCAACATTAGAACTTTCTCAAAAATATGACATAAGCTTATCCACAGGAATATCCCCAATATATAAATCATCACTTCTCAAGATAACCGATAGTAAAACATCTATAATAGGAGGTGGAATATATATCAAATGTATATCTAAAAAATTCCTTTGTTCTGATGAAAATACAAATATACTTTCCGGAGACTTATCATACTCTTTTGAGATAACAGATATAACAATAGGTTTTGGAGTATCAATTAAGTGGAAAACTAATAGCAATCTTGAAAAAGAGCTGGGTAAAAAAACTTTAGTTCCAGGTATTGGAACTATTTTTAAGAAAGAATTTGACAAAATAATACTAACAGGGGGATTTTCTTCCTTCCTAATACACGATAAGATAGCGGGTGGAACGGGATTGAGCTTAAGCAATGATGATATGTTGATATTCACTCAGGTATTCTACATAGGAAATAAACTTATCCCAAACTTCGGAGGAATCTTCAGGATCCTGACATGGTTCAGATTACTTGCAAGCTATCATAAAGATATAACAGCAGGAACGGCTTTCGTATCCCCAAAACTTTACCTATGGTTTGGATATTCAACTTTCAAGAAAAATACGCTTTTAAATATCGGAGTTGTGTTTTAGTTTTTCAATGGCCCAAATTCGGTTTTTTATCAGATTTCAACTTTTGGATTTTTTCGGATTTCAATATCATAAAAATAGATTATTTCACTTCCTGCTGTTGTGTCTGTTGTTGAGATTCTCCCTTTAGAGCTTTTCTATACTTTCTTATTTTAACAGCTTCCCGAGGAGGCGTAAAAGGTTTGGGACTTCCTTTTAGTTCCCCAGACACAATTGTCCAGGAGTATATCAAAGGATTTTCTTCAACTCTACCAAGATAATCAATTGCTCTAAGCCTGAACTTATGAGCACCTGGTCTCAGATCAGAGAGTTTATAAGGTGAAGTACAATGGAGCCAATCACTATCTTCAATCTTACATTCAAAACGAACATCATCTTCGTCCGCATCAAACTCAAAAACTGCTTCTGATAAATTCGTTACTGGTGAAGGAGCAGATATAAGGAAAGAAACAGGAGGTCTAGCATCAACTCTAAACTCATACTCCTTAATTGGATCCTCCTCATTACCAGCAAGGTCAACAGAATATACCGAAATCTTATGCCAACCTTCCTCAAGGCTTGAAAGATTTATTGCGCCAGCCGAACAATCAATCCAGAATCCATCATCTACTTTACACAGCGTGATTCTATATGGTTCATTAACCTCAAATTTGAACCTTGCATCAGCGGAGGTCACGAGGTCAGAAAAACCTTCTGGAATTATTTTAGTTATAGGCGGAACAGTGTCTATCAAGAAAGTTATTTTTATAAGATCTGCCTCGCAACCCATTTCATCTTTATATTTTATCTCAAAAACTTTTAATCCATCCTCTAAATAATCCACTCTTATTCTATTTGAGTTTACTCCACAGGGAAATTCAAAGCCCTCAGTTTTACATGTAAAAACGAGACCCGGAGAAAAAACAATATCCACAGATCTTTTATTTGTATATTTTTCTGGTGCCTCAATAACTGCAGGGGAAAACTTTGGTATAAAACAGGTTGGTTGGACCGGGAAAGATGTCACCTCAGCTTTATAAAGAGTTATATACGATGGAAAAATCTCTCCAACAGGTCTACCCTCAATAAAAACTCTGGGTCTTTCCTCCTTCACAGATGTAGTTTTTTCCGGAAATACTTCCTTCTGGATCTGAGATTTCTTATCATACCCCGGACATTTTGATAACAGGAGACCAACCAGTACTCCTAATATAAAAGTTATAATCGAAGTTATGACGAAGTAGATATCTTTTTTCCACTTGTTTTCCTCGTTCGCTAAATTCATTCTCCTTACAAAAGCGCCTGGCGGGATTTGAACCCGCGACCCTTGGATCCGGAATCCAATGCTCTTCCTCTGAGCTACAGGCGCAAAAACTTTAAAAACTTAGCCTTTGCTTAATATTATTAATTTTATTTATCTTACTACTAATTATAAAAACGATTATAAAAGAAAAAAGCAATGATCCGTTACAGATTTTTGATTTACAATGATATACCATTCTATTTCAATTATATGAGGAAATACCTTTTTAGATTCATTTAAACTAAAGGAAGTAGAGAGTATTTTACAAAATATTGAAAATGAGAAAATAAGAGAACTCAAAAGAGAATTAAAAACGGTATTCATAACAAAAATAATAATATCCCGCTGAGCTATTATAAAAACTTTAATTTTCTACTCTACAATCTTTGCTAAAAATCTAGAGGACCTAATCAATCATACCAATCCAATTTTGATTTATTCAAATTTATTTAGAAAATCAATAAAAGACAAATTTTCTTTCGGTTCAAAAAAATCTTTCCGTCTCTCAAATACTAAAAAATATAGAAAAAACTAGGGCAGAATCATACAAAAAGATACAAATCTTTCTTTCATTTATCTTCACGATATACCTTATCAGTTTCTCCTTTTATCACAGAGATCGCAAATTTAACTTCTTCATCATATTCCGGATGCTGTCTTCTGTCAAGAATTTCCTCTGGAGTCATTTCAACTAAGTTTTTCTCTTCAGATTTTGGTTTGAATGATATATCCGGGGATATACCTTTTTCTTCTATATTTGTTCCAAGCGGAGTATAATAATGAGCAGTTGTCAGACGTAGTGCCCCGCCATTTGAAATAGGGATTATGGTCTGAACTGAGGCTTTTCCGAATGTTCTCTGGCCAATAATAATGCCTTTTTTATTGTCTTTTATGGCTCCGCTGACTATTTCAGAAGCAGAAGCAGAACCCCTATTGACAAGAACGACAAGAGAAACACCAGACGGAAAATCATTTCTATCCTTTCTACCACGATAATCTTTGGCTGAATTTCTTCCCTTTGTAGAAACTATAATTTCATCACCAACAAAAATATCAGCAACCCTCAGAGCTTCTGAAAGCAAACCCCCTGGATTATTTCTCAAATCTAATATTACACCCTTTAGCTTCCCATCATACAATCCATGTTTCTTTAACGTGTCAAATAGTTCATCAGCGGTTCTTTCTTGAAAGTTAGTTAATCTAACGTACAATATGTCATCTAAAAGAGTAGATCTGATATTCTTTATCTTTATTATATCCCTTATGATCGTAAAATTTCTTGGTTCATCCCAACCATTGCGTTCAACAGTTATGGTCACCTTCGTTCCCTTTTGTCCTCTGAGCTTTCTCACAGCATCTTGAACCGTCATATCCCGCGTTGATTCACCATTTATCTTTATAATCCTATCACCTGGAAGTATCCCAGCTTTCCAGGCAGGAGTATCTTCAATTGGAGATATAACAAGAATATAATAATCTTTTTTGGTTATTTCTATACCAAGCCCACCAAACTGCCCACGAGTCTCAACCTCCATATCCTTCAGCTCATCCGGAGACATATAAGCAGAAAACGGATCAAGAGAACTAACCATAGATCTTATTGCCCTCATTATAAGCTCATCCTCTGAAACCTCCTGTACATAGTTATCTGAAACTTTTTTCATAACCTCATTGAAGAGATTTATCTTCTCATAAATTTTGGAATTCTTAATACCGTCAGACGATTCTTCTGCTTTTATTATACCAGAAGATAACTTGAAAATCCCAAAGACGAGAAGTGAAACGGCCGCTATAACCCAAATGGTTTTTCCATCTTTTGAATCCATGGTATATTATTTGAATTTATTCATATTATTAAGATTTTCAAGTAAAACCAAACTTTTTTATCTTATGCATTTTAAAATAACTTGTGCACAATAGTAGAATATCTGACATCTCAAGATTCCTAACAATCGGCAATTACAGCTAAAACCTTGACAGAACCCATAAAAATGTCCAACTACTAATCTTTAGAGAAATAAAGAAAAAAATTAGGTGAATTCCTCAACAGGCAATAATAGCAAAATCATTCTAGTGAATAACAGAAATGTCCAAAAACAAGTGATTTATCCAAACAAAAAGTCAGAATAATTTTATCAGGTTCTACAAAGAATAATTTATCCGAACTAAAAATAGACTTAATAAAAATTTTCAAGAA
>CAZRNR010000002.1:0-25543 GCA_964601505.1 uncultured bacterium | reverse complement strand
CTACAAAGAATAATTTATCCGAACTAAAAATAGACTTAATAAAAATTTTCAAGAAGATTAAGATACTATGTACGGGAATTTATTGTACTCCCTACCTTTGCGATTTTTTTATAATTGATTTATGTATATAAAAGAAACTCTGTTCAGAAGCTGGGATGGAACTCATCTTATGTTGTATGACACGGTTGAAGGCAATACTTGCGCTATATTATGTAACGGTCTTGGTGGAGATATAAGAGCTTGGAGGCCAATATTAGATAAGTTTTACGAAAAGATAAGGTTCATATCATGGGACTATAGAGGACTCTATAAGAGTGAAAAACCAAGGGAAAAGAGATACAGCATGCAAGATCATGCTAAGGATCTTGAAGTTATTATTGAGAAATTTGGCATACAAAAAGCGATATTCTTCGGTTGGAGTATGGGGGTTCAGTTATGTCTTGAGTTCTATAAAAAACACTCAGACAAATTCATTTGTATGATACTTATAAATGGTGTTTCAGGAAAACCTTTTGAGAAAGCTTTCAATGGGAAAATTCCAAACACTTTATGGCAGATTTTTTTCTGTTTTATGCAGGATGGGATGAGGATGTTCTTCCCAGCAGCAAGAATTTTAGCTAAAAAAAGTTTGCTTCTGAAAGGTGCATCAAAACTCGGTCTTTTCACAATGAGTGAGTATAAAGATGTTGCAAAAGAATTAGTTCTATCTTGGCTCTCGCTCGATATGAAAGAATATGTAAAAAATTTCAAAGAGCTTGGAAAACACGATGCTGAAGATGTTCTTGAAAATATTAACTGCCCGACCTTAATCATATATGGGACATCTGATCTCTTTACTCCAGAAAAATTTGCTCTTCAAATGGCTCAAAAGATAAGAAATTCAGAAACTTTTGGCGTCAAAAATGGGTCACACTATACGCCCCTTGAATTTCCAGACAAAATAAACCAAGCTATAGATCAATTTCTCAGAAAACAAAATATCATATAGCTCTCCCTATAAAATAAATTTCTGCTTTTCCTTTTTCACTATAAAAAAATACTAAATAAAAAGCTTCCTATGGAAGCGATCATAAGCCTTGGAGGGAAGCAATACAGCATATCAGAAGGTAAGATTATAAAGACAGAAAAAATAAAGAATATAAAGGAAGGTGAGGAATTTGAACTAAAAGATGCTTTAGCAATAATAAAAGATGGGAAAATAACAGTTGGTCCAGTAAAAGCTAACATAGTTCTCAGGAAAATAAAAGATATAAGAGGGAAGAAAATAATTGTGTTCAAATTCAAAAGGAAGAAAAGATATAGAAGGAAATACGGTCATCGCCAATGGCACTCTATATTAAAAGTTGAAAAGTTAAATGCGGAGGTAGGATAAAATGTCAAAAAACAACAAGAAAATAACTATGACAGATGAGATGATTGTAAGATACTCACGCCAGATAATCCTTGATGAAGTCGGAGGTGCTGGACAAAAAAAGCTGCTTTCTTCAAGCATTTTTATTGCTGGAACAGGAGGGCTTGGAGTTCCCGCTTCCATGTATCTTGTAGCAGCAGGTGTTGGAAAAGTAGCTATTGCAGATTTTGACAATGTTGACCTATCAAACCTGCAAAGACAAGTTCTATACTCAACAGAAGATATAGGGAAATCAAAAGTAGATGTCGCATATGAAAAGCTCAAAAGACTGAATCCAGATGTAGAACTGGTAAAGATAAAAGAAAAGCTAAATGCCTCAAATATAGTTGATCTGATAAAAGATTTTGATATAGTAATAGATGGTTCAGATAATTTTCCTGCAAGATACGCGGTATCAGATGCATGCGTGATATTAGGAAAACCATATATATATGGAAGTGTTCTTAGATTTGAAGGTCAGGTCTCAACATTTGTTCCGTCAGAGGGGGCTTGCTACCGCTGTCTATATCCAGAACCACCGCCTCCCGGAGTTATGCCTTCTTGTCAGGAAGCAGGTGTTCTTGGTGTAGTCCCGGGAATCATAGGACTACTTCAAGCTAACGAAGCTCTCAAAATGATATTAGGAGTAGGAGAACCTCTGATAAACAAACTACTTGTCTTTGATGCGCTATCGACAAAATTTGAAACATTCAAGATAAGGAAAAGAAAAGATTGCCCAGCCTGCGGAGCTAATCCTACTATAAAAACGCCTCAGGACATCGAATACTGGTGTTCTGTAAGGTTTAACAACAATCAATAAATCTAAAATATTCAAATTCTCTTCAGATAAAATAGAAACTTATAAAAAGTTCAAATAAATGTTAAGTATGAACCAAAATTCACAATAGAGCTTGGTATGATCTTTTTACAAAGCTCAATCTCAACTGAATCCTACTAACACGGGAGAATCATATCCAAATACAAAAAAGTCTCTGCCGTTATATCCTCAAGCCTATCTAAATCCTCCAGGGAAATATAGGATGGGACAACATCTACTGTCAAATCATCAAGGTGAATAATCGTAAATTCTGAGAGTTCTAAATCTCCTTGATCATCATAATCAAAATGCAAATCCAAAACATCAGCAGATATATTATAATATCCTATAAGTCTCTTTATCCTTGCTCTTATACTGGAAACTAACCTAAAGGAATGCCTAACTATCTCTCTATATCGTGGATCAATGTATTTTTCCACTCTGCTCATCTCTCTTTTTGTGAGAATACTAGCAACACTTAGAAACTCGGGATAATTTTCTTCTATCATTCTCTCCATATCTGCTATGTCAGATTTTTTTGTTCCCATTCTGCCACCTCCCAAGAAAGGAGACTCCCACTGATAAGAAAATCTCCGTATTAGTCTAAATTTATTCTATCTACACAAAAAACAATTAAGTTCAGATTTTTAAGGAAAATCAGAAATTCTCTCCATGAGCCTTTATCCTGAAATGTAAAGGAGTCCCCCTAAAATCATACGTCTGTCTCAATATCTTTTCAACATGTGAAACCTGGTACTTACGAATCCCAGAAGGATCATTTACCCATAGCAGGAATTTCGGAGGTCTAATACCTATCTGAAATATCTTTGGATTTTGAAACTTCATAAAATTGAGCCGTTCCAAGTTATTCTTTATCTTAATGAGTTCAGATGGTTTGAGCTTCTTTGACCAGGACAAATAGCTCTTTACAATAGAATCCAAAAGTTCTTCTATACCACATTTCTCTGTTGCAGATGTTGGGACAAAGTATGCCCACTTTATAAAAGGCATAGTTCCCTCAAGTGCCTGAACAAACTTTCTAATTCCTCCAGCAGGTTTCATCTTTTTTATGATATCAATCTTGTTCAAAGCAACAACCAAAGCAGAACCAGACCTCTCAACAAAAGATGCAAGGTGCTTATCTTGGTGAGTTATACCCTCAAAAGAATCAACAACCAAGATAACAACATCAGAAACACTCATGGCAATAACTGAACCTCCAACAGCTTTATACTCAACAGAGTCTTTATCTATCTTTGACCTTCTTCTTATTCCAGGAGTATCAACTATCACAAACTTATAATCCTTATAATAAAATGGTATTCTAATAGCGTCCCTTGTTGTTCCAGGTTCTTCATAAACAATGCATCTCTGATAACCCAATATTGCATTCACAAGTGATGATTTCCCAACGTTAGGTCTTCCCACAAAAGATATCCTCACAAACTTTCTCTTCTCTTCCTGTTCTTCTCCTGACTTTTCTTTGATTTTCTTCTGAATACTTTCAAAGTTAATTTCTCTCCCAATCTTTTCCGAAGGCAGAGAATAAAAATCGTCCTCGGAAATAGCTTTAGAGACTTCAATCTTATCTGCTATCTCATCAAGCCTTGAGAAAATTTCATCTATACCTTTTTTACTTACAGCTGAAGTCATAATGAAATCATCCAAAAAATTAGAAAAAAGATCGTAGGCGGAAAGCTCTAATAATTTATTATCAACTTTATTCACAACAAAGATATATGGCTTTCCTGATTTCAAAACTTTATCTCTAACATGCCAGTCTAACTTATTTGGACCAGTTTTAGCATCAAAGACCGCTATTATTATATCTGCAACGGCCATGGCCTGATCCGACATTTTCTCCGAAATCTGCTGCAGCGGATGACCTGTGAGAAAATATCCTGCCGTATCCATAACGAGGTAGTCTCTTCTTTCAGAATGAACTATTGCTTCGACAACATCTCTCGTAGTTCCTGGCTCCTTCCATACCAAAGACACAGCAGATCCAACAAGTGAGTTAAACAAAGTAGACTTACCAACATTTACACGACCGACTATTGCAACCTTAAGCATATAAAAGAATACAAACCAGAATTTAAAAATTATTATCTGCAGCAAATAAAAATATAGCTTTATTCGATTTCATGTCGAAAATTAAAATAGAAAATGCAACTCTCCAAATTCAACAAAAACTTAAAGATAACATCTTTCAGCAATCTTGCAAGAAGATTTACTCAAACTCAATCAGAAAATACAGCGAATTCAATTCAAAAAAATTAAGATTCATATTGGTGTGAGAATTCAGGTTATAGTAAAACCAAACTCAAAAAAAGAAAAAGTAGAAAAAATAGATGAAACTAATTTCAAAATTTATGTGAATGATCCTCCAAGGGAAAACAAAGCAAATGAATCAGTGATAAAATTACTTTCAGAATATTTTGGAGTTCAAAGGTCAAAAATTACGATATTAAAAGGTATAAAATCCAAGGTCAAAATAATAGAAATAGGAAAGTGATATCATTCTTGTATATTTTAATCTTATTTATAGTTCCTTATTTTACATCCTTCATCAAATACCCCTCACTAAAAGATAGACAAAATCTATTCAGATTAGATAGCCTTTTGAAGGATTAAAGGGTAAAAAACTTCAACTAATTTCCTTTGTTTTTTGAAAAGATACCTCTTTCCTTTGCAAGTTTATACTCTATAGCATCTATAAGAGACTTCCATGAAGCGAGTATTATGTTTTCAGAAACTCCGACCGACCCCCATCTTGAGTTTTTATCTCTTGATTCCACAAAGACACGGACCTTTGCACCAGTTCCTTGAGAGCCAGAAACAACTCTTACCTTAAAATCAGAAAGCTCCATTTCTTTTATCTCTGGGAAGAATTTTTCAAGAGCTTTTCTCAAAGCTCTATCAAGAGCATTTACAGGGCCATTTCCATCCGATGCCGTATGTTCAAGAACTTCTCCAACTTTTATTTTGACTGTAGCCATACAGTGTGTATCTTCATCCTTTGATCTGTATATTGAAACAGTAAAAGTATCTACATCAAAAAATTTAGGCCTTCTTCCCAACTCTTGAAGTATTAGAAGATCAAGAGAAGCATCAGCAACTTCAAAATCATATCCATCTCTTTCAAGTTCTTTGACCTTAGAAAGAATCCTCCTGACAATTTCATCATCTGGTTCAAAACCAAGCTGTTCAAGTCTGATCCTTATCGCTGTCTTTCCAGCGAGATCTGATATAACGACTTTCCTTGAATTTCCAACAAGCTCCGGATTCATATGTTCATATGAGGACATATCCTTCATAATCGCATCTATATGAACTCCTCCCTTATGAGCAAAGGCTGACTCACCGACAAAAGGTTGATTTTTTGGTGGAGATATGTTCGAAAACTCCCAAATGATATCTGACACATGTTTGAGCTTTGAAACATCTTGAGAGATCTTAAATCCGAGCTTAAATTTTAGTATAGGAATTATTGAAGTAAGATTCGCATTACCGCATCTTTCACCGAGTCCATTTATAGTCCCCTGAACTTGACGAGCTCCAGCAAGAACAGCATTCAAAGAATTCGAAACAGCAAGGTCAAGATCATTATGCGCGTGTATTCCTATTTTGATTGATGGGAATCTCTCCCTTACCTCCTTAACCGTTTGAAATATGAAGTTAGGAATTGAACCACCATTTGTATCGCAAAGAACAACCCAATCAGCACCACCTTCCAATGCACTCTGAATACATAAGAACGCATAATCCTTATCAGTCTTTACGCCATCAAAAAAGTGTTCAGCATCAAATATAACCTCCCTGCCCTCCTTTTTGAGGAAATCCACCGTTTCCCTTATCATACGCAAGTTCTCGTTCAGAGTTGTCTTGATGACTTTTTCAACGTGCAATGTCCAACTTTTCCCATATATTGTAATCACTTGTGTTTGTGAATCCAGTAATTCTTTTATCTGAGGATCGTCTCCGGGTTTTTTTTCTGCCCTTGTAGTTGAACCAAAGGCTACAAGCTTAGCATGATTGAGTCTTATATTCTTCATCCTATCAAAATACTCTTTATCTTTCGGATTTGATCCCGGCCAACCCCCTTCTATGTAATCTATACCGAATTCGTCAAGAACATGAGTTATTCTGATCTTATCCTCAAGAGTCCATGATGACCCTAAACCTTGGGCACCATCTCTTAAAGTTGTATCATATATATATATCTTTTCATCAAACATACAGCAATATAAGAAAGTTAATAAAAACGGAATGAATATGAATTATTCCAAAAAGGAAACATTCAAATAACAATTTTCTTAGAATACTTATCTATACAAACAGGAAAAAATTTGATTATTAAAAAAGAAAAAATTATTTTAAGATAGTATTAGACCCTGCAAGTTCAAGATTATGAAAGAATAAAAACATCAGAAAATAGTATCAGAGACGTAAGGGATAACTATGTTAGGGAACTTTGCAATCTTATAAGTAGATAAAAATAAATAAAACGAAAATATACAATCCAAAACTACATTAAAGATTATGGGGAAAAAGATAATTGAGACTGACCTTCCTGGTATAGGTAAAAAATACACTCTAAAGATCGAGGGGAAAGGAAGCATAGTTGTTGTTATCTTGAACTCAGGTAAGAGAGAAATTTACTTTATGAGTGATGATGAAACATGCTCATTCTCTTTTGATCTTTCTGAAGATGAAGCAAAAGATCTTGGATTTATACTATCAGGTGCAGTATATGAGCCAATCAAATTAGAAAAAATGGATGTAATACTAAAGGAAATAGTAATGGAATGGTTAAAAGTAGAAAAAGATTCGGAGCTTGCAAACAAAACAATAGGGGAACTGCAGATAAGAAAAAAAACTGGAGTATCCATAATCGCGATAGAAAGAGAAAAGAAAATAATACCTAATCCTGATCCTCACACCGAAAGGATGAAAGAAGGAGATATGCTGATAGTTGTTGGAACAAGACAGCAACTTAAAAACTTCCAAGAAACATTCAGAGTAAAATAATGGAGAAATTAGCTCAAATAGGCCTCCTGTTTACATTCATATTTGCAGTTTCCGTAATATCTAAAGCAGTAAGAATACCATACATTCTTTCTCTACTTCTTGCTGGTATTATTGGTAAAATGATATTCCATTCAGAAATAATGGAGCAGATAAAAATTCTTGAAATTGTTGCACTAGTTCTACTTTTCTTTTTCATAGGGCTTGATTTTTCGTTCGAAAGATTACTAAACACAACGCAAAAGAGCCTCCTACCTGGAATTATTGATTTTGTCTTTAACTTCCTAATTATTTTTTTGATTTCATACCTTTTGACAAAAGACATAAGCTTTTCAATTTTCATTTCTTCTGCTCTCTATCCTACAGGAACAGCCATAACCGTAAAACTCATAGAGAACTACAAAAGAACACCTTATACAGAAACAGATATAGTTCTTGGTATACTAATAATAGAAGATCTAATATGCATAATTCTCGTATCGCTGATAGCTCCGACAATAGCAGGAGAAAAAATAGAACTCAAGAAAATAACAATAGGTATAATCACAATAGTTCTCTTAATGACTTTATTCTTTGTATTTAGAAAGCCTGTTGAAAAGATTTTCGTAAAACTCCCAACGATAGTGAATGAAGAAGTACTCGCATTTTTAGTTCTCGGACTAGTTCTTGCGCCATCTGAAATCTTAAGAAAGTTCAACATATCAGAAATCCTTTTAGCCTTCTTTCTCGGATGCATCGTTCCAGAAAAGTCAGAAATATATACCTCAATGCAAAGAAATCTCTATGGATTGAAAGAGTTTTCAGCAGGACTCTTCTTCTTTCTATTTACATTTGGAACAGACCTTCATCTGAATCTAAATAACATAACCATAATCATAATACTTTCTGTTGTTTCAATCATAAGCAAGATAATCTCAATTTATATCGGAACATTTTTGACCACAAAATCAAAAGCAACATCATCAAGGACAGCACTATCTATGATACAAAGAGGAGAGTTTTCACTAGTCATAGGTGGAATAAATCCCGTAGTAAAACCAATAATCTCAATCATTGTAATAATAACTTCTTTTATCGGAGTGGTTCTCTTTGCCTACGCTCCGCAAATCACAAACTATATAACGAGAAGTTCAAAAAAACAGATAAAAAGAAAAGAAAACTTATATAGAAAATAACCATCAAGGCATACAATAATTTAAGATAAAATCAAAATTCTCATTCAAATATATCTAAAATCATAAGATTGCTAAAAAATACTTTATCCCTCCAGAAGATCGAAAATCTGTGAATAAGTTAAAAGATAGAAATCCAATTTTCACTTCGAAACTAATGAACTCTTTCCAGATAGGAATCTAAACTTGTAAAAAAGTAGTTCAAAATTATTGAACAAAATCAAAAGCTTCCTCTTCGGATAATCATTAAATGATGTGATAAGATCTCTGATTTTCCTTTCCGTTTCTTTATTGAGTGGTATCATTTATATGTTATCTCAGCCAAGATTTAATCTTTATTTTCTATCACCATTTTTTTATATTCCTCTACATATATATTACAGGGAGACCAGAAATCCTTTTATTTTTCTTATTGGTGGCACTGCGTCTTTTTTCTTTACAATACACTGGATAACCCATGCTATAACATATTACGGTGGGTTCCCTTACATTTTCAGTCTCCTCCCACTTTTACTCTTGTCGTTTGTTCTTGGTTCGTTCTTTCTGCTCTTTGCTTATTTGAGAGAGAGTATAAGGAGAATTCTCACTATACCATATTCTGTATTAGATCCGATAGTTTGGGTTTCAACTGAATATGTAAAGACTTTCTTATTCACTGGTTTTCCCTGGGCACTCGTTGGATATTCAGTCTGGCAGAAGGAGACATTGATACAGATTGCAGATATAGGTGGTGTGTATATGATTTCATTTGTTATAATATCTATATCAGGTTTTATCTGTGATTTATATGAATATATAAAGAGCAAGTTATGGTTCCAAACCATTTTCTCATTTTTCTTCTGTATGCTTTTTTTATCATTTACAGTTTTATATGGGGTCTATAGGAAGGAACAGATAAACTCTATAATACAAAGTCAAGGTTCCGAAATTCCAGTTGTTGTTGTTCAACCTTCTATACCTCAAGATGAAAAATGGACTTGGGAATTTAAGGAAAAATATTTACAGGTAAATATAGATCTAACATTTTCTGCGATTGATTTTCCATACCAGACTGTTCTTGCTGTTTGGCCTGAGACTGGACTAACTTTTTATCTTGAGAGAGAACCAGATCTTGCGAACAAGGTTTTAGAACTTGCTCGTAAAAACTTTTACATTGTCGCCGGAGGGCTTGGAGTATCTGAAAAAAAAGGCAAACAGAAGTTCTACAACAGAGCTTTCCTGATAACACAAAACCGCATATATAAATATGATAAAACGCATCTTGTTATGTTTGGAGAATACATACCTTTGAGAAACTTCCTTGAGAAAATTCCTTTCATAAAAAGCATAATAGAAGATGTTGAAAAAGTCGCAGGAGACTTTACCCCAGGGGAAGAAGTTTTCCCCATAGGTGATGATAAAATTAAAGTAGGTGTCCCAATATGCTTTGAATCAATATTCCCAGAAATAAATCGTAAGTTTGTTAGGGATGGCGCAAAACTCATAGCTGTTATAACAAACGATGCTTGGTTCGGATATTCTTCTGGACCATTCCAGCATTTTTCAGTTTCCGCTGTTAGAGCTGTTGAAACAAGAAGATTTGTTGTAAGAAGCGCAAATACAGGTATCTCTGGGGCTTTTTCTCCCACAGGAAAGATTCTAAAGCAAACATCCCTACTTCAAAGGACATCCTTTCTCGTAAAAGTAAAACTTCTTGATATAAAAACCTTCTATGTAAAATATGGAGATCTATTTTCAGGATTATGTGTTGCTTTATCATCTGCCTTATATATTTTCTCATATGTCCTTGGTATTAGGAATAGAAACAAGCTGCGATGAGACTTCCGTTGCGGTTCTTGAGCTTCGCAAGGAGATTCGTCAGAAATCAAATATACCTTGCGTAAGGGAGCTTTCTATGATAGTTTTGAGCCAAGAGATTCATTCAAGATATGGAGGAGTTGTTCCCGAACTTGCATCACGAGCTCACATTGAAAATATAGTTCCCGTTTATGAGGAAGCAATAAAGAGAGCGGATATTTCACCAAAGGATATAGACCTGATCGCAGTTGCCGGAGGACCCGGGCTTCCTGGCTCTCTTATGGTTGGTGTAAATTTCGCAAAGGGACTTTCTCAAGCCCTCTCAAAGAAAATAATACTTGTGAATCATGTTGAAGCACATGTTCTTTCTCCCCTTATAGAAAATGATATTTCTCTTCCCTTTTTCTCCCTGGTGGTTTCTGGAGGGCATACAACACTGTATCTTGTAAAAGAAATCGGAAAATACGAATTACTGATCAAAACTCAAGATGACGCGGCTGGGGAAGCGTTTGATAAAATAGCCAAAATATTTAGACTCCCCTATCCTGGAGGACCAGTTATAGACTCAATATCTTCTGGTAAAACCCCGTTATTTTCATTTCCAGATGTTCAAACAGATGATTTCAGTTTTTCTGGATTAAAGACATTTTGCCTTAGATTTTCCCAAAGATGGTTTGGTCCATTCCTTCTACCTGAGTTTTTGGCATCAGCACAAAAGAAGATCGTAGATGAAATTGTTGAAAAAATTGTCAGAAGGATTTCAAAAATACCAGATTTTCCAGATACATTAGCAATAGTAGGAGGTGTCGCAAGAAATTCCTATATGAGAAATACTCTAGAACAAATAGATATAAATGGAAGAAAATTAAAAGTCATTTTTCCCCACCCAAAATATTGCATTGATAACGCAACTATGATAGCTTTTGCAGGTGCTCTGAGAAATTTACTACTTGGCGAAGTATCTGAAATAACAGATGATGTGAATCCCACGCAGAAGTTTAGAAAATTTGGAGGAATTATTTAATGCCTGAAGATTTTGATCCCTTGAGAAACTACATAAACTATACAAAACCACATATTATAAAATCCGATATTGTTGAAATTGGTTTCGGAAATGGAGATTTTTTGATGGATTTATGCAGAAAAAATCCACACAAAGTTTTGTTCGGTATTGAGGTTTCAGATAACTCTATAAGGAAACTCATAGGAAAGATCAAGAACAGCGGATTTAAAAATGTTTATTTTACCAAGATAGATGCCTTTTGGGGATTTCAGCTATTCCTTGAAGATAAAAGCGTAGAGAAGATCTATATAAATTATCCTTGCCCTTGGTTCAAAAAAAGACATTTTAGAAGAAGGATCACAAGAAGAGAGGTTCTTTTAGTCTTTTTCAAAAAACTTAAGCTTGGTGGAGAGATAATAATCAGAACAGATTGGTTTGACTTTGTAAGATACACTCAGGAGCAGGCGCAAAACTTATTTGATATATCTGTAAGAAAAATTGATGTTATTAGTCCAATTACAAAATATGAAAGAAAATGGACAAATCTGGGTAAAGATGTATATGAAATGGTGCTTAAGAAGACAAAAGACCTGCAAAATTTTGATGATATAAGAACCATAGAAATATTAAAATCAGAGGAAATGTCCAATGTTATAGATAAGATCAAAGATCTTCCTCAAGTATATGATTTTCTGTTAAAACTCAAAGGAAAAGAGCTTCGTTTGCAAGATAACACTGTGGCAAAAATAATGAATCCCTATTTAGGAAAAAATCGTTTGGTCGCCGAAGCCATTATATCTGAAAACAGCTTCATCCAGAGATTTTTCATCTGTATATGTGAGAAAGAAGATCATTATATCATTGATGTATCGGAGTTCAGTGAAGTTTTGAGGACAAAAGGTATTTTAAAGTTCCTAAGATATTTGTCAGATTTGATTTCTAATTATCAGAAGAAAGCAACAGATAATGAGTAGTTTATAACTATTGCGAGTATAACTGATCTGTTTATTGACTTTTTCACAGCTTCCGATAGTCCCTCCGCCCCTTCTTTTGCTTCCCATCCGTAATATATTGAAAATATCGCGTTTGATATACCTATAATAAAACATTTTATGAAACCTACGAGAACATCCCTTATACTTCCCGCAGATCTTACCCCATCCCAAAAAGTTCCAGAGGATACTCCGTAGATTTCAACGACAAGAAAATAAGATGATATGAAGCACAAAACTATAGATATAGGTAGAAACAAAACCGTTGCAAAAACTATTGCCCAGAATCTTGGTAGAGCAACATAGCTGAAAGAATCAACAGGAAAAACTTCAATTGATATAATTATTCCTCTATCTTTCATCGAGGCTAATTCCGCCGTTATTCTTGTTCCAGACCTTATAACCACAAGCGAGCCTGATATCATAGGTCCTATTTCTCTCAAAACTGTTATTGTTATAAAGTATGGAGATATAGGTTCTCCACTTACCGCCTTAAGTGCCAGTATGAATTCAATTGCTATACTCATTCCCAAAGCACCTCCAAATATTATAACCGGTAAGAAAGTTTCACCAAGTGTTTTCCCAAGATTGTAAAGAAATTGTACCAGATTCACAGAGGGTGTCTTCTTGAAAACCAAAAAAACAAAATAGAGAATACTCATAAAAGAATATATAATAATATGGCATTAGAGAAAAATGTTTCTGTAATCACGATATCTAAAATAGATAAAAATTATGATAATATACTCAAAACTTTAAGGAGTTTCTGTAAAACTGTATCCCAGGATAAATACAAAGAATATATACTTATTTATTCTGGAAAGGAAGATATATCAGATCTACTGGCAGATATTAAGAGCATAAAGAATTTTAGGCCTATATATTCAGAAAATTCCAACTGGTCTGTGAAGAGAAACATAGGATTGAAAAACGCTGTCGGTGAATTCGTACTTTTTATAGATGATGGGATGGAATTTGAAAGTGGATGGTTTGAAAATCTTATTGAGGTTTTTGAGAAAAACAATGATGCGTCTGTTGTATGTGGGATTGTTTTGCCTTCGGAACCAAAATCAATCTGGGGAAGAGCTCAGGGGATACTAAATCATCCCGGAGGTGGTTATAAGCTCGTCAAAGAAGATTTATATGAGATAGAATTTTTTCATACAGGTATCTGTCTTGCACGGAAAGACCTGATGCTTGAAGTTATGTTTGATGAAAAACTGATGTATGGTTGTGAAGATATGGATATATCCTTTAGAATAAAGCAGAAATTCCAAAACGCTAAATTCTTCTTAAATCCCCATGCGATATCTTTTCACCACACCAGAGATAACATAAAAGAAATATGGAACTGGATGGTGAGATATGGAAGAGGAAGAACAGATATATATTACAAACATGGTCTTAAGATGACTGAATTCTTTATACATAAACTTGTGCTCTTTATTCTTTTCTTAATTTTTCTGACTGTCTTTTCTCCACTCTTGATTCCACCTTCTGTTCTCACTTTCTATATCTTTTATTTTGTGAAGCTTTACAAGCGAGTTCAGAAATATCAGAAGGTCAATATAGATTTGAAAACATCATTGGTCTTACCTTTGGTTTTTTGGATTATGAACATCGCTTTTGATTTTGGAAGGATATCAAGGATTTTCTCTATCAGAGTGGATTCTTTCAAGAAACTTTTCAGATCCCTTTAGTACAATAAATTTTTTGCTCTTTGGGACAGTTGCAGATAGTATTAAGGCTATAGCTTTTGACTCAAGATTTTCTGTGATAAGGAAATTCCCTTGAGCAATTAGCATTGCCGACTTTGAAAGAGCTTTCAACATATTTCTAGTTGATATTAGTTCAAGGGAAGATATTGGAAATCTGTAATTTGTACCAGCCTCAAAGAGAATATCCCTTTCAACTCCAAACTCTTTTTTCATGTCAAAGCCTGTGAGTAGTTCTATCCATAGCGAAAAAAGTATTTTGTGCAGTTTAGAAGAAGATTTTACATAAAAGAAAAAATTTTCTCCTTTTGATTTGATTTTTTTTATCCTTCTGTCAGATTTTATTTGAGACATAATGACACTTACAAGATCGGATTTTTCAAATTCAGGTATTCTTCTTACGAAATCCTTAAGTATTAGAACTTTTTGAGAAAGAATCTTATCGTTTCTAATATCTACATTGATTACGCGTATTTTTTTTATTTTTTTGTTTTCTTCTGTTGTAGTAATGAGTTTTGATACTGCGTCAGAAAAAATTGTTTCGATTTTCCCTGAATCTACCAATTATTTTTTTATTCCTCTGAGTATTATATCAAATGTGTCCTCTATATCTTTCTTTCTATCCTCCGTTGAGATTAACTCCTTGACAACAGCATTTATAACAAAAGCAACCTTTTTTATTTCTACTTGCCTGAAAATATTAGAATCTATACCTTGTTTTATTATTTCCTCAATCACTTTGTATTCCCTATTTGCCAGCTCCTTTAAGCCTAGCTTTGCAACCTCGCCTTTCATCTCTTCAAGAACATCTCTGGTCATATTTAGATTTCTTACTGCATCTCTGGTCATGGAAACTTTAACATCTATGTATTTCTTGAGTTTATCAATTGGGTTGCTTACATTCTTTACTTCTTCTTCAATTTTCTCGGCAACTTTTGTTAGTTCGCTGACTATACATTCCTTAAATAGGTTATCCTTTGAATCAAAATAGTAGTATATGGCTGCAGCTGTGAAGCCAATCTCGTCTGCAATATCTTCCATAGTAGTTTTAAAAAATCCATATTTAGCGAACACTTTCTTTGAGAGTTCCAATATCTTTTTCCTCTTTTCATCTTTAACACTTTTGCGCCCTCTCATATATCATCCTCCTTTTTTTTAAAGTTTGTCAAAATTATATTCAAATTCCAGAATTTCAAGATTTGTCAGGATACAGACATGAAAACAAGGGGGAATGTTATATTGACTTCTCCACCTGTTGCAGGAAATTTCCATCTCTTGACCATTCTAAGAACACAAGAAACCATTTCTTGATCATCTATTGTTGATTGTTCAACTGATACATCTGTTACATTACCATCCCCATCTATGGTTAGCCTTACAACAATTTTACCACTGAGTTCAGGATTTCTTGCTTGAGCTTTTTGGAAGCAGTACTTAAGCGAAGCTTGGTTTTTCAGAGCTATCTTTCTTACGGTTTCTTCATCCATTTGTCCCTCAATTTCTGGTGATTCAGTTGCTATTTTTGACTGTACTGCAGCTACCTTTTTCTCTCCAAGTTCGACTTGTTTTCCCCCCTTTGCAGCGAGTTCTCCAATATCAGTTTCTCTTCTTTTTATCCCACCTGCACCAAGCTCAAGTGGTTTGAGCTCCTCTCCGGAACCAGCTGCCCTTACTCCACTTATTCCTCCCAATATCTCATCCAAACTCTGCGATACCGCACCACCTAGTATTTCCGCGAATGGACTCCCACCTTCACCACCTTTGGCTGTAAGCAAAGCCAACACACCTGTAGTTCTAACTTTCTCTCTTATGATCTCTTTCTTCTGCTGAGCAGTCATCTGCTGCTGCTCACCACCTTTCTTCTCCTCCTTCCCTAATTCACTTTCTCTTTTCACCTCTTTCTTTTCCTCTCTCTTAACTGCTTGCTTTTTCTCCTCAACAAATTCTGGAACAATGATTTGAGCAAACCTCTCAGGAAGCTTTTCTATCTCTATTGTATCTTCATCTGGTACCACCTCAACTTTAGATGAAATATAGATCACAACGAACCAGAATACTATAAAAAATATAAATAGAGGATACAGTATCCGTTTTTCTTTCTTCTCATCCAAATCAAATGGTACAAATATATCCGCCAGCTTTTTATATATGTTCTCAACTTGAGCTTGCATCATAGAGCAAATTATAGTTATAGTGTAATATAAATTAGGGATTTTTGTTTTTTTTGGTTTTTATAAACTTTAAAACATCAACATTTGAGCCTGAACGAATTCAATGAGATTTCCTTACTTCTCGTCATAAGATAGTTTATACCCATATTAATATCTTTAGGGAGATAATTGACACACCCTTACTCAAATTTTTAGTTTAAATTATACATGGCACAATTCTTCTACGTTCTGATGACTCAAGCTAAAAATCCTCTATTATTGATTCTGCTGAATATCTGTTTTTTTGTCCCACACGAATTATTTTGATCTCTTCATTATTTTTTAAAATCTTTATTCTATCTATAACATCTTTTATAATCCAGTCTGGTGTAGATGTTCCTGCTACTACTCCTATTTTACTCTTTCCAGCTATAAAATTCTCTTCTATCTCATCAGCTGTTTCCACCTTGTGAGATTCTTTTATAGCTTTACAAACCTTGTATAATTTATCGGTGTTTGAACTCATTTTTCCACCCACCACTATGACAACATCAGATATCTTTGCTATCTCATAGGCTTCCTTTTGAGCATCTACTGTAACCTCACAAACAGTGTTGAAGACCCTAACTTCAAATCCTCTCTCTATAATTCTTTTTACTATCTCTATAAAATCATCTAATTTTTGTGTTGTCTGGGATATAACTAGAAACTTCTTCATTGGTGGAACATTTTTGACATCATCTGGTTTTTGAACGACGAATGTCTTATCTGTTTTAGAATATGAAATAACTCCTATAACTTCCGGATGTTTTGGATCTCCAAATATTATCACACCATAGCCTTGTTCAGAATATTTCTCAACTATTCTTTGAGACCTTATAACAAAAGGGCAAGTTGCATCGAAGTATTTTATATCACTATTTTTAAGCTTTTCTAATATTTGCTTCTTAACTCCATGAGTTCTTATAACCAAGAAATCTCCATTTACTTCATCAATACTCTCCGCTATCCCAACTCCCTTTTCTTTGAGTCTATTTATTGCTTGCTCATTATGTATCACATATCCTAGTGTCTTTACACTCCCTCTTTCAGATAGCTCTAGAGCTTTGTCGACGGCTCTTTTTACCCCAAAACAGAATCCAGAATTCTCACCTATGTATATATGTACCATCACAATAATAATAGCATCTTTCAGCAAAGTCTTATATTTTATAGTAATTTTTGCGTCCTGATTTACTTGTGTCATCGTAATATCATCGATTTCTCAAAGAATATCAAAATTATCGATATTAAAGCATCATATATAAATATTTTGTTTATGATATTCATTCTTCTTTTATTTTTCATTTTAATAGCTGCTCCAAAATCTTCAAGTTCCAATAGCTCAGCTCTCAATATCGCTCGTTCCATTTCGGATGAACTTATAAATTCTGTTAGGCAAACACTTCTTACAGAAATAGAAAGAAAAGGCATCATGGGAGCTGTTGAAAGTTGTTCTGAAGCCTCTCAAAGGATAATCCAGAAATACCAAGATGAGAAGAAAATCTATATCAGAAGAATAAGTGAAAGGTATAGAAACAGAGCTAATGCCCCCGATGATTATGAAATGAAAATTCTAAGAAAAATCTCTTCAATGGAGAAAATACCTGAGGAGTACTATGAGGAGGTTCAAGAAAAAGATGGAACATACTTAAGATATTTTAAAACCATTACTATTCAGCCAGTTTGTCTCTACTGCCATGGAAAAGAGGAAATTCCAGATGAAGTTAGAAAATTTCTTAAACAAAAGTATCCAGAAGATAGAGCAACTGGATATTCCCCTGGAGAATTCAGGGGAGCAGTCTCCGTTAAAATTAAAACAAAATAGTCATTAATAAATCAATCGCACCTCTATATACTATAAACTCTTAAATGATGAAAAATTTATGAAACCCAAATTGTAGTGAATCTATACTTTGCAAATAAAATGTTAAAACGAAAGAAAATCTCGAATCTCCAATATTTAAAAGTTCAGATACACACCATAATAATCCCTTCTAAAAAGTCCGATAATTCTATATCTTTAAGCAATTAATAATTTTGTTCCATCAAAAGATAGATTTAATAGCTTCTAAACCAGGTGTATCAGGAGATTTCAAGTCTATATTTTTCTGAATATTCCAAATATCTTAATTACTCTTGTTTTCAATCCATGATTACTCAAAGATCCTTCAAAGCAAAGAATGTTCATTCTGCTCACGGTCAAACAAGTGTTTTTCAGAAATATAGATAGAATGGAAAAATTAGCTGACATAAACAGAGTATTTCATTAAAAAGATAGTTTGTAAATCTTGCATCTTAAAATACATATTATGATAATTTCCACACTATAACAATCGTTTTAATTCAGATTTCCAAAACGCTTGTTGTTAGCTTTTTGGTTCATAAATGCAAATTTCAATTATGATTTAAGGTATAGTTCGCTTATTCATAATAAGCTCCATGACAAACACGCAATCTCCTACAAGATTCAACATTTTTGACTTCATGGCTTTGCAAAAGATACCTTAGAACTCACTTTCCAGGACCAAATCAAACAAGATGTCCAATTATTCAGTTTCTTTTATTTTTGCTTTTTAAGATTTTGACTTATGGGTTATTTAACTTAAAAAAAATGGGAGCGCCTGCCCGACTTCTTATAGCTACCGCTATATCTCTTATTTTACTTTTGATTTACGACAGGTTAGTCATAAAACCGAGAATCCAGAACAAAATTCAAAATAAGGTCCAAGAAAACAAAGCACCCGAAGAAAAAACAGAAATCAAAGAAGAGTATAATCTTATAGATATACAGCAGCCAATAAAAACAAAAGCATATACATCTTTAGAAGATCCATACCAAAGAATAACCTTTTCTAACAATGGTATAAAAAAGATAGAACTCTTGAAATTCTCGCTTCAACCAAATTCTCCAGAAAGATATTTTTTTGACTCACCTTTAGACATATTTTTCATATCAAATGGGAAAATCATAAATTTTTCATCTGAGGTTTCAGGAAACTCTATATATTTCTACTACGATAACATAACTGGAACTGTAAGCATAGAAAAAAATTCAAACTACTCATTCACCCTGTTATACCAATTCTTTAATTCATCAACAATAAACTTCATAGACATAACTCCGCTTTTTATCATTAGGAAGTCGGTTGTAGAGGATTCAAATTTTGTAGTAATCTCATCAAAGGTTGAAAAGCTAAAGGACATCAAAAATATCCAAAATATCAATTTCATTGGAGAAGATTCAAGATATTTTTCTTTTATCTTTCATGTTCCAGGTGGTGTAAGTCCTATCGGATCATCTCAGAATGTATTCCGTGGTCAAAAGCTTTCTGGAGAAAGATATGCAAACTTCTATATAAAAATATTCTCTGGGCCAAAAATCCCGGAAGAACTTTCAAATTTCTCTCCTTCAACAGAAGCACTGGCTGGATATGGATTCCTCGGACCAATATCAGAATTACTTATCTTCCTCCTCAATCAAACAGACAAGCTCGCCAAAAATATGGGACTTTCAATAATAATAATCTCTATCCTAATAAGATTGATATTTTTCCCCCTCTCTGCGATATCTTTCAAGTCATTCAAAAAAATAAAAGAGATACAACCAGAAATAGAAAAGATAAAAGAGAAATATAAAGATGATAAAGAAAGAATGAGCAGAGAAATATTTGAGATCTACAGAAGAGAAAAGATCAATCCTTTTTCTGGGTGCTTACCACTACTTATCCAGATTCCTATATTTATTGCCTTATATAACGCTCTAATGCATTCGGTTGAACTAAGGCATGCACCATTTTTCTTGTGGATAAAAGATCTCTCCGAACCAGAAAGTATATTCCATCTATCAATATTTGGCAACAACATACATATAAGACTTCTACCTATACTGATGGGTCTATCTTTCTTTGTCCAACAAATAATAACTCCTCAGACATATCAAGATAGAACAATGCAAATCATAAATTACCTGACACCTTTGATATTTGTATTCATACTCTGGAATGTTCCATCAGGTTTACAAATTTACTGGATAACCACAAATATATTTGGAATTTTGCAACAACTTTTTGTAATGAAATTCTACAAATGAAACATGTAAGAAAAACTTTATTTCTACTATTACTGATAATACAAACCGGATGCACCATAGATACAATGTGTAAAAGGCCAGAAGCAGGGCAACTGATTGATGTAAAAGACGGAATAGCTTTAGATAATCTTATTTTTGTTCTCTCATCGCCCCAGGATGTTCTAAGCTGGTGCTCACCTTATGTCTCTGTCTTCAAGATAGATAATGGGAATATATCGTTCCAAAAAAATATAGATCTTCCTGGAAAGATAGCAGGTAAAATTGTTCTTTCAAAGGACTTGATACTCATAACGCTTCCGGATACAAACTCCCTTTACTCCACCCCTATCAGCTCTATGCTTCAAAACAAAAATGACTATAAACAAATAGTATTAGATAGCGTAGAAGACATATATTATATATCAGCCTATGAAGATTTTTTCGCAATATCATCGGCAATAAGCAAAAGGTTAATTTTTGGTAACCTCGATGATTTCATAAATTCAAACGGGAAACAAGGATTCAAAATATTTGATTCCTTTGTTAAAACCCCAGCTATCATCAAAAATGGCAACGAAAAACATGTCATTGGATTGGACGAAAGCGGAGGTAACGTATATATTTTTCCAGATAAAAAATTCACAATAAAAGATAAAGAATTAAAACTCTTCAATCAATCTATATCAGAAATAACACAAGTTTTCAGCTCTTCAGAACCAGTTTCGTATAGACCTAACCAAGTATCACTATTTTATCCCATAACTTCCTACAAGGATAGGATATTTATACCATCTAAACTAACAACTGAGGATGGGGAAACTATCACAGGAATCATATCTATCTTGAGCGAATGCTTCAAGAATGAAACAGAAGATTTAACCAACTGCTACTCATTTCTTGAATCTCCTACGAACTCAGCTATAGAAAAAATAACATATTTTAAGGCTTTCCTGTTTGAGGACACAATAGAAATAGAAATACCAGAAACAAGCAAAAAATCGGACAATAAATCATTGAAGAAGGCAGAAATAAAAAATGCAGATATCAAGCTTTGGTTCTTTATAATTAAAGAGAAAAATAACGGAAAGGAAACCGCTTATATAGATATCTGGGTAGAAAACCAAGATTATTTCCTATCCCTTGGGAGAAAATACATTGAAATTTCGCCCTTCTATCATATCTCTGATGTTAAAATATCGGATAATACTTCTTTCAATCTTATATTCTACAACAAAAATATAATCATCGAAGTCCAGAACATTAAGTGAAAGTGAGAATCTGTTTTGGCATCTACTTAAAATCTAATGTATCAATTTTTCATTCATGTATAGTGAATGTTCCAATCGGAGGTGTGAGAGAACCTCTTGAAGAGATAACCGTCTTAGGAAAAAGTAAAAACAAAATAGCTCTGATAAACATATCTGGGGTAATATCATGGGAAGAGAGAGAAAGTGGAATTCTAACAAAAGGAGAGCCATCAATAGTCTCAAGAATAAAAGAAGAACTTGATAAAGCAAGAACAGATGAAAGAGTAAAAGGGGTGATATTAAAAGTTGATTCACCGGGAGGGCTCATTTCGGCCTCAGAAATAATATATCAGGAGATAAAAAAATTCAAAAGCGAAAAGAATATTCCTATTGTATCATATATACCTTCTATCGGTGCTTCCGGAGCATATTACATAATTACACCATCAGACAAAATAATAGCAAGTCCCGGCTCAACAGTTGGTTCAATCGGTGTATATCTGATAAATGCATGTAAGCCTTGAACGGTAAAATTTATAAAGGTATTTTTGTATGTTCTGCTATGATTTTCTCTTATTTTGACAACCAGAGCATGTGAGCTTCAATGAATTAAAAAACAAAGAAATCTTCATCAAAATAAGGCTTAAAAATATTTTGAACTTCGCAACAGGTTTGGAAAGCTCAAAAGATTGATAAATATATGGGATTCGAATTCAAAAGATTAGAAATCCCAGATGTAATTCTTATAAAACCAGATGTATTTATAGATTCCAGAGGTTTTTTCATGGAGTTTTTCAAACTTTCCGTTTTCAAGGAGAACGGTATAAACTACAATTTTGTCCAAGACAATCATTCTGAATCTGGGAGATTCGTTCTAAGGGGGTTCCACTACCAACTCGAACCGATGGAGCAGGGGAAACTTGTAAGATGCATAAGAGGTAGAATAATAGATGTAGCATTAGATATAAGGAAGAACTCACCTTGGTATGGAAAGTATGTAGCTGTTGAGCTTTCAGAATACAACAAGCTTATGCTATGGATACCCCCGGGGTTTGGGCATGCTTTCTTAGGACTTGAAGAGAAGAATGAAGTAATATACAAAACAACAAAAGAATATTCTCCACAACATGAAAGAGGAATATGTTGGAATGATCCTGATATAGGAGTTAATTGGGGGATAGACAATCCTATAGTATCTGAAAAAGATAGGAACCTTCCAAGGCTAAAACATGCAGAAAACAATTTCTTTTATAAGAAACATGAATAGTGTTTATACATGCGTTTTTTCTATTTTATCCTGTTTTCGCTGATTTTTTCACAGGCATACTCAATTACCATAGATATGGGAGCAATAAGGAAGAAAGCAAAAGAAGAAGAAAAGAAAAAAGATAAGAAAAATATAAGGGAACCATTAAATTTGAATGTCATCTCTCACAAGCTAAAAAATGGTCTGAATATATACATAGTTCCAAAAGAAGATAGTAATGGGAATTCTGCAGTTTTTCTTTGGGTTAAATCTGGAGCTTCTGATGAGAATCCAGAATTCTTCGGTGGGGCTCACATCCTGGAACACATAGTGTTCAAGGGTTCACCAGAAAGAGGTATAAGTGAAGTTTCAGATGCAATAGAAAGGCTTGGAGGGTATATAAATGCCTGGACATCCTATGATAACACAGTATATTGGTCATTAATACCGTCTGAACATATATTGGTTCCTCTTGAAGTCATACGAGATATAGTTTGGAATCCAGCTTTTTCTGATGAAGAATTTGAGAGGGAAAAAGAAGTAGTTCTAGAAGAATGGAGAAGAGGACAAGATATTCCATCTTATAGGTTGTATCACAAATTCTTTGAAGAAATGTATAAAGAACACCCATATGGTCATCCTGTAATCGGATATGAAAAAAGCATAAAGGATATAACAAGAGAGATGGTCATGAAATTTCATTCCTCTTTTTATTCACCGGAGAATACCTTTCTGATCTTAGTTGGAGACTTTGATACAAAAAAAATTTTAGAAGAATCAAAGAAGATCTTTGAAAGAATAAAACCAAGCGCAAAACCTCAAAAGTTAGATCCAAGAGCAAGCCCAAATTTTTCTGGTCCAAAATCATTTGTTATATCTGGTAAAGAAAAAGAAGCACATGTTATGCTCGGATTTCTCGGATATCCCTATTCAATAACATACTCCGTATATTTTGATGTGATAAGCGAAATTTTAGAAAAAAGGTTATATAAAAGGTTAAGGATAGACGAGATAATCGTTAATTCCGTAGATGTTGATTACTGGTCTCCTAAAGGGGTAGGATTATTTGAGATATTCTACTCTACCAAGGGAGAGAACATCAAAAAAGCCACTGATATAATATATGAGGAATTACTGAAAATAAGATCGTTTGGTGTTTCCGAAAGGGAAATTGAATCAGCCAAAAACTCAATACTTTCTGATTTTTATAGAAACTTCCAATCCGTCAGATCAATTGCTACCATGATTGGATACTCAGTTCAGCTGGTTGAAGATCCTTTGGCTCCATACGAATACATAGAGATATTAAAAGCTGTAAGTGGCAACGAGATTGAAAAAATACTCAAGGACATAATAGATGAATCTAAAATGCTCATAGGTGCATATGTAAATGAAGAAGAAAAGAAATACGCAGATGAAATTATGTCATACCAATTCAGGAAGAAAGATTTAAACCTCCCATTTTCTCTTGTTGAAGAAAAATCAGGAATCAGAAAATACATATCTCAAAATGGTATAAGAATATTAATCAAAAAAATCAATGGAACAGGGACAATATCTGTTGTATCAGTTTTCCCTGGCGGAAACATCTTTTACAATAAACCAGGGATTCCCAATCTTACAGCAAAGGTTATAACGAGGGGAACAAAATCAAAGTCAGCTGATATGATTTTAGATGAAATAAAATCTATAGGAGGAAGCATCGGAGCCTCAGCTTCCTTTGATGTCTTTTCAATATCATCCTCATTTCTTAAAGATAAGTATGAAAAAGGATTCCAGATCTTCTTCGATGTAATTCTGAACCCATCTTTTGATGAGAAAGAAATAGAAAAGATGAAAAACGATATAATTGAAGAAATAAGGACAAGGCATGATAATCCCCAAGTTCAAGCAGCTGATGAATTCATGGCGATGCTATTCAAAAATACTCCGTATGCATTACCAGATGGCATTTCCGTTGACATAGTAAAGGCTACCACAAGATCAGATATCATAGAATTTTGGAATTTTGCAACATCGGATCCGGAAAATATAGTAATAGCAATCGCTGGAGATATAGGAGAGGACCAGGACATACTCAAATCCCTTTACTTTTATGGCGAGAGATTATTCACAAAGAAAAGAGAAATGAAAATAGAGTTTCCTAATAAGATCGTGTGTGATTCTGAAGGGTTAGAGAAAAAAATCAGAAGAGAAGGGAACCAGGTCCATATTTTAGCTGGATTTTGTGGTCCTTCAATTTTAGATATAAAAGATAATCTGGCAATCCAGTTGATATCAGCTTCTGTATCTGGAATGGGAGGGAGGTTCTTTATGAACTTGAGAGAAAAAAAGGGGCTTGCTTATGTTGCTGCTCCGATAAGAAGAAGTTTTCTCTCCTCTGGATTCTTCGGCGGATACATCGCCTCGGCTCCTGAAAAAGCAAAAGAATCTTTAAATTCCCTCAAAGAAGAGATTAAAAATATATCAAGCCTTGAAGATTCAGAATTTGAAAGAGGGAAAAACTTAGTTCTTGGAGCAATAAGGAGAGAACTTCAATCTAACTCAAGCTGGGCATGGACACTTGCTCAAGATGAATTCCTAAAAAGAGGCTTTGATTTCTTCCTAAAAATCCAAGAAGAAATAAAAAACATGAAAAAGGAAGATGCTATATCAATTTTTAATCGCTACTTTAGAAACCCATCAGTTCTTATTCTTGGATCAGGCGAAGCCCAAGGGGAATAAACGAAACTAAAAAAAAATACAAAAACCTAAAAAAATTACGGAAAATTTCGATAAAAATAATTAGTTTTTTATATGTAGTTCTTCTCTCTCTTCTGCAAGGGAGAGAAGCAAGGAGGTAAAAAATAAAAGCAAGGAGGTAAAAACATGATAC
>CAZRNR010000001.1:0-117583 GCA_964601505.1 uncultured bacterium | reverse complement strand
ATTTTGAAATTTACTAATAGAGAGTTCTTGATGAGCTTATAAAGTCTGATATACAAAGGGATTTAAAAGTTCTCCTCAACTTTCCAATAATCAAAGTGTTTAACTATGTTTGCAATAAAGCAAATCCTTATCATTAAATCTCGCGATGTATGGTAAAACTTATGTAAAAATGTTTATAACCACTCAAGTAATTAAGTAA
This sequence comes from uncultured bacterium, assembly GCA_964601505.1. Classification (GTDB taxonomy): domain Bacteria; phylum Calescibacteriota; class Calescibacteriia; order Calescibacteriales; family Calescibacteriaceae; genus DRWZ01. The sequence continues at coordinate 117,384 of CAZRNR010000001.1, read as the reverse complement.
AACATTAAATTTATTGATTACTTTCCTGATTTTTATGGAACTCCCAAAAAATGAACATAATATAAAAACAAATGAGAATAGGAGATAAAATAATTGATTTTACTTTGCCGGGAGTGGACGATAAGGTTTATTCTCTTTCATCTTTTGAAAAAAATAAGCCTATAGCTATTATCTTCTGGTGTAATCACTGCCCATATGTTAAAGCGTGGGAAGATAGAATAATAAAACTTGGGAACGAATTTAAAGATAAAGTCCATTTTATTCTTATAAATGCAAATGACCCGAAAAAATATCCCGATGACTCATTTGAAAATATGAAAAAAAGAGCTAAAGAGAAAGGATATCCATTCCCATACCTTTTTGATGAAAGTCAAGACATACCAAGAAAATACGGAGCCCAAAGGACACCCGAAATCTTTTTGTTTGACAAAAATTGGGAACTTGTATATCATGGAGCCCCAGACGATAACTGGGAAGATGAAAGAAAAGTAAAGACAAATTATTTCAAAGATGCTCTCTTATCTGTAATAGACGGTAAAAAACCTCCTATTCAAGATACCCATCCTGTTGGATGTACAATAAAGTGGAAATAAAATTTCTGAGCAAATGAAGTAAAGAAGGAAGAAGAGGAAGAGGATGATAAGGTGGAAATAAAATTTCTGAGTAAATCCCACGATGATTCAAAAAAGATAGCTCACAAAATAATAAGTAAGGTAAAAGAAAAATTCGGAGATCACCAAGGAGTTATATTTCTTCTTCAGGGAGAGCTTGGAAGCGGAAAAACTAAACTCATAAAATTCTTCGTTGAAGAAATTTTAGGAAAAAGCGATTTTGTCTTTTCGCCAACATTTACCATAATAAATGAATATCCAAATAAAATACTCCATATAGACCTATATAGAGTAGATGATTTAGGTGAGATATTAGCATTCTCTCAAGAAAAAGCTTATTCGGAAAGATATACAGTATTCTTTGAATGGGGAGAAAAAATACCATCTCAATTTTTAGAAAAAGCTGTGAAGATAAAAATAGATTTCGGGGATGAAGATAACGAAAGAAAAATAACTATGATAATTCCTGATTGAATTTCATTCTATTTTATTAAAAGCCATAATATTAAAAATTACTTAACATATTTAAAAAAACGCTAACTTATTTTCTTGATATTAATTTTTTTTATATGTATAGAAATTCAGGATGAAGTTGATATGAACGAGAAAAAAATAATAGCATTTATCTCGGTATTCTTTATACTCACAAGCTTTTCTGTATCATATTCAATAGAAACTGGTAAAAGAATCTACGAGAAAAAGAACATCATAAGCTGTGGGAAGAAGAACGGAGGGGGAAGTGGAGGAGGAAGTACAGGAGGAGGAAGCCAAACATTAGAACAAGGATATATACTTTTAAAAATTAAAAATGCAAACAGCAACTCTCCGGTATCACAAGCTCAAATCTTTGTTAATGGAACACCAACTGCTTTATCTTCTGAAAATGGTATAGTATATTTTTCAACACCGCCGGGCGATTATAACATAAAGATTATAGCTCAATCTTTTGCTCCGTATTCCTTTAAAACCAAAGTTTCAAAAGATGAAATTTCTTACTTTGATATAAAACTCGCTCCTTATAGATTCTCCCAAACATTTAATGCACAATTAGGCGGTGAAATAAAAGATGAAAGTACTGGAACAAAAATAATATTCCAGGGAGGAGGATTGCGCAAAAAATCAGATGGAACACTATATACTGGTAATGCAGTTATAAATATAGCTTACCTTGATCCACAAAGAGCAGACCAACTGTTTGGGTTTCCGGGAAATTTTGTCGGAGTCAATAGCAATGGTGAGAAAGTCCTACTTGAAACATTTGGTCCTATGGAAGTTAAAATATTCTCCGAGGACCTCAGTCAAGAACTTGATCTTCCCCCTGGCGTAACAGCATATGTAGAATTCCAAGTTCCAGATTCACTGAAGAATTCTACTCCAGAAACTGTTCCCCTCTGGTATTTTAACGAATCTTCAGGAGAATGGGTATATGAAGGACTGCTTGTCAAATCAATAAACGAAGATGGTAAAGAAATTTTGAAAGGATATGTCTCGCACTTTTCATGGTGGAATCCAGATATACCTTCAGAAACAACTTGCATTCAAGGGGTTATAAAGGATGAAAAAGGTAATCCTATAAGCGGTGCACAGGTTTGGTCTGAAGGCGTGGACTACACAGGTGGAGACTTCACCGGGGCATCAAGAAAAACCGGAGCAGATGGGAAATTCTTTGTGTTTGTCAGAAAGGCAGGAAAAGCTAAAATTATAGCAAATATAAATGGAGTAAAAAGAGAAATCGCTCAGATACAAACGACAATGAGCTATCCATCATACTATTTTAAAGATTGGATTCAAAACCCATCTTCAGCGTGGAATATTTGTCCCATCGCAGGAGATTTTACCATCAGAAACATAAAAATCATCTTGAGATGGGGAAATAAAAAGTGCGATCTTGACTTGCATATAACTGGTCCAAAACCATCTAGCGGGCGATTTCATATAGCAAAAAAATTATGGGGTCAAATCAACACAGACCCTTACGCAGAAATAGAGTCTGAGGATTGTGAGGAAGATTATCCTGAAATGGCGTATATTGATCCTACTGTTGCAGGTATATATCGTGTTTCAGTTTTTCATAACAATCCGAACGATACAAACTGTGGCAGATTTCTCAAAGATGCTGGTGCCCTGATTCAGGTTTGGCATAGGGGGAAAGTTGTTTTCACAGCAAGTCCTCCGCCTCACGGAAATGGGGATCTATGGAAGGCAATTGACATCACTGTTGCAACAGATGGTAGTTTATCAATAACCGAGGTCAGAGAAGTCGTAGATGGAGATTACTGCTCTCCTTATCATCCAGATCCTTCATATGAAACACCTTGCCCGCAAAATCAACCACCTTCCGCAAGTTTTTCAGTTCCCTCACAAGTAGATGGGAGCTCAGTAGTTTATATACCATACTATATCTCTGACCCAGATGGAGATAACATAAGAATACTTGCTTATCAAGATGGACAGAGCGGTGAGTTCATCTATGGAGATGGATTTGTGGCTTGGCATACCCCATCAGTCAGATCGCCGAAGAATTTCAATCTTAGTTTTGTGGTAGATGATAGGAAAGGTGGTAGAGTTGTTCAGACTCACTCGGTTTTAGTAAATCCACCAACTGTCCTGAAGATCTGGGAAACTGCATTAGGTATTGGAGCTTCTGTATTTGGAGATGCTGAGCTACTAACATCGGACGAATCAATTTACACCATAAATGACCAATGGTGGGCTGATCCAGTTGTAAAGATATCTAAAAGTGGAAAGATTTCTGCACAGAGGAATTTCTCCCGAGTTTTTGATGTCGCAATAACATCTGGAAGTGTCTATATTGCATATGATCTTGGAGCTGGGATATTTGGACTTGGTAAATACTCTCATGACCTTGCAACAACATTTTGGGAAATAGCACTTACTACCTCCGGAAGACATTTTGCAAAGCTTTATCCAGTATCTGATGGTTTGTATGTTGTATTCTCCACAAATTCAAACTACATAATAAGGAAATATAACTTTGATGGGGGAGTTGTCTGGGAAACAACAAGTCCAAGAGCTGGGAGTGTTTCAAGATGTCATGACAGATGCATGAAAGTAAATCCCACCAACGGAGATATATACATAAGCATATTTGAAGATTTCTCATCTGGTCCCGACCAACAGAGGATCTTAAGAGTTTCAAGTTCTGGCTCAATTCTCGCAACAAAGATTTTCAATGATTGGTCTCCTGTTGTTGTTCTTCCATATAATAATTCAGTTTATATTGTGCGCCTCTGGTTGCTTATTGAAAAGTATGATCTTGACATGAACACGCTTATCAGCTCGGTAAATATATGGTCATACCCAGAACTTGAAGATTTTTGGATTTCAGAGCTATCTATCAATTCAGGATATCTTTACGGTGTAGGTGGGAAATCGTTTTACAATTCAAATATGGAGTTTGTCAGGGAATCAATGGCTATAACAAAATTTGACCTGAACCTTAACTTAATCTATGGCAAAGTTCTTGGTATTTCAACACAGTCAGATTCAGAAAGAATGTTCGGTTCAGTTATATCTGGAAACTATCTATATGTAGTTGGTGGGTACCAGGTAGCAAACATATTTTACCCCATTGTTGTAAAATATAGAATTCCGTGATTTTTAGAAAGATTCTTCTGCGGTTTCAATCATATTTGCATACTATACAGAAATTTTGATATTTAGGGAGATATTTTTTAGTATTAAGGTATTGGGTAGGTGGCGGAACAGGTAGACGCAGAGGACTTAAAATCCTCTGGAGGGTAAAACCTCCGTGCGGGTTCGAGTCCCGCCCTACCCACTTATCTCTCAATAGATAACCTTAAAAGTTGAGTAAATGAATGGAAAAATTTACTGTATTATAAATTCTGTGAAATAAACATTTATCACTCTTCCTGTTTCAAGAACCGCATTTATCCTTGATATGATTTCCTCCTTTAGTATGAGTTGAGCTTCATAACCCCTGAGATCTGCCATTGTTTTAGAGGAAATAAGTCCAATCACTGCATCCTTTATTATAGGTTCTTTTTCTTGCATCTCCGCAACAGTTATAGCACGGTCTAACTCAAATGTGAAAGTAACTTTCAAAAATCTTGGGACATTAGCATCAGCTAAATTTATAACAAGCGACCATGCTGGAAACATAACCCCTCTTTTAACAGCAACACGAGCAATTTCAACACCTCTTTCCTCTACTTTTTCTTGACTTCTGGAGAAGAAATTTTTGTATATATAATATGCTCCAAATGCTATCCCAAGAACAATTGGTATATAATAAACAAAACTTGGGATACGAATAGGCAAACCTGCTTTTTTTTTCTTCTCTCCCCCCTCCTCTCCCAATTCCTCTATTATTTCTATCTCCTCCGGTTTATTTTCAACCATAATAAGATTTTAATCGTATTTTGTTTTTTTTTCTTCTTTTTTAGCTTTTGTTTGTTCTTTTGCAAAACTTGATCTATACATAAACACTTTCCAATTATACAGAAAATACTATAGTCTTAAAGTAAAGCAGCTTTTACTTAAATAACTATAAATAGATGATTGAAGCAATGCGAAAATGAGAAATAGTTCCAATAAGCCCCAAAAATAGAAACGGAACAGCTATCATTTACTCATTAAACTCTGGCTTCCGAGAAAGTTCATCTATTGTGAGGATAAACCTTTCAGGTGAGAAAACTTCATAGACATTTGTCATCTGTAGAGCTCCAGTTGGACAGGCTTCAACACAGTATCCACAGAAGATACACTTGAGAATATCTATATTGAAAACTCTTGGATGTCTTACCTTCTCTGGATGAGGTTCTCCTACTATAAAGATTATATCCACAGGGCAAGCTGCTGCACAAAACTCACAAGCAACACATTTTTCTATATCAAGGTAATGCCTACCTCTGTATTTCTCAGGAATATCCTTTCTGTCGTCCGGATACCTTATAGTTACCTTCTCTCCAAAAAGATGTTCAAATGTTACTTTAAATCCTCCCACAAGGCTTGCATATGTTCTTTCAAAAAAACTAATATCTTCCCTTTCAATATTCTTAAACTTTGTACCTTCAGGAGCAATTATTTGTTTGCTCATTTCATTTTACTTTAACATATCTGGAAAACACAAAAAATTTGACAGAAAAAAACCTCAAAAAAACAAACGATAAAATCAATTATTAAAAACTTTATATGGAAGCAGCAATAAAAGAAATACCAATATATATAACTTTTGATGATATATTGATTCTACCAAACTACTCAGAGATTCTTCCGGAAGAAGTTGACCTGACAACTCGTCTTACAAGGAATATAAAGCTAAATATCCCGATAATCTCAGCAGCAATGGATACAGTGACAGAAAATGAAATGGCTATAGAAATGGCAAAATCCGGAGGGATTGGTATAATACACAGAAACCTAACTCCTCAGGAACAAGCGAAAGAGGTTGAAAAGGTAAAAAAATATCACTCCTGGATAATAACTAATCCGTTATATGTCGAAGAGAATATAACCGTTGGGGAAGCTCTCAAAATAATGAAGGATCAAAATATTTCTGGACTACCCGTTGTAAAGAATGGGACACTGATAGGGATAGTGACTTCAAGAGATCTTAGATTTGAAGAGAACATGCAAAGAAAAATCAAAGAGGTAATGACTCCAAAGGAGAAACTCGTTGTAGTAAAGTATGGTAAGATATCCCAGGAAGAGGCAAAAAAGAAAATGCATCAGCACAAAATAGAAAAACTTCCCGTTGTAGATGAAGATTTCAAGTTAAAAGGACTTATCACTCTCAAGGATATAAGGAAAGATGAAGAAAATCCTATGGCTTTGAAGGATTCACAAGGGAGACTTATGGTTGGAGCTGCTGTTGGAGTTGGAGAAAAAGAGATTGAAAGAATTGAAATTCTAATTCAGGCCGGGGTAGATGTAATAGTTATAGATTCAGCACATGGGCATTCAAAGGGCGTTATAGATATGATAAAAGAAATAAAGAGGAGATTTGATATTGATGTCATAGGTGGGAATGTAGCAACAGTAGATGGGGCAAGAGCTATTGCTGAAGCTGGTGCAGATGCTATAAAAGTTGGTGTAGGATCAGGTTCAATATGCACTACAAGAGTAGTTACAGGCGTAGGGGTACCTCAAGTTAGCGCTATTATTGAGTGCAGTAGCGTTTCTAGAAAATATAACATTCCGATAATATCAGATGGTGGGATAAGATACCCAGGAGATATACCAAAAGCAATAGCAGTTGGAGCAGATTCAGTAATGCTTGGAAATATGCTTGCCGGTACAGATGAATCACCAGGAGAAAAAATAATAAGAGATGGAAGACCTTATAAAATATATAGAGGTATGGGGTCAGAAGATGCAATAAAAGAGGGAATACAAAAGGGAGTTCGATCAAGATACCTTGGAACAACTGATATACTCCCTGAAGGCGTTGTTGGAGCAATACATTATAAAGGTTCTGTCAAACACATAATATCTAATATAACTAAAGCCATAAAAGCGAGCTTCGGATATACAGGTTCAAAAAATATAAAAGAGTTCAAAACAAAGGCCAGGATAATAAGAATAACCGAAGCAGGATACAAAGAATCCCATGTCCATGATGTTCAAATAATAAAAGATACATCAACAAATACTTACTGATTCCGTTAACGAACATGAGATATATTCTTTATAAATAACTTTGAATAAGATAACAACATGATGAAACCTAGCATATCATTCCAATTATTCCTAAAAAAACCGATAAATGAAAACATGTTCGAACTGATAAGATCCTATGGATTTTCAAGATGCGAACTCTGGGCTATGGGAGATCATATTGATTATAAAAACCAAGATCTCAAAAAGAAAATAAAAACATGGATAGAAAAATATAATATCTCACCAGACACCGCTCACCTGCCACTCTATACAAAAGAATTCCCGATATCTCTTGGAAATAAAGAGTATTCTCAAAAATCATTAGATGAACTCCTTTATGCCACTGATTTTCTTCATAACGTAAATGTAAAAACTTTCATAATCCATATAGATGGTGATCTTGATCTGTTTTTCGAAAATTTATCAAAGCTATATAAAAACTCTGACGGGATATTTGCATTTGAAAACACTCCAAACGGTTCTAATCTTGTTAAAGATGTAATTGATGCAATCATAAAAATTCGTAGAGCACTTAAGAACGGAGAATCAAGAATAGGAGCTTGCCTTGATATAGGGCATGCCAACATATGGGAAAAACCACCAGAAGAATCAATTAAAAAGCTAAAGGAAATGATAATAGCAACACACATATCAGATAATGATGGAAAATCCGACCAGCACCTACCACCAGGAGATGGAACAATGGATTGGACAAAAATAATTGAAAACTTCAGAGAAATTGGTTACTCACAAAATTTCACATTTGAAATAGCTCCATTGTTTGATTTTGAAGAAATTCCAAAAGTATTAGAAAGACTGAAAAAATTTTGTGAGCAAAATAATATTCAGTTAGAATGATTCTCAAGTGGAATGGATGGGGATACGAGGGAGAAGGCATAAAACAAGACAAAGCAAAAAAAATACTTGATGTGCTTTCCGGATTTCTTGGGGTTTCGGAGAAAGAATATGTTGAACCTGTAAAACTTGAATCAATAAAAATTCCAGAACCAAGGATAAAAATAAAAGATAATCTTGATGTAAGATATGACAAGTACGAAAGGGTATTGCATTCATCCGGCAGAAGCTACAAGAATCTTGTAAGGTTAAAAAGAGGGAATATAAAGAGGTTTCCTGATGCTGTGGTTTATCCAAAATCAAAACAGGATGTAATAGATATAATTGAGTTCTGCAGCAATAATGGTATAGGGTGTATCCCATTTGGTGGCGGAACAAGTGTTGTTGGAAGTGTTGATACATACGATATTGATCCTGAAAGACCAGTCATAACAGTTGATATGAAGAGTATGTCAGATGTTATTGAAGCTGATGTGAAATCTAAAACAGCAAAGGTTATGGCAGGTATAACTGGTCCAAATCTTGAAGAAAAGCTCAGAAAATTTGGCCTCGCTTCAAGGCACTATCCACAATCATTTTACTTTTCAACTCTGGGTGGATGGATAGCATCAAGGTCTGCCGGACATTTCTCATCGAGATATGGTAAGATAGAGGATATGATAGAAAGTCTTGAGGCTATAACACCAAAGGGAATTGTAAGAAATCATGGCTTTCCATCAACTGCTTGTGGACCAGATATACCAAGAATATTTACTGGCTCCGAAGGGATTTTCGGAATAATAACAGAAGCTGTAATAAGGTGCCATAAGATTCCGGAAAAGAAAATATCAACTTCTTTCTTGTTTCCAAGTTTTGAACGTGCAGCAGAATGTGCGAGAAATATAGTACAAAATGGTGTATTCCCTCCGCTTATAAGAATACTTGATGAAAGAGAATATATGATATCATCTGTTCTGTCTGGTAATACGATAGAGAGTGGATCACTGCTTATAGTAGGTTTTGAAGCTGATGAAGAAAACCAGAAAGTTGTAGAGTCAGAATTTGAATTTGTTAGAAGAGTTTGCCAAAAATTCGGAGGAACGGATGAAGGTAAAAAGAGGTTTGAAGATTGGAAAAAAGAATATTTTGAACAACCTTATCTGCGAGATCTACTTATGGATTTTTGCATTATTGTTGATACTCTGGAAACCGCCACAAGCTGGTCCAATCTTATTAATCTTTACAAAAAAGTCAAAGAAGGAATGGAAAGCGTTATATTTTCAGAAAGCATAGGAGGAGTTTCCTGTCGTATAACACATGTTTATGAATCTGGAGCCTCTTTATACTTCACATTTTTTGCAAAAGCCAAGTTTGGATATGAAGAAGAATTCTGGTGGAAGATAAAGAAAAAGGCTTCCGATACCATATCTGAAAATGGCGGGACAATTTCGCACCATCATGGAGTCGGGAGAGATCACAAAATCTGGGCACGAAAAGAACTTAAAGATTCATTAATAGTCATCAAAGCCATAAAAAATAATCTTGATCCAAAAAATATAATGAATCCTGAAAACCTCATAGATTGAATCACTTAAAAGTATCTATTATCTTTTGGATTATGTTTGTTGTAGAGATACCTTCAACAAGTTTGACTCTCAGAACTTTTCCTCCTTTGCTCTTGACGAAATCAGCTCCTACTATTTTATCTTCTTCCCAATCTTCTCCTTTAACAATGATATCTGGTTCTATAGCAACTATAAGTTTATATGGCGTTTCATCTGAAAATGGGACTACATAATCTACGAATTCACAAGCAGCAACAACAATTTTCCTCAAACTCAAAGGGATAACCGGTCTTTTTTCTCCCTTTATTTTTCTCACAGAATCATCGGTGTTAATTCCAACGAAAAGAATATCCGCATTTTTCTTTGCCTCTATGAATGTTTTTATATGCCCAGCATGTAATATATCAAAGCAGCCGTTTGTAAAAGCTATCTTTTTACCCTGCTCCCTTGCTCTTTTTGATGTAATTATTGCAGAATTGATATCTTCTAATATTTTTTCCTCTATACTTCTCATTATGTCTTATAGCGCTTCGTAATTGTCTCAAGTTTTTCTCCTAATTCCGAAACAGTTTTGACTTTAGATAGTGAAAATATAACTGTTTTATTTATCTCATATATTATGTTCCCCAGATCCTTCGTCTTATCCTTTATACTTTCTATTTCAGAAAATTGGGATCTTGATTCTTCTTTCACACTCAAAAGCTCACTTGTAAACTTGGTTATAGCAGGGGTAGCCTTTTTTATCTTCTCATTTATACCTTGAATTTCATCTAGCACTTTTAAGACAGAAGAATTAAGTTCCCTGACAATTGGCTCGGCTCTCTCAACATCTCTCCTTGCAACTTCAACAAACTTGATAATTTTTTGAGATAAATCACGAATTGAATTCACAGCAAAATCAAAAGTTGATAATCCTTGTTCGGATTTCTCTATATCATTCAAAAGTTTATTAAACTTTCCCTTTAGATCTTCTACCATATTCTTAGCCTTATTTATACCAGCTGAAATACTTTCTTTTGTATTAGAGATATCTACAATTTTCTCCTCAATGTTGGCATCAGATATTCTTGAAGCCGATGAAATCTTTTGTTTTATTGACCTGATTTTATCTCTTATATTTCTAATTTTACTCTCTGTGTCTTGGGATAGTTTTTTTATTTCTTCAGCAACCACTCCAAACTCTTTCCCTTTTTCTCCTTTTTCATGGGACGCTATTATGGATGCGTTTATAGCAAGCATATTCGTATCATCTGTAAAATCAAGTAATTCAAAAACTACACTGGTTATATCTTCTATTTCCTTTTGAGCCGAACTCAAGAGTTCAGAAAGCTCATTTCTAAGCTTCCGAGTGTTTATCACACAAGAACTTATGTTATCAGATTCAGAAATTATCTGATAAATTCCCTCATTCACAACATCAAAAAGTAGATTAATCTCCCGAGCTTCTTCTGAAGCCTCGGCTAAAACCTTCTTCACAGCACTAAAATTTCTTGAAAAATCATCTACATTTGAAATAATTCTGTCCGTTTCCCCAAATTCATCCCCTACCCTCTTAAGCTCGAGTATCCCAGAAGAAAATTCATCCATTTTCTGGGGAAATGTCTGCAAGGAATTTCTGATGTAAGATAAAGAGTCATCTATTTCACTTATTCTGCGAAGAACAGATTCTATAGCTTCGATAACAGAATCAATATGGGTTACAGTACTGAGCTCACGTTCATGGATACTATCAACTAGCGATTCAATCTGGCGAATTTTTGAATTCTGCTCACCTGTATTGCTATTTATCTTTTCCATAGCTTTAAAAACTTCATGAGACATATCTGAAAGTTTCTTTGATACTATTTTTATATTATGTATTTCGTTCTTAAGCATATCTATCATGCGAGAGAAAGAATCAGCTATCTCCTGAACTTCATCTCCGGTTTCAACCTCTACTTTTTCCCTAAGTTCCCCCTCTTTTGAAACTTTCTCCGCCTTCTCCTTCAGTTCAATCAATGGCCTAAGGTTACTCCTTATGAGATATGATATCACCACAATCGTTATAACTGTAATGATACCTATTATAAAACTTATATTCATAATCCTTCTGGAAAAATCTTTATAGAAATTTTGAAGTGTCATAACAAGAACAGTATATCCTTTTACCGAGCTCCCTTCCTCTTTTATTAAACCCTCACTCTTAACCGGATAAAAGAAAATAATCACCTCCTCCCCAGTTGAAGTTGTTCTTTCAATTATCCTTCTACTATCAGAAATAACATTACCAGAAACCATACCTGATATAAACCAAGACATATCTGGAACAATCTTATCGTTTTTTGTTCTAAAAGCCAATATATCCCCATTCCTATTTATAGCTGAAGCAAAAATAACGTCTTCATCTCTCATAAATAGATTTATTGCTTCCGAAAGTAAAAATCTCTCCTCAGCCATTATTCCATAGGATATAGATGAATGTTTATTTAAAAAATCTGCAAGTTGTACACCCTTATCAACAAGTTGCTTTCTGAATATCTCCCTAAAGTTCACATACACAAGCCCACTAAACATAAATATAACAATCAATATTGTTCCTACCGTCAAAGATATAAGCTTCAAATTTAAAGAAGAAGTCCTCATAAAAACTATTTTAAAAGTTCCAGATTAAAACGAAGCAAAATTGAAAACCTAAATGTATAGTTTTATAAGTAAAATAATATGTACCGTTCAAAACCTCATATAATGGTTTCCTTCAATTCAGACTCTAACTTCGGATAAGCTTTTACAGCTTCCTGAAGAAGTTCTTCTATGTCATCTTGTCTTATCTTTGTAAATTTAAATATTTCCTGATCTATCTCATATGATAAATTATCAATTCCCGCACCAACTCCTGTCATCTGAGCTACCCTATCTCCAACATGAACACTTACACAGGCCTTGTATGAATTACTATTCTTATCTTTAATGATGTTGAGCTTATTAAACTTTGAGACTATAAATTTTATATCCTCTGGAACCTTCCACATTTCAAGGATTATTAAAGTGAGTTCAGAACTCGTAAAACCCACAACCTTCTTTTCCACTCTTTGAAAATCTTTATCATACATAAGTTCTGCTTTTACCCTCTCGATATGTTTTGAAAGGATAAAATCCATACTTATCTTTCCAAGGTTCCTCATAACAGAGGCTGTGAAAGATATTTCTTCAACATCAGGGAAAAATTTCCTACTCAAGATTTTTGATATATATGCTCCAAGAAAAGATTGCAAGCTAAGTTCCCCCCTCTTTATCTTAAAATTTCTCAGTTCAACATTGTAAACACTTTTTGAGTAAGCAGATAATATTACCGATTCAACCGATTTAAATCCTAGCAAAGATATAGCATGCTCCAGGGATGATATTCTTCTTGAAAAACCATATATCGGAGAATTAGCTATTTTTAAAATATCCAATGAAAGTATCGGGTCTTTTGCAATCTCCTCAGCTATATCCTTAGCAGAAGAAGTTGGATTCCTGATTTTTTCGAGTGCTCTTACAATAATATTAGGCAAAGCGGGCACTTTCTCTATCGCATCTTTTATATCCTTATCAGTTATGTTCAGATTCATAACTGTATAATAATCATTCTTTTACAAAATTTAACAATCCTTCATTGAGTAATATTAACCTTTTATATAATATTTAAACTATTCCATGAGCGAAAACAGAAATAAATATTTTAGTTTTATACTTAGCTCCATAGCTTACGCTCTACCTATTACCATAGTTATATTCGGGGTTTTGATGTATGCCAGAACAATAGAAGATGAACACATATCAGGAGCATTTGCGTTGTTCCCAGTTGCAGTCATTCTTACAATATTCTTTGTGAGGATTCTCTTTGAATTTTTCAGAGAATCCAAAACAAAATAATCAATAATCTTCAGATTGGCTCTCAGCTTCCGATTCTTCTCCTTCTCCCTTTCCTATCTCCTCACTAATACTCTCAACAGCTTCATCTATATCCACATCCGAACCTATCTCGTCCTGATAATCCTTTAATGTTTTCCTCATCCAGCTTTTTATACTATCAGGATTATTCAGGTCTACACTTCTCATTGCGTCTTCAACTGTACTTTCAATTCTCTGCTCATCTGACCTAAGCTTTGCAAATTTTGATATTATCTTCTGCATATCCCCACTTCCACATCTCTTACAAGACAATCTTTCATCTTCCCAAGGATAAACAAGAAAGCTATTTCTTAAACCACATTTCCTACATATGTATTCATATATTGGCATAAGAACCTACCTCCTTGAATAATCATTCAAATTCCCGAAAATTTCAAATATGTAATAGAAAAAATAATATATTATTTGTAATAAAAAAAATTTTCAGCAAGACTATTTTCAGAAATGCGTAATCAAGAAGAAACAAGAAACTATAGAAAAAACAGGATACCCGAAATTCTAAACGTAGCAGCGAGACTCTTCAGGGAAAAAGGTTTCAATGCCACCTCTATCCAAGATATAGCAAATGAAATCGGAATAGAAAAAGGAGCAATATATTATTGGGTTAAAAGTAAAGATGATATACTATATCAACTCATCGAAAATGAAGGGGAAAGATTTGTTAGAAACGTATCGAAAATAATGGATGAGAAAACTTCTCCTCAAAATAAATTGGAAAAATTCATAAAGAAACATATAGAAGTTCTAACAGAAAACATAGATAAAGCAAGCGTATTTTTCAATGAACAAAAAGCACTCCCCAAAAAATGGCAATCAAAAATAAAAGAATTTAGAGACAAGTATGAAAACATCCTACGTAAAATAATTGAAGAAGCCCAAAAAGAAGGCAAAATTAGAGATGATATAGAACCTAAAATGATAGGTTTTGCTGTTCTTGGTATGATAAATTGGATATACCACTGGTTTTCAAAAGAAAAAGGATACACTCCTAAAGAAATAGGCAAAATATTTTGGGAAATAATATACAACGGTATTACAAAGAGACAATAAAAACCGACTTCAATCTAAAATATCTAAAACTGAAAAAATCATATCTAAAGGGAATTATAATTATTTTGAAAGCGTGAAATAAAAAGGAGGAAAATAAAATGGAAAGCAAGAAGAAGAGGAGCCCGAAGAAAAAAGTCAAAGCAGAAGAATTATCTAATTCAACAGAGACGCAACCTGATAATCAAACAGAAACAAAGCAGGAAGAAAAAACAGAGATATATCAAGCAACAAGATATCAAGAAACTACAGAGGCAAGAGAACCTGAAGTTCGGACAGAAACAGAAGGCAGATCTTCCTTTTTTTCCCAGAAAATAAGCGATATAAAAAACAAGATAAATTATCAGTTAAATATGGCAAAAAACATGTATATGCTGTTTCAAGGGATGAAACAGAGCTACGGTGGTGACACGAAAAAAGTTATCGCGGTCATGCTGGGATTTGCAAAAGAGGAAGGGAAAAGAAGGATCAACAATCTTAAAGATAAAATAAGAAAAAAAATATTTGGAGAATTAGATTAGCTGGAAAGCGAATTTTAAAATCAAGAGATTATGGTAAAACTATTTTCCTCAGAGTCAGTAACAGAAGGACATCCAGATAAGCTTTGTGACAAAATATCTGATGCAATACTAGATGAGTTTTTGAGGCAAGACAAATTCTCACGCGTTGCTTGTGAAACCCTTGCAAGCAAAAACTTGGTTGTTGTTACGGGAGAGATAACATCTTCTGGAAAGATAGATTTTGAATCAATCGCAAGGAGGGTTATAAAGGATGTAGGTTATGAAGACGAGAAGAACTCAATAGATTGGAGAACAGCTGAAGTAATTATACGTGTGGAGAAACAGTCTCCAGACATAGCCAGAGGTGTTCTACAGGAAGGAGAAATTGGGGCAGGTGATCAGGGGACCATGTTTGGTTACGCTGTGGATGAAACACCAGAACTTATGCCGATGACGATTTCGTTCGCTCACAAGATAGTAAGGGAATTAGCTAATGTAAGAAAAAGTGGGAAAGCACCATTCCTTAGACCAGATGGTAAAAGTCAAGTGACCATAGAATATGAAAACGGGAGACCTATAAGAGTTCATACTATTGTTGTTTCAACACAACATGCAGAGGATATAAAATATCAAGACCTAAAAGAATTTGTTATAGAAGAAGTGATCAAGAAAGTTATACCAAGTGAACTTTTAGTTGGAACAAACTACTTTGTTAATCCGACAGGGAGATTCGTCATAGGTGGTCCACTTGGGGATGCTGGGTTAACTGGTAGGAAAATAGTTGTAGATACATACGGCGGTCATGCAAAACATGGTGGAGGAGCATTTTCAGGGAAAGATCCCACAAAAGTAGATAGATCCGCAAATTATATGGCGAGAAAAATTGCTAAAACAATAGTGGCATCAAAAATCGCAAAAAAGTGCGAGGTTTGCCTAACATACATTATTGGAATCGCTGACCCAGTTCATATCACAATTGAAACCTTTGGAACATCAAAAGTCTCAGATGAAAAAATAGAAAAGGTAGTTAAGGAAACCTTTAAACTCAAACCCAAAGATATTATAGAGTATCTTGACCTCAGAAGACCAATATATGAAAGAACAGCTACATATGGGCACTTTGGAAGAGAGGAAGAAGGTTTTACATGGGAGATTTTAAAACCAGAAGAGGTTGAAAAATTTTCTTCCCTAAAACCAAAAGTTAAAGGAGTAAAATAAAACATGGAGGAAGTAATAGATGGAGTAAAAGTATTTTTTATAGCAAGGAATTCTAAGATAACTGAGTATATAAAGGATTACTTCAGAGAGAAGTTCTCCAAGGTGATATTAAAGATCCCAGAAGGTATAAGAGAGAGTACGAATATCTACCTTATATCCAAAAAGGAAGGAGATAGTAAATCAATCGAGGTCATACTTACGGTAAAAAAAAGCAATCTTCCCCCAATATATTCAGAGGATGAAGGAGAAGACGTGAGAGCTGTTATAGATAAGTTAGCTTACGAGATAGAAAGGCAGATAGAAAAACTCAAAACGGATTTCGAAAAGATCATAAGGGAAGCCATGAAAAGTAAAAGAGAAATATCTATAACAGAGGAAATTCATGACCAACCTGAAGAAGAATCTCAAGAAATACAGATAGATAGGGCCAGGGTGAAAATAGAAAAGCCTATTTCTATAGACGATGCCATAATCATTCTCGAGGAGACTGAGAAGAAAAAGAGCGGGAAGAAACTACCAATATATATATTCAATGATTTTGATGGTAAAGTGAAAGTCTTATACAAGCAAGGAGAAAAAAAATATATAGTCTTTGAGATAACATAATAATGATAACAAGATGTTTGACAATAGCAGGAAGTGACAGTAGCGGAGGAGCTGGCATACAGGCCGACCTAAAAACCTTTTCTGCCTTGAAAGTCTACGGTATGACAGCTATAACATCTATAACTGTTCAAAACACCTGTGGAGTCTTCAAAATAGTAGATTTACCAGGGGAAGTAGTGTATGAACAAATAAGAGCAGTAGCTGAAGATATTGGTATTGACTCCGCAAAAATAGGAATGCTTTCAAATCCTCAAATAATATACAATGTTCTGAAAGCTGTAAAGGATTTTAAAATAGAAAAGCTCGTATTAGATCCTGTTATGTTCTCAAAGAGTGGGTATGCTTTACTGAAAGAAGAAGCAATTGAACTTCTCTCAAAGGAACTTCTTCCACTAAGTCTGATAATAACTCCCAATAAGTACGAGGCAGAAAAAATATCAGGTATGGAGATAAAAAGTGAAAAAGATATGATAGATTGCGCCAAATTCATCCATAGTCTTGGAGCTAAATGTGTCGTATTAAAGGGTGGGCATATAAACTTTTATCAGGATTCAGTGGTTGATATAATATATTTCAATAGAGAGATTACTAAGATGGTTTATCCTCGTGTGAATACAAAAAATACACATGGAACAGGTTGTACTTTTTCGGCAGCAATATGTGCAAATATAGGAAAAGGTAATGATGTAATTACAGCGATAAGGTCAGCAAGAGCTTTTCTACAACTTGCCATTGAGAGATCTCTAAACATAGGTAAAGGGTTCGGTCCTTTAGATCACAATATTTCCTAAAAAGAAAAAAAACGTTAAAAAATTTTTTAAAATTTCCGAATATAAATACAAGGAGATAAAGTCATGGCGGACGAAATAAAAATAAAAGGAACGGGGGGAGTCCCGAAAACTGATTCTTTACATAACAGAAACATCAGGAAAGTTAGTTATGGGGAAAGCGTAATAAAGACAGAACGAACCACGATATCAGAAGAAGCTAAAATACTCAGAGAATTTGTTCCAAAGATTCTTGCTTCCATAGAGAAGGAAAGAAACATTGAACCCAAACCTACTGCAAGTAATGCAGAAATAGCAAAGTCCCTTACAGAAGAGCTAGTTAAGTCTATTCTTGCAAAAAAGTTTATTGAATGACTTCAAAATTTCTACCCGAAAGGGGAGAAAACTTACTTCTTAACAATAAGATAAAAAACTGCAAATTCCTCAAGGAAGGCTGGAGGGGAAAAATATATAAGGGGGAGTTCAAAGAGAAAGATGTAATTATAAAAATAGCACGAATACCAAGCCTTTCTGAAAAAATCAGAAAAGAGGGAGAAATAATAGAAAGGGTGAATATCAAAAACATAGGTCCAAAGCTGCTGCTTTATGGTTTTGATTTTATAATTACTGAGTTTATAGAGGGAACTCATCTAAAAGAGTTTTTTAACTCTCCTAGCCCAATACTTCAAAATATTCTTGAAGAAATATTAATGCAGGCAAGACAATTAGATAAACTCAACATATCTAAAGATGAAATGCATAGACCATATACAAATATCATAGTTTCAAAAAATAAACCGGTTCTCATTGATTTTGAATCTTCAAAAATAACAGATAAACCTCAGAATGTAACACAGTTTGTTTCGTTTTGGCTCTCCTACTTTAGAACACAGATAAAACCCATCGAGGCAAATTTTGTAATAGATCTTCTTAGGAAATACAAGAGAAATTATTCAGAAGATACCTTTTTGGAAATTATTGGATTTTTCAGGGAAAAGCAAGAAACTATAATGAAAAATAAAAAAATATAGGGATATGTCAGATATAAAAAGGCGAAGAGGGATGCGCCTTACTGTTATAACAACTAAATTCGGAGACTTTGGAGAAACATATATATCTGGGGGTTTTGTCTTGAAAAAAAATCATCCACGAGTGAAGGCTTATGGAACTGTTGATGAGCTTTGTAGCTTCATCGGATACACAATATCTGTATTAAAAGAAGATGAAACAAATATGAGGGAATTCATACAGATACTTGAGAAGATTCAAAATCATCTATTTATACTAGGAGGAGACCTTGCAAGACTGCTGAAGCCATCGGATGAGATAACAGAGTCTCAAAGGAGATTAACAGAAAAGCCTATAGACTGGCTTGAAGATCTTGAGAAAAAGTATCTTAAAGAACTTGAACCACTTGAGGATTTTATACTCCCGGGAGGAAGCAAAGAAGGAAGTTTATTTCATATTTTGAGAACAATTACAAGAAGGTGCGAAAGAGAAATTGTAGAACTCGCTGAAACAGAAAAAATAAACCCCAAATGCATAAAATATATAAACAGATTATCCGACCTTTTCTTCATACTTGCAAGAATTATAAATAAAAAAAAGGGGATAGAAGAAAAAATCATCAATTGGGAACAAAAGTAAAAAAATGAACTGATAAAAAGTAAAAATCAAAGAGAACCAAATCTAATAATCAATGGTTGAGAGTAGTTTGAAAAATTTAAAATAGCTTTTGGAATCTGTTTCTTTTTGATATAATATTTGCCTTACAAGAATCCTGAAGTATAAAATCCAATGCATTTAGAGCTCATTTTATGTTACCACAAGACAGAATTTTTGAATCGGCGACAAAAAGTAAATATTATATAAGAGTATGGAAGAAATAAGAATAGGCATAGTAGGAGTTGGTAAAATGGGTAGTACAATAGCGAAAATATTATCTGAAAAATTTCCATTGTTTTTATATGACACAGCTGGAGTTCCAGAAGAATTGAAAAGGTTTGAGGTAAATATTGAAGATCTGACAAAAAAATCAGATATAATTTTCATTGCTGTAAAGCCTAAAGATGTATTAGATGTGCTATCTGACATCAGCACAGCCTTTGGGAAGAAGCTTATCGTATCTATTGCAGCAGGAATAAAATCCGATGCTTTGAAGAGATTCACTAAAAGATGGGCAAGAGTTATGCCGAACATATGTGCAGAAGAAAAAGAAGGAATATTTGCAATCCTTACAGAGTATGAAGAAGATTCTATTTTACTTAGGGAAATATTTTCTGATTACGGAAAAGTTTTCGTAGTCAAAAGTGATGAAGAAATAGATATATTTACAGCAACAGCAGCTTCTGGACCTGGGTATATTTCGGATATATTTGAGAGCTTTGAAGATGCTTTCGTGAAAGCAGGACTTCCAAGAAATATCGCAAAAGTCGTATCAGCTCAAATATTTCTTGGAACAGCAAAAATGATACTCAATGGAAAATCACCATATGATATAAAATCATCTGTCATGACGCCATCTGGAACAACAGCTGAAGGATTATCAGAAATAATACTCACAAAACCATTTATCTTTAGGTCTGTAGAAAAAGCCCTTGAAAAGTGTAAGCAAATATCATCGTATTACACAAAATAAACATGTCCAAAAATGAAAATAACTAAAGTAATAATCTCGGTAATCTGCTTTTTCCCAAACTGCTATGAAAAAGTTCAAAAAAGAAATGAAGAAGTTCAAAAAAGAAATTTTGAAATCTCGGTATGGGCAGAGTTTCTACCATACCAAGAATATTTACAGGTATATCAAGAACTAAAAAATATTGATGTAGAGCTATTTTTAGCCATAAGAGAAGGAGAAATACTTCCAGAAGATATTCTACAGAAGATGGAATTTAGAGCATGGCTTCTTGTGAAAAAAGAAAAGGGTTATTGGATATCAACATGGAACGCTGAGGAATTTTACAAATATACAGAAGATTTTCTACAAAAAAACATAGATACAGATTGAATAATTCTTGACTTTGAACCACCATGGGATTTGGCAACGAAAATAGCATTTTCCAAGAACCTAACTGACTTCCTTTCAAATATCACACAAATGAAGCCACCAGAAAAAATATATCAGGAAGGTAGGAGCAAAATAGACTTGCTTATATCAATGATTCACGAAAGAGGTAAGAAAGTTCTATGTGTCTTTATACCATTTGTAGTTGATGATATTAAAAAAGACGGTGATCAAGATATATCAAAGTTCTTTGGGATATATGTTCCATCAAACTGTGATGAATACTCGTTTATGCTCTACACAACTGCTCTTGAAAATCTATCAAAAAATTTCAATTTAAATGTAAGCTATCCAGAATATTTTGTTTATAGCTATGCAAAAGATATCTACAGTCTATTCGGAGAAAAAGCATCAGTAGATGTTGGTCTTGTGGGTGATGATCTGTTTGGGAATAAAGGATACAAATCTTCTTACGAGCTCAAAAGAGATATATCTGCAGGACTCGCAGCGGGAATAAAAAAGTTCCATGTATGGACACTTGATAACATGAGAACAGATGGAAAATGGGATGTAAAATCGTGGCTTGATATCAAGAAATTAGACCCGATAACTCCCCAGGAGGACGAAACTATAAACAGAATAAGAGAAATAATAAGAATACTCGATTGAATTCAGAATATTAAATTTAAATTCGATTAAGTGTCATTCCTTGTGAAAAAATGTCAAGATTACTAATTCCAAAGATAATACGGGCTGTATTCCTATTAATCTGGTATTCGGCTAATTTAGGATATCCTATATGGATTACAGGACTTATTTTTTTTATTTTTTGGAGAAAAAGGATTTCTACTGAGTCATTCACTCCATTAGAATTAGTTTTTACTCTTACTGTTATTCTTACCCTCCTACCATTAGCAATCAACTTAAGATTTCTTCAGAAAAGAATATTCTCACTTAATGATAATAATTTCTCCAAAGCAAAAAGAGTTATAGGTTTAATTCTTTTAATCTCGTTTATCTCGTATAAGATCTATATCAATTCAAACTCTGAGAAATTCAGATATATAAAGGAAACTCAATACACATCAGAAATAGAAATAATAAGAAAAAATAAAATACCCGAAGAATGGAACTTGGCATTTCCATACATAGAATTTAGACGGATGAAAAAAATATTAGATGAAAAATTTGATGTATTTCCTGTAAGTATGCCTTCACATTCATATATCCTGTACTGCTATGATGGCGAAAAATGGATATACTACAAAACAGACAGATTTGGATTTCGTAATAATGATAAACTATGGGATGAAGCGGAAAAAATCTTTTTAATTGGTCAGGACATATCAGAGTGTTCTGAAAGAAGTTTTGCCGAAGAGATCCAAAATGAACTTGATGTGAAAGTTATAGATTTAACAGGTAGATCAGAGAACATAATCATAAGCTTTATGAAGATCGTGGAGTTTTTAGAGAAAGATAAATCAAAACTGAATCTAATTATAATCTCAAATAAGAGTTTTCTGAACATAGAAGATTTTTGGGACAAAGACCTCATAGACAGATATATAAATACTAAGAGTGAAGGACAAAACTTGAAAGATATCAAAAGCGATATTGATAAAGAATTGAATAGGTATTTTCTAGCAAAAATGAATGAGAAGGATGTGTTTGCTCCTTTTTTTAAAATTTATGAAGACCTATATTCTCCATGGGGAATATCAGAGCTTCTGAAACTACCAAAAAAGCGAGAAATAATAAGCGAAATAGATTTACAGATAGGAAAGTTCATACTGACCGAAATAATAAGATTTCTGGATAAAGAAAAGGTCATATTTTTTATCCTCATAGATAAATACAACAGAAAGCAACTGGAAGAAATCAAAGATTTTATGGAAGAAAATGGCATAAAAGTTGCTGGAGCAATAGGAATAAACGATATGAGACGAAAGATAATTAAGTTCATAACTGGTAAAGAACAAAAAATACAAAAATGAAACAAAAAAAGGTATATTTTCCCTAAAATTATAAACCATAAAGGAGGTAAGGAGATGGAGTTAATAATAAAAAGAAGAGAGAAAATCAATTTACCAGCATGGAGTTTATTTATGTTTTTTACAATTTTTACACTCTATAACTGTGGTGGTCCCAAAAAGATAATCTTCAACATAAATGGTCAAATACAAAAACCCCAAGATATACCTCAAGAAGAATATCAAAGAATATATCCTGTTATATCAAAGATAGCTGTAAATATCTTTTCTGAGGTTAAGGATGAGGATGGGAACACAATTGAGAAAAAAACTACAAGAGCGAACATAAACGATGACAAAATATCAGCCAGAATTGATTTCACCGTAGAGGATCTATCTCAGAGTGTCAATATAAAAGTTGATTCCCAAAGATTAATCATTTTTTCAAAAGATATATTTTCAGATAAGTTTGAGAAAATAGAGGATATACAATATTGTAAAGAAGGGGATATTGACAGAGATGGTTATGATTATATGTGTGCGATAAATTTCTCAGTCATACCAAATGTTTCAGATTCAATAAGAAACTATATTGAGTTTAGAGATAGGCTATCTAAAGCAGAAGAAAAGCAGTTCTGTTCAGTGTATATAACTGTCAGTCAGGAGATAAACAATATTCAAGCAGAAATAAGGGAAATAGCACTTTCAGACATATCAGATATATACAACATGTTTGTTGACAGAATAAGAAGCAAAGCAAACGATGTTTTTTCAAAAATAAAGAATAGAGACTGCTCCGAAAGAAACTATCTTGAAGGAATAAAAGATTATTTCTGCTTACCAGAAAAGATAATAAATGATTCAAAAAAAATGATACAGACCTGTGACGCATATAACCTTTATGATGAAGGATATGCCCTTTTAAAGAAGGGTCAAACCACAAGAGCACTTGATAAGTTTCGTGAATCTATCAGAATAAAACCAGATTTTTCTGACTCATACATCGCAATAGGAGATATATATTTTGAGGAGAAAAGATATGAAGATGCAAGAGATATGTATAGAAAAGCTATAGATATTGGAGAAAATTCTCTTGTATATGAAAAACTCGGAGATACATACATAAGAATGAATTTATTTGAAGCTGCTGACGAGGCATATAGGAAGGCAATAGATCTTCTTGGAGAGAAAGCATCCCACAGTTTGTTTTACAAGAGGGCGTTTGCTTTAAAGAAACTATCTAAGTGGGAACAAGCTTCGGAACCAGCAAAAAGAGCTATAGATACAATAAACTCAACCCCAGAAATAAAATACGATAGAGAAATGCAGAAGAAACTTGCAATATACCAAACACTTATCGGGGAAATTTATCTAAATCTTAGAAGATTTGAGGAAGCCAAAAGAACCCTTGAAGAAGCAATAAAGATAGATCCATATGAAGATGAAGCTTTATTACTCCTTGCACAAATATACTCTGAATCGGAAAACAAATCTGACCTGAAAAAGGCAAAAGAATATTATGAGAAACTTTTTACTCTTGATTCATCCTTTGGGAAAAGTGGAGATACCTGGTTCAAGTATGCCATTTTATTAGAGAATCTCATGGAAGATGAAACACAAATAGCTCTTGCCCTTGAAAAATCTATAAGATTTTCTCCGAATAATGATGAAGCTTATCTTAAACTTGCCAAAATATATGAAAAAAGAAAAGGATATGAAAAAGTAGCAGAAGAAATGTATAAAAAGGCGTATGAAAACTCAAAAGAACAAAACAGATCTAGCAACTTTAACGAGTATATAAGTTTCCTCATAAAGCAAGGGAACTACGCGGTTGCTAAAAAGATACTATCTGAATACATTGCGAAAAATCCCGATGATAAATCTGCTAAAAGGCTATACAATGAATCAAATATTATGCTATATGCAATAAATCCCCAATCACTAAAAAAACTTGGTTTAGGACAGAAATCACTTGATGAAGTATATTCAGCATTCTCATCAATTCCGGACAATATTGCTTCTGAAATATTTGAAACAGTTGGAGTGAGTAAAGATTTCTTTCTAAGAGTTGATCCATACAAGAGGATGATACTTATTATAGCATATATGGATTCAATATATGGTACTTCAGGTAAAGGATCGGAACTCCAAAAATCTGAAAAGTATAAAGAACTTTTCGGAAAGAATTTGAGTCAGGCAACAATAAACGCTCTTTCAAAATTAAGTCTTCAGAAAATAGGTATTGAACTCAAGTGAAAAAATTTTTGAAAATTCTTCCTATAAATTGATCAAGTTTATTATGTAGCTTATGTCATTACTACAGCCCAAGAAGCTCAAATACAGGAAATGTATGAAGGGAAGAATAAGGGGAAAAGCTTCAAAAGGGTATAATCTAGCCTTTGGAGAGTGGGGCCTGAAAGTTCTTGAACCTGCAAGAATCTCTGCCAGACAAATAGAAGCCTGCAGGCTAACGATAATAAGATCCTTACCTTCATCGGCAAAATTTTGGTTGAGAATATTTCCTTCAAGACCGGTTACGAAAAAGCCTGCGGAAACAAGAATGGGCGGAGGTAAAGGAGACGTCATAGGATACGAGGCAAGAGTAAAAGCAGGAACAGTCTTATTTGAAATAGGTGGTGTGTCCGAAAAAGATGCTTTATCTGCCTTGAAACTTGCATCTGATAAGTTAGAATATAAAACTGCAATTGTTTCAAAAAATCCATGGATAGAAATCTTGAAAGCTAAAGAAGAATCAGCTTCAGTCTCTTAAAATCCGAAATTTATTCCTAATCCGAGAATAAAGCCACCACCATCTACAGAGTGTCCACTTTCATTAACATTTCTTATCGGCGAAACTGAATATGCGGAGATAAGTTGAAGATTAAGGTCCTCGGTTATAGAGTATCTGAAGGAAATTTCAGTTCTGACGACATAGCTGAAAAATAATCTATCTTCTTTCAAGATAGTATTGCCTTCAAGAACTGGGCCAGCTTTTATGAAACCAAGTCCCCCAAATCCAACCGATGGGATCAGGTCAAAATCCTCAAAGAAAAAGGCTAAACCTATATTTGCTATAATATACATAGTAGATAAGGTTATTTGAGATAGCTCATCAGCAGTTCCAATAAGATTTACCGATGGATCTCCTAACTGAGGTATATCTACCTTTTCTCCGAAAGATGTAGTAAAACCACTCACCAGAGTGAACGCTGGACCACTCCTTCTCTGAAAAATTCTCGTATATCTTAGCTCAACAGATAAACCAGTAAAATCTAATGGTGATTTCCTTATACCATCAAAAAACTCCTTTGAGATAAGACCGGTAAAAGAGTGAATACCAAAATTGATACCTATGTTCGTTTGATTTATATCTGGCAGGGCATCTATAACTATCAAAGTTGGTTCTGAGATATTTCCAGCTCCATCTACAAGATGCATGTTTATATAATTTCTTCTAGTCTGACGCTTGAACTTTGGCACTGGAACAGTGGTAATAAAATTTCCAGCTTTATCTACCATACCAAGTTCATATTCTCTTTCTGAAATCCTAGAGACAATTTTTGCTCCTGGTTCTCCCTTACCCAATACAGTTGCACTATCTTGATAGACCTGTGATGGATATAATATAATCTCCGGAGGTCTTGGGGGTATGCTATCTTGAAAGATTACTATCCTTTCCGCGGCAGAAAAATTCCCTGCAAAATCTACAGTATATAAAGATATTTTGTTTTCAGAATTAGGTATCAGAGAAACTTCTACATCAAAGTTTCCTTGCTGGTCATCTGCCCTATACTCTACTCTACTACCTGTTGGTAGTTCTGCAACGACTCCAAAACCCGGAACCGTTCTACCCTTGATCTTTATTTTTTCATGATTTGTATATTCTGGTACTTTTTCTAATTTTGGTGCTGGTGGAGCTTTTGAAATTTGATATATCTGAAAAGTAGTTTTCGGGGATATAAAACCTTGTTCATCTTCATAATAAACATCTATCTCGTTCATTTGATCAAATTTCAAAAAGATAAGGAGTTCAAAAAAACCTTCGCTATCAGAAAATCCCTCAGCTTTTGCAGAACCTCCAAGTGCGACAACCTTTGAATTCGGTTTCGTTCTACCAAACAACCTTATCCCCGGATCATTGGTATATTTTGGTATTGAATCCAAATCAACTTTTGGAGGAGAATTAGGATCTGGTGGGCCGATGGAATAATGTGTTATCAGTATCTGTGTTGGTGGAGACTTTTTCTTTGCCTTTTGTGAGTATATATTTACCTTATTGTCCTTGTTTTCCTCAAGAGAAACTTCTATTTCAAAAATTCCAGATTCATCTGCCACTCCAGAAAATGTATTATTTTCAACTTCAATGAAAACATCACACTTTGAACATGTTTGTCCTCTTATAATCGCCTTAGGTCTTGCCGTTCTTTTCGGGTAGAAAATTATCTTCGGAGGTTCAGATATAGGAACATCTGCAAAAGAAAAATTAGGGACAAGTGGTACTAATAACAATAATGGAAATATAATCTTTCTCCCTTCTTTAATCATATGGTTCACAACATGGACAAAATAGATAGGTGCTATATCCATCATAAGAAAAAACAAAAAATAATAAATACTTCAAAATATATATCGCATTA
Organism: uncultured bacterium; assembly: GCA_964601505.1. Lineage (GTDB taxonomy): Bacteria > Calescibacteriota > Calescibacteriia > Calescibacteriales > Calescibacteriaceae > DRWZ01. Next base: position 90,050 of record CAZRNR010000001.1, on the reverse strand, counting down.
TTATATTTATTTTTAAATTTAATCCATAAGGATAAAAAAGGAAATAACAGATGATAAGTAAGGAGGATTCAAGAGGAAGTAGAAACGGACATAAATTAAAAATACCTCAGAAAATAAAAAAGATAATAGAGGTAGTTTTAGATAAAAAATGTGAAGATGTTGTAATTATAGATATTCGGAAGTTCAATCATATTAGTGATTTTTTCATAGTGTGTAGTTCAGACAGCAACACACAAACAGAAGCTGTAATTTACGAATTAAAAAAATTATCAAAAAATAAAAAAAGAATGAGAATAAAAAACATTGAATATAATCCGAAAGCTGTATGGAATATTATTGATTACGGCGACATCATACTTCACATATTTGAAAAAAACTGGCGAGATTTTTATGATCTTGAAGGATTGTGGGCTGATGCTAAAAAATACAGAGTTGAACCGAATGGAAATATAAAAGCTGATTAAAAATGAAAGTCAAAAATACACTATCTGGGAAAATTGAAGAATTTATCCCCTTAAGAGGTAAAGATGTGGGGATATATGTATGCGGACTGACTGTATATGACAGAATGCATATTGGACACATAAGAAGCTTTATTCCCTTTGACATACTCACAAGGTACTTAAGGTATAAAGGATACAAAGTGAGGTTCGTAAGAAATTTTACAGATGTTGATGACAAGATAATTAAAAAAGCAATGCAAGAAGGTAAAACCCCACAAGAAGTATCAGAAAAATACATAAATTATTTTTATGAAGATCTAAAACCATTTGAGCTTATAAAACCAGACTATGAACCGAAAGTTACAGACCATATATCTGATATATTGGAACTTATTAAGCGAATATTAGAGAAAGGGAAAGGATATGTATCCGATGGCGATGTGTATTTTGATGTCAATAGTTTCAATGATTACGGTAAGTTATCAAAAATGAGTATGAAAGATATGTTAGCCGGGGCAAGGGTTGAAGTTTCTGAAAAGAAGAGAAATCCTCTTGATTTTGCTCTATGGAAATCCAAAAAATATGATTATGAACCAAGTTGGGAATCACCATGGGGAGAAGGCAGACCCGGTTGGCATATTGAGTGTTCCGCAATGAGTATGAAATATCTTGGAGAAAGCTTTGATATACACGGTGGGGGGAAGGATCTAATATTTCCGCATCATGAAAACGAAATAGCGCAATCAGAATCAGCTACTGGGAAAGAATTCGTAAAATACTGGATACATACAGGACACCTTTACATAAAAGGTGAAAAAATGTCAAAATCAATCGGGAACATAATAACGGTTCATGAAATGCTTAAATCTTTTCATCCTGAAGTTCTTAAACTATTCATCATAAAATCTCATTACAGAAGCAACATAGAAATATCTGGAATTGATGATATAAAAAAGGAGGAAAAAACTCTCGTTAATTTTTACTATAACCTGGAATTTCTCGCAGAAAAGCTCAAAATATCTTCTCAAGATATTGAGAAAGCTCAACTTGACACCAATCTACTGTCTAAAATAGAAAATGCGCTAGACCAGGATCTAAATACTCCAGAAGCTATATCAATAATCTTTTCTGAATATGATAAAGTCATAAATGAAAAATCTAGAGAATCTGTTATAAAGTTTTTAAAACTTATTGGGAGCGTATCTAAAATACTCGGAATATTTGGAAGATTGGATGTTTTAAACAACCATAGCTTCATAGAGGAAGAGATTATAAGAAGATGTAAGGAACACGGGTATTCTTACGAAGAATTATGCAGTCTCATAGAGAAAAGAAACGAAATGAGGAGACAAAAAAAATTCCAAGAAGCTGATGAAATAAGAAAGAAAATTTTGGATATAGGAATATATTTGCAGGATACAGAACTTGGTTCAAAAAAAATACCCATTTAAATTGCTTTGTTGCATTCATCAAGCCCCCTTGAAGTTTGTGATATATCAGGGAAATAATGCCTACAACAAAGGAAACAGAGGGAAAATATTCTCTGCCTTTTTGTATCCATCAAATCAATAGTGGGATAGAATATAAAAAGTAAAATACATAAATACTATGTTGCAATAGAGCAATTTAAAATAGTTCTTCTTCCTGAGATATTTCTTCTTCAGATGATGTTTTTATTAATTCTTCATCGTATGACCTTCTTGGTATAAGTTTTACAGATTTTGCGACTATTGTTGATACTTTATAGATTTTATTTTCACTTTCAAAAGAAGAATTTCTAATTTTTCCTTCAACAAAGACTCTATCGCCTTTTTTAAGTTTTGCACAAAATTCAGCAATTTTGCCAAAACATATCACCGTATGCCACTCTGTAATTTTATCTGCCCCCCCGTTGCTTCTTACATACTCTGTCGTTGCTAACCTAAAAATTGACATCATAGTCCCATCTTTTGTGAATTTTATCTCTGGATCTTTCCCCAAATTCCCAAGTAAAAATACCTTATTTATCATAATAGCAGAGTAAAATACAAGACAAAATGTAATATAAAAATTGATACAATCAATAATAATAAGATTCTTTTACTTCTTTTTCACTTTCTTCTTCCTTTTGAAGGATTCCCATGCTTTTTTGAAGGCACTTTCTGAACTTTCCTGAGGGAAGAATTTGAGTTCTTCAGAAGCTCTTGTCGTATCAAGTGTCCAGGGATATTTAAAAAAATCTATTGCTGCAAATGGTGTTAGAGGATCTAATATTTTTGTTCTTATCATTATCTCATACATAGGTCTATGCAATAATGGAGGTATATACATTATGGGCTTACCCATGATTTCTGCACCTCTCTTCATCGTAACAACACCATCACCGGAAAGATTAAATATACCAGAAGCTGATTGCTTTATCATAATCCATATAGCTCTTGCAACATCTGCCTCATATATAAACTGAAAAGGAATATTCTTATGAAATATCCCTACAACTGGGGGATTAAAAAACCCTTGAGATATAAAATTATTAACATTTTCTCCAAAAACTATCGCAGGTCTGACTATACACACTTTTATATCTGGATTCTCCTTTGCAAATATCTGGGTTATTCTATCTTGCACTGTCTTATCTTCAGAATACCAAAAACCGAAATTTAAATCACCTCGCAGCGGGTGATCTTCTTTCATAAAGAGTGGATTATCTGGATGAGCTCCATAAGTTGATGCAGAAGTGAGAACTATAACTTGTTTTGCTCCTACACTCTTTGCAGACTTAAGTATGTTTCTCGTCCCATCTATATTTACTTTCCTTGCAGCTTCCCTATTCTTCGGTGGATTCAAGACAAAAGCCATATGAACCACAACATCAGAACCTTTCATAAATTCTTGCACATCTTGGGAGGTAATGTCCATAATCTTAAAATCAACTGAATCCTTCAACTCAGAAGGAAGTTCTTTTATATCCACACCTCTTATCTCGTATCCTCTTTTATAATCGCTCTTATATATCTTCAGAAAACTTTGACCTATGTATCCAGATATTCCAGTTACAAATATCTTCATATCCAAAATATATTACAGTTCCTAAAATATGATTATTTTTGCTTAAATTTTTTAGTTCAGATGGAACTTTTTAAAGATGAAGAAAAAGCGATAGAAGAGCTATCTTATGAACTTGGAATAACCCAAGATATAAGAAAATCTAGAATTGATGAGGATTACAAAGAGGAATGTATCAAAAATATATTGTCAAAATTCTCTATTTTACCTTATGAGAATATAACAAAGCATATAAATGAAAATAGATTGATATCACCAGCAGACATACTATATGGTTTCAAGAATTGGGGAACCGGAGCAACTTGCTTTCCTTTGGTTTATTTACTCAAGAGAGTCCTTGATTTCTGTTGTATAGAATCTGAAATATTACTCGCTGACAGGACCTACGCACCAAAATCTCATACAATTATTCTTGCTAATCTTGGACAAAAATCATTTATATTAGATATAGGTTTTCTAATCTTTACACCAATTAACATATCTGAAGGTTCAACTTTGGTAAATCTACCGCAAGGAAAACTTCTTTTCTCTGTTGAAGGTAGGGATATTGAGGTCAATACAGTTTTTGAAAACGGACACAGGAAATTCAGATACAGAGCAACTATTGAAAAAATAAGCGATATTGATTTCATATCGGCTTGGGAAAAAACTTATTTTTTTGAGATGATGAACAACATAGTAGTATCAAAGTTGATTGGAGACAAAATAATTTACATCAGAAATAATTTTGTTCATTTCATAAAAAATGGAGTATCTAAAAACATTAGGATGGAAAAAGAAAATATTTTAGAAATGATTGGGAAGATGGGAATAAATAAAAATATATTCTCAAACATATGGGATCTCCTTCTGAACCAAGCCCCGTAAAGCTTTTCTTTGCAATACTATTTTCGGATGAAGAAAAATTGTTTGAGGCTATAAAGTTTATATCCGAAAAAAATGGGGAAATAGATTTCAAAAGTATGCCTTTGGATTTTGACGAAACAGATTACTACAAACAAGAAATGGGAGAAAACATAAAAAGGATATTCATTTCCATCAAGAAACTAATAAAACCTGATGAAATAGTGGATATAAAGAAGCAATCCACCGAATTAGAAAATATTTTAAGCGTTGATGGTAAAAGGAAAGTGAATATTGACCCAGGGTATATGGACTTCAGTAAATTAGTTCTTGCTACATATAAGGGGGGCGGATGTAAGATCTACATAAGAGATGGAGTCTGGATAGATATAATGTTAAGATATGAAAAGGGAAGCTTCCAAAGTTTTCCCTGGACATTCCCAGATTTTGCAAAAGGCAAATATTTCCCTATACTTCTTTCAATAAGAAAAATATATAAGCTGCAGATGAAAGAGATCAGAAGTAAAATTCTATAATGATGAGAGTATTTTCTACTTTTCTACTTATAATTTTTATGACCAATAAATCTTATGCAAAGATAAGAGATATAATATCTTTTGAGTTCGGAGAATTTTTGAGGTTTGCAATTGAGTTATCAGAAAAATCTGATATATCTTTCTCCGCAGATAGCAACAAGATAAAAATCAACTTTAAAAAGGATTTAGGAAAAGGAACTAAAAGAGCTAAAGATTACATCATATTATGGGAAGGCAAAAACTTCACGATAAACTTCAGAAAGGAATTTTCTTATGTCAGATATTTCATAATACCTATGCCATACAAAATCATAGTAGATGTAGGATTCGGCAAGAAAGATGTCGATGAAATAATCCTTGATCGAGAAGACGAAGAAAAGAAGAAGAACAAAGTAATAGTTATTGATGCTGGGCATGGTGGAAGAGATCCAGGAACAATGTGGGAAGGTATAAAAGAGAAAGATATAAATCTTAAGCTTGTAAAAAAAATTTATGAAGAAATTATCAGAAATTCTGTATTTCGTGCGATATTAACAAGAAAGGAAGATAAATTCATCTCTCTTGATGAGAGAAGTGCAATAGCGAATGCAACGGAATGTGATATATTCGTATCAATACATGTTAATTCATCTGAAAAGAGAAATTCTCCCTCTGGTTTTGAGATATTTTATTTCTCACAGAAGTTTTCAAATTATGCATTACGAATAGCACAAAAAGAAAATGGAGTTCGCTTTGATCAAGGCTCCAAAATACTCTTTGACATATATTCAGAATTCAGAGAAAATGAGAGTTATAGGCTTGCTAAAAAGATATCGGAAAGGATCAAAAGTCTAAAGAAAGTAAGAACTATCGAAGGAGCACCTCTTTATGTCCTCGCAGGAACATTCTGCCCTGCCGTTTTAATTGAAATTGGGTTCATAGATAATCCTGAAGATTTTCATAGTTTAAGATCTGATACATTCCTCAAAAGACTTGCTAAAGAAATATTTCTAGGCATAAAAGATTTCTTGGAAGGATAAAAAGACTATAAGTCTTATTAAAAGCTATAAGAATATGATATTTTGACGCAAGATCTAAATAATTAAAAAAAATTTATTCCGTGTATAAATTGGCATGAAGCAGAATATAATTCACCTTTCTTTTTAATTCTTAAGTTAAATAAGCTTTTTATCATCATTGATACATGCAACATAAAATTTTTTAAATTTTGCTTAAGGTTCCTGATTCATATAAAAGCAAAAGTATAATATCACCTGAGACTTCTTGGAAATTCTTAAGTTATATAAACACAATAGCTAATATCTAAATATGATGAGGATAAAAATTCCTTCAAAAAGAACAAGAAGAGACGATTCTGAAGAGAAAAAAATGATAGAGGAACTGAAAAATTATGAAGGAAATAAACAACAAGAAATACAAGAAGAATTCAAGAAAGTAATTTCAAAGCTTCCTACAATAGGTGGAACCATACTAAATATACTTGCGGAAAAAGGGGTGAATATTCCAAAGATTCTCATCCAGACAGTCTCTGCAATAATAAGAGAAGAATTGAGAAACTTTTTAAATTCAATAGATATAGTAGGACTTATGAAGAAAGTTCTCCTTGACACCTCCGTAGAGCTACGCATAGAGGTTGCTTTCAAAGATAAAAGAGAAGAAAGCAAAATAGAGAAAAAAATGATAAAAAGAGAAATAAAGATAAAAAAGAAGTGATTCATTTGCTCAAATCAAAATGAAATCTCTAGATGAAGAAATAAGAGAATCTTTAAGTAGAAAACTTCTCAATATCCTGAAGAAAGAATATAAAGAACTATGGGGAGAAGAAGATGAAAAACATATACACGAATTAGTCTATATACACTCAAATTTGGACGAAGATTTAACTGGGAACATAAATAGGCTACAAGAAGAAATCGGATATATAAAAGACAAAAGGATACTTGATTTTGGATGCGGTTGGGGAAACTTTCTTTTATATTGTATTAGGAACGGATATAATACATTCGGTGTTGATATATCAAGAACAAGATGTGAATATTTTTCATTTGCCTGCAAAACAATAAATCTAAATAAATATAAATCAAGATATGTAATATATGATGGGAAAACTTTGCCTTTTAAAGATGAAACATTTGATATAGTTATTGCAAATCAAGTTCTGGAACATGTTGAAGATTTAGAGAAAACAATAGAAGAAATATCCAGAGTTATAAAAAAAAGCGGAATACTTTATGTCAGATCACCAGACTATTCAAGAAGTTTTTTTGAACCACATTATAGAACCTTTTGGATACCATTTTTCAAGGGCAAAATTGCGGAGAAATACTTAAAAATAATAGGGAAAACAAGAGAAGGACTGAAACACATAAATTTTTTAAGCGGGAGAAAGCTCAAATCCATATTAAAAGAAAACGGATTCAAAGTCCTCAAAGATATGGAGAAAAAAATCATAATAGAAGGAAGAAAGGAGAAAATGAGAAAAAAATTAAAAATCTTACCAGATTTTGCGATTGAAACACTAAATAGAACTTATGAAATAATTAGACAAATCAGAATGATAGGAAATCAGGAAAATCAAATAGATATAATATTTATGCGAGAATGAACGAGAACACTTAAGAATTTCAATTAGAGAGCAAATATGTCCGGTATTAAAAGGGAAAAGTCAAATTATAGTGCATTCTCTAATTTTTTGAAAGAAAATCTTAAATTTCTTTATAGTTGCGCTATAGCTTGTAAAAGTTCAGGATATATTTTCCCCGATGTCTTTAAATTCTTTCCAGATTATTTCCTTTAATTCATCTAAACCTTCTCCTGTTAAGGCAGATATAACAGCCGACCTAAAACCTAACTTTTCAAAATATCGTTTCCACTTTTTGATATCGCTTGATTTCTCAACGAGATCTGATTTATTCAGAACAACTATCATCTTTCTCTTTTTCAATAGCTCTGGATTATACCTGTTGATCTCATCAAGTATTATCTCAAAAGATTTTTTTGGTTCTTGAGTTATATCTATAAGATGTATATACATCTTTGCTCTTTCTATATGTCTGAGGAATTCATTCCCAAGTCCCTTCCCTTTATGAGCCCCTTCTATCAGTCCAGGAATATCAACGATATAAAGTTTCCTCTGCTGATCTAATTCCATCACTCCGAGATTCGGGTAGATAGTTGTAAACGGATATGGTGCAATTTTAGGGTTTGCCCTTGTAAGACTCTTTAATAATGTAGATTTTCCAGCATTCGGTAATCCTATTATTCCAACATCAGCAATGAATTTTAGTTCAAGAATTATCCACCTCTCTTCTCCCGGCTTTCCCTTCTCAGCAGTTTTAACTATCTGAAGAGTAGGAGATTTAAATGAAGCGTTTCCTCTACCACCTTTCCCTCCCTTAGCTACGATGAAACTCTTCCCATCCTGATCAAGATCTGCCAACACTTCATAAGTTTGCGCATCTTTTATGACCGTTCCCACAGGAACAAGGACAATAAGATCTTCTCCATCCCTTCCCTTTTGGTTTTTAGATTTTCCATTTTCTCCATCCTGTGCAACGATATGTTTTTTATATTTGAAATCAAGAAGTGTATTCTTTTGGCGTGAAGCCCGAAATATAACATCGCCTCCTTTTCCTCCATCGCCCCCATCTGGACCACCTTTTGGCTGGAATTTTTCTCTTCTAAAAGATACAGCTCCATCTCCTCCTCGCCCCCCTCTGACATAAACCTTTACAAAATCTAAAAACATAATCAACTATTCTTGAAAAAACTATAGATCTTATCCGCATCTCTTTTGGCATCATTATACCCAAGATTTATCAGTTCGCCTATATATCTTGGTTCAAACAAGATGTAGCTTACTATATCTGTGTCAATTCCCTGAGAGAATTCAAGAATAGACCTCAGAAATAACTTATACTTTGACTTTATTCTACTTGTATATTTTTTAGCACACTCTATGGCTAAATCAGTTATATTTTCACTGGGTCTTACAAATAATGGTTCAACAATCTTCATATCATAGCCTCTGACCTCTCTCATTCTCTGATTTATATTCTCAAGGGATACATAGGGAGATACGCTCTTTAGTAACTCATTTAAAACTTCAAGGCGAGATAAATCATACGCAATCCTATCAAGGAAAAGGGCATTCATAATTTTTCCAATAAGGTATAATGGATTTGGGAAAATATCCTCCCTTTCTGGCATATCAGAAGGATCATAATACCTTATGACAACTGTAAATATCTTTTCCGCACCAAGACGAATAGCTGGACTCAGCGGAGTGTTAAGGCGTATCCCACCATCGCAATACCATTTACCATCTATCTCTATTGGTGGGAATAATAAAGGTATAGCAGCTGAAGCCAAGACATACTCAGGGCGAATAGCAGAATAAACTGGAACCACAAAAGGATCTTTCTTCCATTCCTGCAATATTTCTAGAGAATCTACAAAAGCTATGGTTTTTCCTGTTGATATCTGAGTTGCAAAAACACAAACTGCCTTTATTCTACCTTCAATAATATTTCTTCTTATTGAATTCCAATTTATTCCTCTGGTTATAATCATGTTCAGATCATCTGTTTTAAAAATAGATCTATTAGAAGATTTACCAAAAAAGAGTTCAAAGATGTTCCGCAATGTTATTTTAAAAACTTTTTCTCCTTCAATGTTACACCAGATTGATTCAAGAATTTTTATGTTGGTTTGAATATTTTGGATAAAAGAAGCAAGGAAGGATACATGTATGGCTCCAACACTCGTCCCGCACATTATATCAAAATGAGGTAATATGCCTGTTTCTCGAACGAAGTCCGTGTAAATGTATTTAAGAACACCAACCTCATAAGCTCCCCGCGCTCCCCCTCCAGATAAAACTATAGCAAAACGTTTGATCATTTTCGGAATCTCCTGCATCTTATCCGCTCTTCTCCATTTCCAAATCTTTCTGTTTCTGTTATCATATAAAATCTAATGTGCTAACACACAAAAATTCTCTTTCGGTCAAAATTTTTTCTATAGAGATATTATCAGTAATAATCTACATAATAGACATAATTTCCTAAGCCGAAAAACGCCTTATTTTAATAATATATATAAATTTAGAAATCCAACTAATTGAATTATGTTCCAAAACTGATCTAACTGATTCTACAGAATCAAAAATCAATACTACAGGGTAAATCTGTTAAGTCCGAAAGAAAAATGAACAATAAGCGACTTTTTCTCAAATCCGTATCCCAATTCAAATCGGAAAGCTCCAAATGGAGTTTCCAAAAAGATTCCTGGTCCAACACCTCTGAAAATTTTCAGACTTTGTGAATCATGAAAAACTGAACCTATGTCAAAAAATACATAAGCTCTAAAAAATGAAACTTTCGGAGAAAAAAGCTCAGACATAAAAAGTATCTTGTTCAAAGATTTTTTTCTTATCAATTGTACATTTTCTGGGAATATATCAGAATATATCGACATTTCCTTGTATCCCCTGGGTCCCCTAGAACCTCCAAGAAAAAATCTATTTTCAACAGGAACAGAAAGAATATCTGAGGAGAATATTCTAGCAAGAGATGAAACAAAACCTATTCCCCAAAGTTGTCTGAATCTATAAAATTCAAGAGAAAAGTCTAATTTATCAGAAACACCTTTGAGAGGCATTATAACATCATTTTTGATAGATGCGAACAGATAAGATTTTTTAAAATATACACTTTGCGAGATTGTAAATATATTTTTTAGGTTTGGCAATTCCGGTCTTCCAGAAAACCCCTGCCAGGACCTAATCATTCTTGAATTGAAAAGAAAAGAAAGCGAGAGCTTAAATGGTGAAATTTCCCTTGAAATATTCAAAGATAAATAAAAAGGGCTCTGAACATTATACAAGAACGTGCTTTCATACTTCGGATAGAATGTTAGAGAAACATCAGATTTTATTATCAATCTTCTCCTTATAATCTCAGATCTAAAACCCAAGAAAGTAAGCCCAATATCTCTTCCAAAAGGGAAGATCCAGTAAGCTGAACTAATACTAAATAACAGGTCAAGTCCCCAGTAATATATGTTTCTCTTTGTAAAATCTAATGACCCTCTTATACCTTCAACAGAAGATAATCCACCAGAAACTCCCAATTCATTTAGTTTCCCCTCATAAGCACCTAATACCAGAAGAGATTCTCTCTCAGAAGATCTCAGAGAAACGGGATAAGATTTTATATTCACACTGTCAAAATACTTTATGCCATTAAGATTATCGTAAGCTTTTTCAATATTATTCAGAGTAATTATATCTCCCTCTTTAAGATCAACCATATTCTTCAGGAAGGTATGATCTGTTCTAGAATCAGCAAAAAAATATTTCGTAAGGTCAGCTCTTTTTTCTCCTATATATACAAATGAGATGTCCACAAGTTTTTTTGTTTTCCAATCTTCATAGATTTCTACTTCAAAATTCTCAGATGTATATTCCCTGGATATCATCTCAATGTCCGACTTAAAATTCTTTAAAAACTCTCTGTCGTAGAAAAAAGGAGTTTTCGGTATTTCCAATTTTTTACTCACATCTTCTGGGAAATTCTCGAAAGATATACTATCTATAACAGCTCTGTCACCTTCTTCAACGAAAACCAAAACGCTCAAAGAATCAAGTGAAAATTTCTTTTGAACATCTATAATTTTAAAATCAAAAAATCCCTTTGATCTTGCGAATTCATAAATCCTTGAAATGAAGGTATCTATCTGCTTCTCCTGATAAAGAGCATGTCTTGGATTAAAAAATGTTATTATGTTTTTCTCATTGATACCTATATATTTTTTTATATCTGATTCATCAAGTCTTTTCAGTCCCTCAATTCTGAATCTATCCAAGTAGAACATTTTTGGAGATTTTATTGATATATTCACAGCAGAAATCTGTTCGTCTAACACAATCTCTGAAACTGAAATTACTTGATATGGTATATTCTTTACCTTCAAATAATTTTCAAGAAAAAGTTTTAGAGAATATTGTGAGAAATCTCCGGTGAAATTTTCAATTATTTCTTTAATTATCTCGTCTTCATACAAATCAAATTTTTCTCCAAGATCCGAGTTCAAGAAGATAGCATATTTTTTACCCAGCTTCAGATTACAGTAAATAGTTCCTGATTCAAAGTATATATTTATATCTGGTTGCATGTATCCGGATTTTCTCAAAACATATGATACATTTTTTCTTATATCTTGAAGCAATGCTGGAAAAAACCTTCTTTGTTCATATTTTCGCAATATCTTTAAAATATTCTTCTCAAAAGATTCATCTTCAACGGAAACTTTTATATCTCTGATAGTTTCTATATTTCCTGATACTTCAATATGAGCTTTCGCATCCGATATCTTAAAAATACATCTTGGCTCAAAAACTCCCTCCTGAACGAGAAAATCTTCACATACATTTTTTATATCATTTTCTCCCTTAAATCTTCTACCCATGATAAAATCTTTCAATCTTCCACTTATATCTGCAGGAATTCTACCAGAAACCTCTATATCTGATAACTTTATGATCGGATTTATATATATTGATGTTGTTGAGTCAGAAAACGTTAATGTAAAATCCCCTATTATATCTGATTGATAAAGTGCTTTGAGTATTTGATTTATTTGATAAACAGAGGGACAAGTAGCTAGTATTGAACACAACTGCAATTCAAATTGATTTCTTTCACAATCTATTTTTCTTTCAGATATGTAGACATTAAAATTACAGGCATACAGGGAATGGACGTAAAACAAAAAGAATTCAAGAGACCAGAAAAGAATAAAAACTTTCATCAAACTCAATATTTTCTCTATCAGGTCCATATGATCTTATAACATTCTTAACACCTGTCATATCTTCAAAGATTTTTTTTATATCAGAAATTTTAAATTCTCTCAGAACAGTTTGGATGTTTTCAACATCCATAGTTGGAGAAAACTCCTCATATATTTTATCATTCACTTTATATTTTTCAACCAAAAATGCTTTTCCAAATTTTTCAAGAGTATCTATTTTAGTTATAGCGACACAATCAATACTACCTATCCTTATTGAGTATTTAAGTATAGGTATGTCAAGCCAACCAACTCTTCTTGGCCTACCAGTTGTGGCACCGTACTCATGGCCAATCTCTCTGAGCCTCTGAGACAGCTTAGCATCCTTTATTTCTGAGGGGAAGTATCCCGACCCAACACGTGTAGTATATGACTTTGAAACACCAAGAACCATATCTATATCTTTTGGTCCAAGCCCGGTTCCAACAAGTGCTCCCCCCGGAGTAGTATTCGTAGAAGTTACAAATGGATAACTTCCAAAATCAAGATCAAGGAGTATCCCCTGAGCTCCCTCAAGAAGAACATTTTTCCCGTTATAGATTTCTCTTTTAAGAAGCAAATCTGTTTCAGCTAAGAAATTTTCTATGAACTCACCGAATCGAAGCAATTTCTCCTCTACCCTAAGATAATCAAAATAATTTTGATCATCGGATAAGCTCTCTCCAAGAGATGAATAGATACACTTTGCATAATCAAGAATATCTTTTAATTTATCCCTCAGACTTTTTGAGAATATATCTTTTATCCTTATGCCTTTGCGTAATACCTTGAATTCAACAGAAGGACCTATCCCCATCTTTGTTGTACCTATGTTAGATCTTTTATCTATAGCAGAATCAAGTGCCTTGTGAAATTCAAGTATGAGATGACACAGAGGAGAAATAAAAAGTCTTCCATCAAATTTCAGTCCTAATCTTTTAATAGATTCAATCTCGTTCCTAAAGACATCCACATCTATCAGAACACCATTTGATACAACAGCTGAACAGTTTTCTTGAAGTATTCCCGAAGGTATAGTATGAAAAATAACTTTTTTCCCATTAAATATTACAGTATGACCAGCGTTTGGCCCCCCCTGAAATCTAACAGAGTAATCAAAAAATTTAGACAAAGCATCTACTATCTTCCCCTTCCCTTCATCTCCCCACTGAGCTCCCAGAACAAGTAAAACTTTACCTTTCTTTTTCGCCTTATCCATTAAATACACACCTCCTAATAAGTTCAAATTAAATTGATAAATTCTCAACTTTAATTTTATGTTTGATTTTCTAAACAATAAAACATAACAAAACAATTATAGAGTTGAGATTATATATAAAACTACTATTCTACAAGATTTACTTATAGATTTATTTTCTCCTAAATTATACAATATCAAAAAATTATAATTATTATAAATCAACAATTTTTTATCTAATCAAACTTATTTTTATTACGCATTTATTTATCATATGAAAAAGAGAATATATATAAAAGTTTCGGGAATAGTTCAGGGTGTAGGCTTTAGAGCAAGCACACTGAGACAAGCAAGAATTTTGAAGCTCACAGGGTATATAAAAAATCTTCAAACTGGTGAAGTAGAAATTGTTGCTGAAGGCGAAGAAAGAGATCTAATGGCTCTACTTGAATGGTCTAAAAAAGGTCCGCCGGGAGCTGTTGTCAGTCAAGTTGAGCACAAAATAGAAGAATTCTCAGGAAAATTCAAAGAGTTTAAAATAGAATACTGATATAGAACACTATGAAGATTCAGGAGTTCCCATTTAAAAACATTGATGAAGCAAGAAAGTTTATGATACAAATAAGAAAAACTCTGTCAAAAGAATTCACAAAGCTTATGTCATATAATATTCAAAGACAAGTAATAAGAACTGAGGAATTTGAAAGAAGTAAGAACATAGCATGCTTTGTTGGAACTAATGGAGAACCTGATACATATTTAATACTAAATCAAAATGAGAAAAAAATATTTTTACCTAAAGTAGTCTCTGAAGACAGAATAGAGTTCTTTTTATACACAGGCAGACTCAAAGAAGGTAAATATAGAATACCTGAGCCTGTTTCGGAAATCAAAGTCGGAATAGATAAAATAGATCTTTTTTTAGTTCCGGGATTACTTTTTGATACAAGAGGTTTCAGGATAGGATATGGAAAAGGTTATTATGACAGAATTCTAGTAGAGAGAAGACCAGATGCCCAGATATTCGCATTGTCTTGGAGCTTTCAGGTTTTTGAAAAAATCCCTTATGAAAAAGCAAATGATATATTTGTCCAAAAGATCTTCACGGAGATATATTCAATAGATATATCAACCAATAGTATTCAATTCTACCCGCCAGAGAGGATAAGTTGAAAGAATTCGTTATTGTTTTTAGTCTGTGAAATCTTCTCATGCAAAAGCTCCATAGCATCAATGGTAGTCATCGGCTGCAGAACCTTTCTAAGAAGCCATATTTTTGGAAGGTGATCCGGATGTATGAGTAATTCTTCTTTTCTCGTACCAGATCTATGAACATCTATTGCTGGGAATATTCTTTTTTCTGCTATTCTTCTATCAAGGTATATTTCCATATTTCCTGTTCCTTTGAACTCTTCAAATATAACTTCATCCATTCGTGAGCCAGTATCTATAAGACAAGTTGCAATTATTGTGAGAGAACCTCCACCTTCTATTGCTCTTGCAGCACCAAAAAACTTTTTGGGGAACTGCAAAGCAGCGGAATCTATACCTCCAGTTAGGACTTTACCAGAAGAAGGAATATACTGATTGTAAGCTCTGGTAAGCCGTGTAATTGAATCAAGGAATACTACAACATCATACTTATACTCAACTAATCTTTTAGCTTTTGTAAGGACTATTTCTGCAACCTTTATGTGTATCTCGGGTTTTTCATCAAAAGTAGCAGCTACAACTTCTATGTTTCTATCTTTGAATCTGTTGAGTATGTTTTTTTTCCAGTCCGTAACCTCCTCAGGTCGCTCATCTATAAGCAGGACTATCATAAAAACATCAGGATGATTTGTGATTATAGATTTTGCTAAGTTCTGCATTAGCATAGTTTTTCCAGCACGAGGTGGAGAAACAACAAGACCTCTTTGTCCTTTACCAATTGGAGCAATTATATCTACCACTCTACACGATATATCAGAATCAAATTGAATATCTAGATCAAATTTTTTTGTTGGATAATAAGGTATAAGGTTTTCAAAGAGCGTTCTTTCCTTTGACTTCCAAGGATCAGAAAAATTTATACTTTTTACAGCTTGCAGAGAAAAATATTTACCTTTGTTCTCATCCTCTGGAGGCCTTATCTCACCAAAAACAACGTCTCCGCTTCTAAGACCATATTTCTTGATGATTTGTTTTGATACAAAGACATCGTCAGATGATTGAAGGTAATTATTATGAGACAATCGTAAAAACCCGACACCAGAATCTATTTGTTGAAAAATTCCTTCCGCATACAGCTTTATCCCATAATCGGAATAAGCACGCATCATTATCTCAGTTATAATCTCTTGCTTTCTCATGGAAGAAGGATTTGGTATTTCGATATCGTAAGCTAACTTTATAAGTTCGGAAATTGTTTTTGAGCTTACATTATTCAGAAGCACATATGGCTGATTTTCTGCCTCATAATCGACAATTTCCTTCAGTCTGGAAGGAATAATTTTTTTCCTCTTCAATCTCTGCTTCTCAGAAGCTTCCTCCAACGTCAATTGTTCGTCTGCCTTTTTTTCTTCTTTTATCTCTTGCTCCGCCTGAATTGTATCAACGCTACCAAATTCCTCAACTTCTTTCTCATCACTTTCTATTTCCTTCTTTTCCTCATACTCTGGTTGAACATCAGAATAATCAATCTCTCCTGACTGAGTTATAAGTTCGCTATATTCGAAAAGGTCATCCTTTTTAGGTTCAGCAATAATTTCATCCGCGAACTTTTCAAGGACTTCTTGAGATACTTCCTCCGAATGTTTCTGAGAATCCTGCTCAACTGATTGAACCTCGCCTTTTTTCTTCCTTCTTAATTTCCTCTGGGTTTCAACTTCATTTTCTTCTTTTTTCTTCCTTGGCATGGCATCGAAACGACAGTAAAAAATAATGAAGAAAAAAAACTTATATACAGACCTAATTCCACCAAAATGATGGAATTGTAGGCCATTCTAAAATTTCTAAATAGTTTATGATATAATAAACTTTATGTCATCATTTCTCAAATAAAAATTATAAAAATGCTCCAAGTTATTTTAATAATCAGAAAAACAAAAATACAATTTTACGATTAATTTTGCTTAAGACTCAATCTTCATTTATTTCTGGTTGCTTTTTCTCCTCCGATCTTTCTTCTCTGAGTCTCTCAAAATATAGCTTTTTTGCCTCCTGCCAAACCCTCTTTGCCTCCTGTTCAGTCATCCCAGGAATATTCATAAGCTTCTCGTAAGTTCCAAGAGCTATATCTTCTATAGTTCTTATTCCGACATCCCACATTATTTGTGCTTGCTTATCTGTAATTCCTATCTTTTGGAAGAAATCGGGAAGCATTTCCTTTATTTTCTCCCTTTCGGATTCACTTCTGACTCTTATTCTTATGCCAAGCAGTTCCGAAGCGAGCTTAACATTTACTCCACCTCTTCCAACTGCCAAAGCCAAAATATCATCAGGGACAACAACTATAGCTTCACGCTGGGAATCAAATTTCGTCAAAAACATAGCAGTAACTTTATTTATCCCAAGTGCATTCATAACAAGCTTTTGCATATCTGTATCCCAAGGAATTATATCAACTCTCTCGCCACCAAGTTCCTGAACTATATTTTTTATTCTTATTCCCTTCACTCCAACACAAGTGCCAACAGGATCTATACTCGGGTCATCTGAATAAACCATTATTTTTGATCTGACACCAGCTTTCCTAGCAACTGCTCTTATCTTTATTATGCCTTGCTCAACTTCTGTAACATTTTTCTTGACTATTTCCTCAAGAAACTTATTATCAGCTCTTGAAAGTATTATTTCTGTCCTGAAAGTTTTTCCGTGTTCTTTCTTTCTCACATCCTTTATAACAGCCTTCAAACTATCTCCTTCTCTTAGCTTCATTGCATCCTGAGGGAGCATTTCTTCTGGAGGTAGAACACCAATGTGATTTCTTCCAAGATCTACATATATCACCTTCTTCCTTGTTATTCTATCAAACTCAACTTTTTTTACTATACCAGTTATAAGCATCCCCTTCTTTTTAGAATATT
Source organism: uncultured bacterium (assembly GCA_964601505.1). Classification (GTDB taxonomy): domain Bacteria; phylum Calescibacteriota; class Calescibacteriia; order Calescibacteriales; family Calescibacteriaceae; genus DRWZ01. The sequence goes on along the minus strand of CAZRNR010000001.1, from coordinate 72,085 downwards.
CCTCAAATATGGTTTCCTCAACCCCCTCAGATATCAATTTTTCAAGTAGGAATTTTGACCTAGCTGCTCCCCTTCTTCCAAGAGAAGAAAAAGGTATCACCTCAAGAGCTTCATCTCCTACCTCAGCTGAAGGGTCCACCTTGCGAGCCTCATCTATATGTATCTCATTCCTCGGATCTTTTACCTCCGAAACAACAATTTTTTTTCTGACAAGAGTAAATGAATCATTCTGCTCATCAAACGTAACTTCATATTGACCTTCTCCTTTTATTTCATAAGCAACAGTCTTGAGTATATCTTTGAGATAATCAACAAGTTTCTCCTTACTTATGTCCCTCTCTTCACAGATAGACTTCAAAGATATCTTCAGAGGTTCTGCAGGAGCCTCTCTAACCTTTAGTTCTATCTTTCTTGCCATAATTAATCCTCCGAAGAAGAAATTAAATATAATGAAAATAAAAAAGATTATAGCTAATTCTAAACTTTCTGAAATCTTGGATCCAAAGTATCAACACAGCCAAAAGAAACTCGTGGAACCTTACCAGGATTAAGTATATTTTGGGGATCAAAAAAACTTTTTATGGTTGAGACGAAATAAACTGAATCATCACCAAGTTCATTTTTTACAAACTGAAGCTTATCTATACCAACCCCGTGCTCTCCTGTTATTGAACCACCTATACTGACAATAAAATCAAATAGTTCCCTTTTAACGTCAAAAGCTGTTTCTTCTTCTCCACCTCCGAACATAATGTTAGTATGCAAAATTCCTACTCCAAGATGTCCAAAAGAAATACAATCTATCTTTTTTCTTAAGGATTCAATAAATCGCAAATAAGATGAGAACAAAGAAATCGGGATGACAACATCTTCATTTATCTTAAATGGTTTGAATTTAGATAAAGCCGGACCAAGCCTTTTTCTTCTCTCCCATGTATCTGGAATAATTGCAAAGTCAAATCGGAAACTTTCCGAAAGGATATTCATTAGAGATTTTACTTCAGCAAAGATTCCATTATAATCTTCTTCAAACTCAAGTATTAAAGAAAAGCGATTGACCCCAAAGGCGATATATGATGAAATATCATCAAGTACCTCAAAAGCTGAAGGATTGAAAGGTCTGAAAACATTGAAGATTTCAAGAATTTGATCTGGAGAGCTCAAGAATATGGTATATACAACTCTGTTTTTCTTCTTAACAACCTTGAATCTCACAGAAGCTATTATTCCTAGGATTCCTTCAGAACCTGCAAAGATTCTTGCATCTTCCCCATGGAATTCAATTATTTTTCCTGTAGGGAGAACAACTTCAACTGCAAGAATATAGTCTGACATAGAGCCGTATTTTATAGATCTTAAACCTGCAGAGTTTGCAGCCACATTTCCTCCAATTGTTGAGAAATTCAAACTTGAAGGCTGAGCAGGAAGAGTAAAGCCCAAAGAGTTTATCTTTCTTTCTATACTTCCTGAAATCGCACCAGCCTCTGAAACAACTATACCATCTTGAAAGGAAAACTTATCCATCTTTTCAAGAGAAATTACAAATCCATCCTTTTCTGGAACTGCTCCACCTGTAAGCCCGCTTCCCCCCCCTCTTGGAGTCAAGCTCACACCCCTTGAACAGCAAAACTGAACTATTTTCAAAACTTCTTCGGTAGATCTTGGGAAGAAAACACCCTTTGGTTTAACTTTATACCACCTTGAGGCATCTTCTGAATAAACTTCAAGAATATCTTCCGAATCGTAAAATTCAACACCCTGTATCATCTATAATATGATTAAGAAATCTGTTTGAAAATATTTGATTTACTTCGTGCTATTTCGAAACTCATTTTCCCTTGTAATACAAAAGGAATACATAATAGATAGAAAGAATAAATCAGATGACCTAGAAAATTTCCAAAATTACACAGAATTTTTATTTTTCTCAATTCCTTGGAATCTGTTGGAAATACTATAGACGCAATTGATATAGATAATGAGATATATGTGAAGACAGAAGATATATAATCCAATAGAAAAAATTTCAAAATCAAAGAAAACCCTGTAAAATACTCATTGCCGCAAATTTTAATCAGTATTTTGTAGATGAAACTACAGTATATTTCTGCTATACCAATTTTCATAGATTTGAAAAATTTAAATGAGCCAGTTCTATTCTGCTTTCCAGATAAGCAATCTGAAGAAGTATTCGAAAAATCTCTATTGGCTTTCAGAATAAAATTTTCAAAAGAGATAATCAATAGACCAGAAAAACATGTGTATATTCAGGAAATAAAGGATATATTCAGAGAAATATCGATTTCGGAATCATATCTGGATATAAAAATCGGACAGGAGATAAGACCATCAGAAATAATTAATTTCCTTATAGAAAATGGATACAAAAGAGTTCCCGAATCTCCTTATTCGGATGGAGAATTTTCAAACATAGGAGATACATTTGACATAAGAGTAAAAAACCTGAGAATAAGAATAGAAATACTTTTCGATAAAGTTGAGAAAATATATACCATATCTCCACCGAACAAAATTGAAAGGAAAGAGAAAATCTATATACATTCTCTGTCTCAAAAATCTTCAAGAAAAATATATGAGCTTTTCTCTGAGATTGTCTCCTTTTGCGATTCTTGGGTGTGTCCAGAACATTCAAAAGGTAAAATAAAAGAGAAACTAAAAGAAATAGAAAAACATGAGATACTCTCTCCAAGAGATTTTATAAGGAATAAGGATGATGTGTTCGAGCTGATAAAAAGAGGATACAATGTAAAGTTTCTAGTAAAATACTCATATGAAGAAAACACCTTGAAAGAATACTTTGGTAGATCTGTAGATATATTAAGATCAGAAGACTATAATTTTGGTTTTATAATCCCAGCAACAAAATATGCTTTCATTCCATTTGATGTTTTCTATTCGAAGGATAAAAAGAAAAAAACTTCTTTAAAACTTCCTCCAATAACATATGAAGACTTAAAAGAATCAACTTATGTTGTGCATAAAGTTCACGGAATAGGAATTTTCAGAGGGACATCGCTAGAGCAAGGCAGGGAATTTCTAAAAATTGAATACAGAAATTCTGCATTTCTCTATATTCCAGCAGAAGACATAGGGCTCATACATAAATACATAGGAATAGAGAATCCTATTCTTGATGAAATAGGTGGGAGAACATTTGCAATAAGGTTATCAAGGGTCAAGCAGTACATTGAAAAACAAATATCTGATTCGATGAGACTTCTTGCTATAAAAAAAACTGTAATTCGTCCTCCCTATAGAGGAGCTGAGGAAATTCTTGCAAAGATAGAAGAAACTTTTCCATACGATGAGACAGATGATCAGAAAAAAGCTATAGATGAGATAGTTTTTTCACTAACAAATTCAGAAAATCCGATTGACTATCTTGTTGTTGGAGATTCTGGAGTTGGGAAGACAGAAATAGCAATACGTGCGATATCTATTGTTGCTTATTCTGGCAGGCAGACAGCTTTTGTAGCGCCTACAACAGTTCTTGCTCTACAGCACTTTATAAGAATTTCGCAAAGGCTTCAAGATTTTCCTTTCAAGATCGCTATGCTCTCAAGATTAACTCCCAAAAAAAAAGAGAAAGAAATAATTCAGCAGATGAAATCTGGTGATGTTGATATCGTGATTGGAACACATAAGCTTATAAATGCTTTACCGCATTTTAAAGATCTCGGACTACTTGTTTTAGATGAAGAGCACAGATTTGGAACTGAACAGAAGGAGAAAATAGCCAGAATAAAAGCCTCATGTGATGTGATATCGCTTTCTGCGACTCCAATTCCAAGGTCGCTCAAAATGGCTCTCACAGGACTAAAAGATATTGCAATAATAAGGACAAAACCAACTGGAAGAGGACTTATAATAACATCATTTTTGGATCAGAATAAAATAAAAGATGCAATAGATTTTGAACTCAAAAGAGGAGGACAAGTCATATATATCACCCCCTACATAGAAGGACAAAGCGAAACACTTGCTAAAATTCACAATATGTTCAATGATGTCCCAATATCAATCCTTCATGGTGGAATGAAATCAAATGAGATAGAAAAAATTCTTCTTCTTTTTATGATAGGTCAGATAAGAATTCTTATTGCGACGAAAATAGTTTCTCTCGGTATTGATATCCCAAATGTAAATACAATGATAATAGAGAGAGCAGATCTTTTTGGTCTTTCCGAGCTTTATCAACTTAGAGGAAGGGTAGGAAGAGGTGATAAAGATGCATTCTGCTATCTTATGGTTCCCGAAAAAATAGGTAAGGAGGCTAAAAACAGATTGGATATATTCATAGAAACAGTAAATTTCAAGGAAGAAGGTATAGGCCTTCATCTTTCCTTAAAAGATATTGAAATGCGAGGAGCCGGAAACCTTTTTGGGAAAGAGCAAGTTGGACATATATACTCAATAGGATTTGATGCATATGTGGAAATTCTAAAAGAATTTATAGAAGAAATAAAAGGCAAAAGATCAGAATCTATCTCTTTTGAGCCTATGGTGAAAATAGATCTCCCAGCTTATATCCCATCTGAAATCATTCCAGACAATATGCTCAGAATATCTTTTTACAGAGCTTTTGCAAATTGTGAATCAATAGATGATGTTGAAGAAGTATATAGAACGATAAAATATAGGTTTATTGGGGAAAAAGAAATACCAGAGGAGATAGAAAACTTCGTAAAGATTTCAAAACTCAAGATTCTGATGAGAAAAAACAAAATATACTCTGCTGTTTTTTCTCAAGATCTCACGAGTGTTGAACTTGAAACAAAAGACGGAAAAATGAAAATACCAACGGATGGAATAGACGGTCTCATATCTCTCCTTCTGTCTTCTTCGTCAGATGAAGCAAGAATACACTTGTGAGCATATCAAACTTATGATAACTTTCTATTTCTTTAAGCTTCATTATATTAATAGATAAAACATTTGAATTATATTCTCTTTTATGCTCTTTTATATAATTCAAGGCTCTTGTAAGATGAAATATATCAACAAATGTGCAAACTATACTTATAGGTTTTCTTCTGAAACATTCTGAAAGTATATCTTCTATTTCATCTCCACCGCCACCTATGAAGACAGAATTTGGATCTGGAAGTTCAGACAAAATCTGAGGAGCTTTACCATGCAATATCTCTAAATTCATCAGACAAAACTTCTGAACATTCCTTTTTATTATTTCAACAGATTTTTCATTTTTTTCAATGCAAAAAACTCTACCCTTCCTTGCAATTGATGCACACTCAATGGAAACAGAACCAGACCCTCCTCCTATGTCCCAAACTACAGAGTCTAAACTCAAAGAAAGCTTAGATAAAACTATAGCTCTTATTTCAGATTTTGTAATCAAACCAGAAATATGCTCGAACTCATTATCATCAAGACCTATCGTAATTCTAGAATTTTGAGAATCTTTGAGTATAATCACGATGTTCAGGTCAGAAAACTCAAGGTTTTCAACTTCTTCAAGGTTTATCTCTCTTACTTTCTCATTTTTTGAACCGAGATTTTCAAGCACGAAAAACTTTTGAATTTCTATCTTATTCTCTCTGAGAAATCTAGCTATCTTTTTTGGATCTTCTCTTCCATATGTAATGAATGCTATTTTTCTATTTTCTTTTATCTCATTTATGTAATTCTGAAGTTTTCTATCTTTTGAGTGGATACTGAGTAATACCGCATCATCCCAGTTCTCTTTTATTTTTGAAAAAGCTAACTGTATTGATGACAATGCTGGAATTACTTCTACAAAATTTTTGCCTATATTGTCTATTATCTTTTTTGCAAGTCCAAAAAAAAGAGGATCTCCCGAATTCAGAACAACTACCTTCTTACCTTCATAAAAATTTTTCTTTATTTCATTTATAACAGATTGAGTATCTCCACCTATTATAATAACTTTTTTATCTCCATCTATCAATGATTTAACTAATTCTATATGTCTCCTGCCGCCAAAAATTACTTCGGAATCTTTTATAATCTGTTTTGATCTTTCAGATAATCCCTCTAATCCATCTTCATTTATACCTATTACACTTATGACTTCCATCCAGAGTATTTTTATATTAATATATAAGTTTGTCTAAAAACGAACTATAGCAGTTTAAATTCGAAATGAAAAATCAAACACTGAAAATCAAACTCTTTATAAAAATTCTATCCGACATTTAATTTATCTTTGTTCAAGGAATTCTTCCATCCTCATATTTTACACATATCAACCCGTTGAAAAGTTTTATAATCAAATGAAGTTTTTTGATCAGAAGTATTTTCCAATCAAAAACATCAAAATAAATTTTGCAACAGAACAAAAAGCACCCACCAAATAAAATCACAAATAGAAAGCTTTCTCTAATTAAAAGGCAAAATTCGACATTGAGAAATATTATTAAAATATAAAACTAAATGAAAGGAGTAATACTGGCAGGTGGTAGAGGGACAAGGTTATACCCTATAACGTATGTTATAAACAAACATCTTCTACCAATATACAATAAGCCAATGATATACTATCCGTTTTCGGTGCTCATGTTAGCCAAAATAAGAGAGGTAGTGATAGTGACAAATCCAGAAGATTTAGAGAATTATAAACAACTATTTGGAGATGGAAGGTTTATAGGTATGAGGATAGATTATGCGATACAGAAGGAACCGAAGGGATTATCTGATGGTCTTATGCAAGCAAGAAATTTTGCGGAAGGAGATGATGTAATGCTCATATTAGGGGACAACATATTTTTTGGGCACGGACTTCCAGAAATTCTTAAAAGGGGAAGAAACTTAGTTGAAAAAGAAAAAGGAGCCTGTCTTTTTGCATACTATGTGAATGATCCACAGAGGTTTGGAGTTGTTGAATTTGACGAAAATGGGAAAGTGATATCATTGGAAGAGAAACCAAAGCATCCGAAATCAAATTATGCAGTGACGGGACTCTATATATACGATAGCACGGTTTTTCAAAAGATAGAGAGATTAAAACCATCTGAAAGAGGAGAACTTGAGATAACATCTCTTAACCAGGAGTACCTCAAGGATGGGAAGCTCAAAGTAGAGATCCTTGGGAGAGGCTTTGCATGGTTTGATGCTGGAACATATGACAGTTTTCTTGAATCGGGTGAATTCGTTTCAACAATAGAGAAGAAAACAGGGCTGATGCTAGGATGTATAGAAGAGATAGCATATAGAAACCGATGGATAAGCAAAGAACAGCTTCTAAACCTTGCTAAAAAGCTTGAGAAAACTGAATATGGTCAGTATCTTAGAAAGTTAGTAGAGATTGGTTAGATTTTTAAGACCTGGGGACGACCTACTTTCCCACGCCCGTGCGGACGCAGTATCATCGGCCCTGGGGGGGTTCCCTGCCCTATTCGGAATGGGAAGGAGGTTTTCACCCCCGGTATGGTCCCCAGATTTTTTTACTTTACTCATCTGAAAAAAGCAGAATAAAATTTCAGAAAAATTTGTAAAAAACATAAATCAGAATTACATAGGAAGTTAATAATAACGGAGGTAAATCGAAACCATGGAAATAGTTTATCCAGAAGGAACAAAAATAGATGAGACAGTACCAGAGAATATAAGACATCTTTATCAGAGGTTCTACATAGGCCCAATAAACAGGGGCTTTGGACATACCCTTGGAAATTCTCTTAGAAGAATTCTACTAAGCTCTATGGAAGGATACGCAATAGTTGGACTGAAAATAGAAGATGTACCACATGAATTTTCTACAATAAAGGGAGTGAGAGATGATGTGGTTTTAATTATACTTCACCTCAAGAGGATTCGGCTCAAAATAAAAGGCAACAAGAACTTTGTCAGAGCAGAAATAAAAGTCGATAACACAAAATCAGATGAACCATATAGAATAAAAGGATCAGATATCCAGGGACCTGTTGAAGTTATGAACCCAGACCAATACATAACAGAAGTTATGCCAAAGCATAAGTTCCATTGCGAACTTTTTATCGCAAAAGGTAGAGGTTATGTTCCTGCAGAAAGAGTAAGCACGATGTTTGAAATGCCTGCAGGCACAATCCCAATTGATGCAATATTTAATCCAATAGTTAAAGTCAATTATGAAGTTAGAAAAGCTCTGTACAAAGATAGAGTAGATTTTGATGAATTAGTTCTTGACATATGGTCAGATGGTGCGATAACTCCACAGGAGGCATATGATGAAGCAATAGATATACTGATGGAATATCTTGAAGGACTCAAAAAATATGTTGAAAGAGCCGAATACGAACAACACAAAAGAGAGATTAAGGTATCAACTCTTGAAGAATTTTTGTCAAGGTCAGTTGAAGATTTGAATCTTCCTAGGAAAGCAGCAGATATCCTTCTTTCTTACAATATAAAAACAGTCAGAGAACTTGTAAAGATGACGGATAAAGATCTACTTTCTTTTCCAAGTTTAGGTAGGCGCTCCCTAAGAGAAATAAGAGAGGTTCTAAATCGTGCAGGATTAAGACTAGGAATGACAGATGAAGAAATACAGCAAGCCATCGAAGAGGAGAAAAAGAAACCGAAATAAAGATTTTAGCCATGAGACATAGAATAAAAGGAAGAAAACTGAAAAGACCAACACCTCATAGGATACTTCTGCTAAGAACACTCGCAAACGACCTTATAAAAAATGAAAAGCTTAAAACTACAGACTCAAAAGCAAAAGAACTCAAAAGATATATAGAAAGGATCATAAATATAGCTAAAAAATACGATCCCCAGAACACAAAATCTCCGCAATCTATGAATTCCTCACGCATGGTTTTCAGTTTACTTCAAAATGAAGAAACAACTAAAAAAGTTCTAACAGAATTAGCTCAAAAATATAAACAAATCAACGGAGGGTTTGTAAGAATCATAAAAATTGGGAACAGAGAAGGAGATAACGCTCCGGTATCCGTGATATCCTTTGTATAAATTTCCAAAGCCTCTGTAATTCAATATAATTCGCTATAATTCGCTTGTATCAAGCATTTTTCTGTGAAAAAAGAATACAAGAACGCTAAACCCAACTTCAAATATGGCATCTAAAAGACTATGGCTAATCTATGAGGAATGACATCAAAATCTGAACAAAGTAGTCTATCACAGTTAAAAACGAATGATGTCGATATTTATGAAAAACTAAATCTTGCTAAGTTTCGTGCAGGCAAATTTCCAACAAAATCTGATGTTTGCAATCCCACATGCCTGCACGAAACCAAATGAAAAAGACTAATTTCTCCACTCAGAAAAAACAAAGTCCTTGTCCTTCATCTGTGTATGGCAGTTATGACACTGACCAACTGGGTCATTTACTATCTGATTTTTAGGATCTCCTCCAGCAAATGCTTTATACTCCCAACCTCCTGTTTTTTCAAGTTCTTTGTTTTTCGAGTCTTTCCTCATATAAGCCAGAACCTTTCTATTACCTTCCTCAACTGCTCCCTGAGATTTTTTCACTTCAAGAAGATCAAAAACAATAACAGAGCCATCTTCAAACTTTCTTCCCTCACCTCTCTTTATTGATTTGTAAGCTTTGTCATTAACATAAACATGGTGTATTCCACCAAATGCTTCAAAAAGAGGATGACCCTCTTCAAGGATCATAGTTTTCGCATGATGCCATTTCCGGTAATCAGAGGGAAAGTAATCCTTCTGGGCTGATATGGTCTTATATACCCCGATAACAAGAAAGAAGAAAAAAGAAGCCGCCAATAGGTTAATTATATTCCTTTTTCTTTTTTCATTATTTATCCTTATCATATCCTTCACCTCCTTAATTAGTTGGTATTACCAACTATGTTTATATTTTAAAATTTTTACCTCTTTTGTGTTAAATTTGAAATGATTTTTTTATGCTGTTGCAAGTTATGACTTATGTATTATGAACTTTAAAACATACTTGTTATTGTAAAGAGTGAATAATTACAAAAGCAGATTTATAATATTAAAACTCTGACAATCTCATATATCACTGTGTATATACAACATATCAGAAAAACAATACAAAATACCAAAAATGTATGAAAAATCAGTGTAAATAAAAACAAAAAATGAGATAAATTGATTATAATAGTAAGAAAGAGGAGGTTAAGCCCTATGGAGGTAGAAAAGATTTTAGAAGAGATCAAAAAAGTTTGTAAGGCACCGACCAAATACTTTTTAGGATGTGTAAAAGATGAAAACGGAATCCCAATACCTTTTACCCTGACTTCTGTAAATGTTTCTGGGGATAAAATCATATTTCAGACTCCGACATCTCTTCCAGCATCCTCTCTCATCAGAAAGATGCCAGAAGTTTCTATATCTTTGATAGACATTGAATCAATATGGAAATGGCAAGATCCAAAAGGTTTTCAAGTGAAGGGATTGGCAAAACAGACAGATGGTGAATTTACCCTTGAAATCTTTGAAATATATGATGTCCTTCCAAAACCAGGAATAGACCTGAATGTTCCAATTTATAGAAAAAAGCTTATCTGGATTGAAACAAAGTTTTACACTAAATTTGAATTTGACAGAAACATAAAAGAAGTTTCTCTAAATATTTTCAATGAAGTCAAAGGATTTATGGAAAATCTCCAAAGTAAAGGTTTTCCTTCATTCATTTTGACAATTGATCCCCTAAATGGTATTACCAATATATCTCCAAGATGGATAGTGAAGATGGATACAAAATTTTGGGTATTTGGAGATGGAACAAGACACAAAACTCAGCTGAATGCAGAAAAGCCCTGTCCAGTTTCGGTTGTATTTTTAGATACCGTTATTCTCAATGGTTATGCAACGGTAGGTTGGTTAGAAACAAGTTCAGACACAAAATTGAAAAGCGAAGTTGAAGGATTCTGGAAGATGAAAGGTATTGATGTTCCAGCAATAAGAGTGAATTTATTTCATCCTGAGGAGATATATAAGTTTTCAAGAGTGGGCTGGACGAAATTGTGGGAAGGAAGACAAAGATCACAGTGGTTAAAGTTGTCAAAATAAGAGTGCCGAGGGCGGGACTTGAACCCGCACGGGATTATCTCCCATCGCCCCCTCAAGACGACGCGTCTACCAATTCCGCCACCTCGGCCAATTAATCAAAAGTTTAAATTCCAAAAACAAAGAAAACGAATTTCTGAAAAATCAATGAGGAGATTGTCTCTCCTCAAAATCAATTGACTTACCCTTCCATATTTTATCTGGACCAGATTCAAGAGCCATCTCTATAACCTCATCCATATGCTCAACAAGCTTTATGTTCAAAGATTTCAATATCTCCTTTGGAACATCTTCCATATCTTTTTCATTTTCTTTTGGAAGGAGAACAGTCTTTATATTATATCTGTGAGCTGCAAGAAGTTTCTCTTTCACGCCACCTATAGGAAGTATCCTTCCACGCAATGTTATCTCACCAGTCATAGAAACATCTGCCCTAACCGGAATCTTTGTCAGTGCAGAAACCAAGGCAGTAGCGATAGTTATACCGGCTGAAGGTCCATCTTTTGGAACCGCTCCTTCAGGAACATGAACATGGATATCTGTTTTTGAATAGAACTCACTGTCTATTCCAAGTTCTTTTGATCTTGACCTAACATAAGTAATAGCTGCTTTTACAGATTCCTGCATCACATCCCCCAATTTACCGGTTATCGTAAGGCGCCCCGATCCGGGTATTATTGAAACTTCGATCATAAGAACATCTCCACCGAACTCCGTCCATGCCAAACCTCTTGCTATACCAACAAGAGATTTTCTGTCAACATCTGAAGGTTTGAACTTCGGAGGTCCGAGAAACTTAAGAATATCTTTAGGAGTCACTTTAAACTTTGGATTTGAATTAATGTCTATTTCCTCTTCTACTATTTTCTTAGCTATCTTTCTGAGAACATTGCCTAATTCTCTTTCAAGATTTCTAACTCCAGCCTCCCTTGTATATTCACGAATCACTTTCATAATAGCATCCTTTGAGAAATCACATGTTCCCTCCTTGAGACCAGAATTTTTCTCTTGCTTTGGAATTATGAACCTTTTAGCTATTTCATACTTTTCATGTTCTGTGTATCCTGGAATTCTTATAACTTCCATCCTATCAAGCAAAGCAGGAGGAATTGTGTATGTCGTGTTTGCAGTACAAATGAAGAATACTTCTGAGAGATCAAATTCTATATCTATGTAATGATCTAGGAAAGAATGGTTCTGTTCTGGGTCAAGAACCTCAAGAAGAGCTGCAGCTGGATCACCTCTGAAGTCAGCACAAAGCTTGTCTATTTCATCAAGTAAGAATACAGGGTTTTTAGTTCCAGCTTTTTTCATCATCTGGATTATTCTTCCAGGGAGAGCTCCTATGTAAGTTCTTCTATGCCCTCTGATTTCTGCTTCATCACGGACTCCTCCCAAAGATAACCTAACAAACTTTCTATTTGTTGCCTTAGCTATAGATCTTCCTAAGGAAGTTTTTCCTACACCTGGAGGACCAACAAAACAAAGTATGGGAGCTTTTGAAGGTCCAGCCAACTTTCTAACAGCGAGGAATTCCAATATCCTCTCCTTAACTTTTTCAAGTCCCCAGTGATCTTCATCTAAAACTTTTTTGGCTTCTTTAAGGTCTAACTTTTCCTCACTCCTTTCAGTCCATGGTAAGGAAAGAAGCCAATCGACATAGTTTCTTACAACTGTAGCTTCAGCTGCAAGAGGAGTCATCAACTTAAGCTTCTTCACTTCCTTCAAAACGACATCTCTAACCCTTTCAGGGAGATCTTTTTCTTCCGCTCGTTTTTCCAGAGCCTCTATTTCTTCTCTCCACTCATCTTGCTCAAAACTACCTTGTCCGAAAATACCACCACTTTCAGTCCTCATTCTTCCTTTACTTCTGGATTTTCTTTCGGAAGATATGTTTTCGATTTCGGTCTCAAGGATACTTTTTATATACTTCAATCTTTTATTCACATCTAACTCCTCCAAAATACTCTGCTTTCTCTCAATTGGTATAGAAAGCTGTGCTGCAATAACATCTGTAACTTCACCAGGATTCTTTATATTGTAAAGAACATCTATATACTCCGGTGCTATATTCATATACTTGCTTAAACTCTTGAAAAGATCTATAACCTCTTTCATAAGAGCTTTGTTCTCAGCTAAATCTACCCCAGAATCTTCGAGAATTTCCACATCTGCAAGATAAAGGTCTCCTTTATCTATGAAAGATAACATTCTACCTCTTTTAAGACCCTCAACAACAATCTTACTATTTTCATTTGGCATTTTCTGATGTCCTTTGATCTTACATATAGTTCCTATTGGATATATATCTGTTTCTTTTGGATCGTTTATTTTCGGATTTTTCTGTGTTGGAAGAAAAATCAATTTTTCATCTGATATGAGCGCTTCTTCAAGAGATTTTAAAGATTTCGGACGACCAACTATAAGTGGCATAACTATGTGCGGAAATGCTACAAGATCCCTCAAAGGGATCAAAGGAATCCTTATTAACTTTTCCTTCATAACCTTACCTCCTCACCTTCTATTTAATTTTATCTATTTTTAGTTCAAAACACAGAATTTCCGTTTTATTTTTTCATATTTCGTTTGCCTTGCTTAACTTAAAAATTTGCAACAATACAAAGTTCTGTGCAAATCAAAAACAGGTCAGAAGCATTAACTAATTCGGAAACCTATCCTATAATGTGGAGAAGTATAATCAGAGAGCAATGAAGATCTCAAAATATTGTTAGATGATTTTTATTTTATCAATTTAAGTCTCCTGAGAAGATTGAAATATTAGACAAAGCACTTTTGAATTATAAATAAAGCTATATGGAACAAGATAAACAATTATCAACATTAATAAAAAAACAAGTCTAATTACGGTGATATTCTGAAAAGAACTCTTCTACAAGTTCCTCAGAGATAAATGTAAAATCAAACTGTTCTGGATAAATTTTTTTTCCATAGTCTTCCTGAAGTTTATCACATATCATTCTGACTAATTTTGAGACATTTTGTGGTTTTATACTTCCTTTTATATTGATTCTAAGCTCCTTAGCTAATGGTTTTAAAAATTCTCTTGCAAATTCTGGATTAGCGTTCCATACATCGCCTGGCAATTCTAGCTGATTTAGATATAAAAAATCAGTTCCGAGTTTTTTCCAAAATTCTATATATTTTTCTGGAACTCCCATTTTTCTGAAAGCTTCCAGAAGATCTTCACGATATACAGACCCTTCTTTTATATAATCTCTGAACGCAGCCCATAGACGTTTTTTGCCCTTTGTTGCCTCTTTTTCCCAAGAATTATAATAATTTTCAAGCTTATTTTTATCAGATAGTATTTTTAATGCTTCATTCGTATTATAATCTTTGTCGTAAGACAAGAGAAATAAAGCACTTGCGATCTTCCTGACTATCTTTTCGTCTTCTGTTCCAAACATCTCCAATAATCTATAGATGAACTCCGCAAAACTCTTGTTGTAATTTTTAAGTATATCCAAAGTTCGCTTAATATTTTCATAATCGTCCTTGTAAAACCTTGATTTCACAAATGTTCCATCATGCCCTTTAAAACCTTTTTTACTATCGTAAAGTTCCTTGATAACCTGCTCACTCCATTCTTTCTTATATTCCTTTACCCAAAATGATAAAACCTTTTGAATACGATTCCATACGTTTTTTATTAGCATTTGCCTGTTTGTAATGTAAGTTATCCAGTGAATAAGTAGGCGTTCATCTGGAGAAAAATCATTCTTATCTAAGTAATATTCTCCAAAGTGCCCTTCACCATAAAGCTCCCTTACTCTTTTAGGTTCCATCTTCTGTATAATTTCAATCCCTTTCAACAGTTTTTTACTAAGCATGTTTTATTTTTTAAAAATTTGACAGCAAATTACAAACAAATTCCAAGATATCAATGGATAGTCCATTATATATATTTTGATTTTTCTTCATAAATAAATTTAAAGGAATCACATTTAACAATAAATCCTCAGTCAGGAAGAGTTTAGCTGATTTTTCTAGATACACCGGCAGATGAGAATGTAGCCATATTCATATATAGGTTTAGAGCTATTTCTATTATGTTTGTAGCAATTGCTCCACCTGTGCCTTCACCAAGACGCATCTCCAGATCTATAATTGGTCTCTCTCCGAAGAATTCTGGAATGACTACTCCTCCGGGCTCATAAGTCTTATGTCCGAAAAAAACTTTTTTAGATACGCTTTTATCTATTGAATAGGCGACGCAGAAACCTGCCAGAGATATTATACCATCTACCACAACAGGAATCTTTTTCTCAACGCAACCCAATATGAAACCAGCTATCGCTCCTATTTCAAATCCTCCGAATTTTTCAAGAGCTTCAAGACCATCTTTAGGTCTCCATTTTTCAATAGCTTGCCTAACAATTTCTATTTTCCTTTTGAGCTTCTGGTCGTCTATTCCTGTACCTCTTCCAACAACTTTTTCTGGTGGTTGCTCAGTTATAAAACTTACTATAGCAGACGATGGTGTAGTATTACCTATCCCCATATCTCCAGGAACTGCTATATCATATTTCTGAGCGGTTTCAGACATTTTATATCCGACTTCAATACTTTTTTTAGCTTCATCTGGAGTCATAGCTGGTTCCTTGATAAAATTTCTCGTCCCCTCTCTTATCTTAGAATCAATGAAAAAATCCCACAAACCTTCTCCAGTTTTTTCTATTTTTCCTTTAACGCCAACATCTACAACAAAAACATCTGCTCCTACAAATTTAGCTATGACATTTATGGCTGCTCCTCCTCTGACAAAGTTATAAACCATCTGTTTTGTGACTTCCTGGGGGTATGCGCTCACCCCTTCTTCTGCTATACCATGATCACCACAAAAAACAGAAATGATTTTCTTCAGAGGAAGCTGAAACTCAGTTTTTCCGGTGATCAGAGCGAATTTCTCGACTATCTTCTCAAGATACCCTAAACTATCTTTTGGTTTTGTAAGATCATCTAACCTCTGCCTCACATAGCTCAACAACTCTTCATCTGTAATTTTATCTCTCAAAACCATGATACATATTCTAATTTATGCTGAAATCATAAGTTATTTTTTTCAGATTTCTTCCAATTATAAGAAACAAGTTTTGTAAGAAAAATATTTCTCGAGATATCCGAGAATCTAGATTATAAGTCTGCAAAAAAGAAAAAAATTTTCCTTAAGATATTTCACACTTGATTCAGCAGCGATACATTCCAAGAATAATAAGTGAAAAAACCAAAAGTGAAAAACAAGATGTATTAATCGCATCTATAGGAGAGAAACTTAAGCTTCAATTCACATATAGATCAATTCTTGAACGATTTTTACTTTAAAAGAGAAAAATCGGGACAACTTTCTGATTATTCCTTTTTCTTTTTACTGATAGAAAATTTCCAAGGTTCAGGGATTGCAAGAAGTATAAGAGCAGATCCCATAAGCCCCATGTTCTTCATAAAGCTTATTGTCTGAAAAGTTCTCATCTGTGGATCTTGAACATTCCAGAAGTCATGCATAATAAAGGTAACTGGAAGGAAGAACACTACTAGAGCAAGAACCCCTAAAACAGGTAGAAACCCAGTAAGAATAGTCAAACCTCCGACAAGAAGAAGGATTCCGGTGAAAATAACAGCAAGCTCCGGCAGTATAACACCTTTTGATGCAGCATACCCTGCCATGCCCTTAAGGTTTGTAAAATGTTCTATTCCAGCAAAGCTGTAATAAACTCCGACTATTATTCTTCCTATAAGTGAGCCAATATCTTTTATCTTTTCCATTTTATTTCACCTCCCTTTTTATTAGTTCAACTTCATACTTTTTATCCTGCTCATAAATGTAAAGCTTCTGATCATCTTCATCTTTTATTTCTTTGTGCTTTCCTGAACAATACGGAGGGTTTGTTGTAAGCCCACAACGGCATATCCAAACACTTTTATCACCAACCTTTACCTCAATAGGTGATTTTTCTTTATGAATTATAACTCTTGCCATGGAATCAAACCTCCTTAATTTATAGTAGTCCCCAAACACGACTTTTTTCTGTGATGTATAACACAATTTTTTTTCTTCCTGTTTCAACTAAACCGGAATTCTTCATTTGTGAAAGAACTTTTGAAACACATTCTCTTGTTGCTCCACAAAAAGAAGCGAAATCTTCATGGGATAAATTAAGAATAATTTTGCCATCTTCTAAATTACCAACTTTTTGGGCAAGCCACAAAGCTGTATGTATAATCCTATCTTCAAGAGACATAAAAGCAAGTTTCTTCATTCTCAATTTAGATATCTTGTATCTCTGATTCATTCTCTCCAGAATCCATAATAGGGTGTTTCTTTTCAATCTCCGAAGTTCATCAAATGAGATGAGAATAATTTGGGAATCCTCAAAAGACTGAGCGAACTCTTGTGCTTCTCCAAAGCCGCCAAAGATTTCATTATGATCAACAAGGTCAAAAGAAAACTCTTTACCATTATCCAGGAAGTAAAGTTTCACTTTACCTTTTTTGACTATAAAAACATAATTGATAACTTCACCCTGAGCATATATAGTACTACCTTTTGGGAACGTAAGCTTTCGCATAAGAACTAATAATAAGATACAGAATGATAAGAAAATATTTGAAAACTTCAAGAAGATTAGTTTGATAAAGGAGTTTAATTCTTTAATTTTTCATAAATTGATACATTCTAACTTTGGGACATTTTGAAACAGCTAATCAGTTTAGATACAAACGGAGAATAAAATAAAACCTAAGGAAATTTAAAATATAAAAAATCGGAATCAAAATATTTTTCTGAAATCCGATTAATATTAATTTGGAATGAGGGTTGAATTCCAACAAACAGTTATACAGACGGTAAATGCAGAAAGGATTCAGACTAATGTTGGGAACCCTCAAGTGGCAGAATCAATACAGCACATGCAAAAAATAGCAGAAGGAAAGGAGTCCCAAAAAAAAACAGAAACAATACCTGAAACAAACAAAAGTGAAATGATTCAACCTGTAGAAGATGAGGAAAGAAAAAGAAAAGCTCTCCTATCGCAAAGACGTAAGAAAGACAAAGAAAATAAAGACAGAAATGACGAAAAACAAGGAGATAAGGATGAAAGCATAGTATTCAGACGATTAGACAGAAGAATTTAGATTTCCTTATTATAATTATCCTCTTGAGATTTAGAGAAATCTAATGTGCTAAAATAGAATATCAGCTACATCTATTAGATTTCAACTATGTCTTTTACTGGGTTTATTTTTCTTACAAGTCCATCTCTTATAGCGATAGCGGAAACAGCCTCGGCAATAGTATCAACAACTCTTAGGTCAAAAATAGATGGGATAATATATTCTTCGTATAGTTCAGATTCATCTATAAGGTGAGATATAGCATAAGCTGCAGCTATTTTCATATCATCGTTTATTTTAGTAGCTCGGGCTTGCAGTAGCCCCTTGAAGAAACCAGGATAAACTATAGCGTTGTTTATCTGATTTGGAAAATCTGATCTTCCAGTTGCTACAATTCTGACATATTTCTCTGCTTCAAGTGGATTCACTTCCGGTATAGGGTTCGCAAGCGCGAAAACAATAGCATCTTTGTTCATAACTTTTAGATCCTCCCCCTTGAGTATATCTCCTACTGAAAGACCGATGAAGACATCTGCACCCTTCAAGGCTCCTTTCAAATCACCTGTGTAATTATCTTCATTTGTAAATTGTGATATGTATCTCTGATAATCATTAAGAGCATTTTCACCGTTTCTACCTATAGCACCTTTTCTATCACAAAGTATAATATTTTTTATTCCCAATTTCAGAAGGAGCGAAGCAGTTGCATATCCGGCTGCTCCGATACCATTTATAACTATCTTTATATCAAAAAGGTTCTTCCCAACAACCTTAAGAGAGTTCAAGAGAGCAGCAACCACTACAATAGCTGTAGCATGTTGATCATCGTGCATAACAGGAACATCTAAGGTTTCACTCAACTTTTTTTCTATTTCAAAACATCTCGGAGCTGCGATATCTTCAAGATTGAATGCTCCAAAAACTGGAGATATCTTCTGAACAATGGAAACAATCTGATCTACATCCTGAGTAGCAAGACATATTGGGAATCCGTTTATCCCAGCAAACTCCTTCATAATAGCTGCTTTTCCCTCCATAACAGGTATAGCTGCATATGGTCCAACATTTCCAAAACCCAAAACAGCGGAACCATCTGTTAAGATCGCAACAGTATTAGATTTTATAGTATGCGTGAAAACGGTATCTGGATACATCTCTATAGCTTTAACAACTCTCCCAACCCCGGGAGTATATACTCTTGAAAGGTCTTCCGATGTCGCTATTTTTCTTTTTGAAATAACTTCAAGTTTCCCTCCAAGATGAGAGATAAACGTTCTATCTGAAACAGACTCAACGACGACCCCCTCTATTTTTGATATATTTTTTATAACCTCTTTAGCATGCGAACCGTCCCTAACATTTATATGAATCTCACGAGTTATCCAATCTCTCCCTGATTCAACAACCATTATGCCTCTTACTTCTCCCCCTACATCATTTATTACAGATGTTACAAGTCCGAGCATTCCCACTCTATTTTTGAACCTTAGTCTTACAAGGATTGTATAAGCTGGTGATGAGCTAAAAAGCATGATTATAAGTTTAATTTTACCCACTAAATAAACATAACCTATAAAACAGGAAATACTATTTTGATATGCTTTGTATGATTTTTTTCTTTATGCTTTCTATATCTCCAACCGCTGATATTTTGATAACACGCTCTTTGTAAAAATCAATAACTGGTAGCGTGCTATTTCTATAAACATCAAGCCTCTTCCTAACTTTCTCCTCTGAATCGTCTTCCCTAACCTGAAGGTCCGCCTTGCAATCATCACATTTACTCTGAACTCTCGGTGGATTAAAAAATATGTTATAAACTTTCCCACATTTTATGCAGGTTCTTCTTCCTGAAACCCTTTTTACAATTTCATCATCTGGAACATCAAAGTATATGACCCTAAAATCTTTTATACCGAGCTTTGCAAAGAGTCTATCAAGAGATTCAGCTTGCTCTAATGTTCTTGGAAAACCGTCAAGTATAAAACCTTGCTTTACATCATCTTTACTCAACCTTTCCTCAATTATCTTTATGACCACATCATCTGGCACAAGTAGCCCCCGTCCTATATAATCTTTTACTTTTCTTCCAAGTTCTGTTTCAGAAGCAACAGCTTCCCTCATTATATCACCTGTTGCTATATGAGGAATTCCAAGCTCACGAGAAATCATCTTACCCTGTGTTCCTTTACCACTACCGGGAGGTCCGAAAAATATAAGGAAAGAAATCATCAGTAATATTTTTCCTCCTTTATTCTGTCTTCTGGAAATCTTGCTCTCCTCATAATACCTTTGACATTCTGTATCATATCCGGATTTCCACAGAGATAAGCAACAGAGTTTGTGTGATTGAAAGAATACATATCTATATACTTTCTAACTATTTCATCCACCCTACCCGTCTCACCTGTCCATTGAGGGTCCTCCCATGGTCTTGAAACAGTTGGGATATATATAAGCCAATCGACTTTTTTCGATAACTCAGATAATTCTTTGAGATATATTCCAAGTTCCCAAGATCTTGAAGCTCCATGAAGTATTAGGAAACGATGAGGAACCTTTAGCCTACCAGACTCAAGATCATATTTTTGTGTTCTTATCATACTTATGAAAGGTGCTGCACCCGTGACAGTAGAAACAAAAATATGATTGCTTACATCCTGGGACAAGTTAAATTTCCCAACAATTCTTGGCCTTATCCAGACCTTATCCCCCACTTTAAGCTTCCATATCTTCGGAGTAAGCTTCCCATGTGGAACCAATTCTATATAAAATTCAATGAAATCTTCATATGGGGACGATACTATTGAATATGGCCTCCATATTATCTTTCCATCTTCACCTTCAAGGCCAATAGTAGCATACTGACCCGGAACAAAATTAGATTTCTCAGGAAAACGGAACTTAAACATACCAAGATCCTCAGAAAAATCAATCCTCTCTATAAGCTCTGCTTGCGGAAACTGACTCATACAGGAAAATAAGTTTCTAGAAAAAGTTTAGCTTTACAATTTTGCAGATTTTTATCGCTTATGTTGATTGACATATGCATCAAAACTTTTAGACTTGTTATGTTAATTGACATAATAAATTCATAGATAACTCAATATTTTATTATTTCTGCAGCTTACATAAAATTCAGATCTATTTGAGAATTGATTTCTGTTTTATAGTATTTGGACACATCATCCAGCTTTCCTTTCCTAATTTTTTCAGTGTAATAGGTTGAAAAATCCCGCAATTTATGAGATTTTAGTATATTTTGAAATAAGCTTATCAAGAATAACACTTTAATTTTAGATATTCCTCAAGCTTTAAAAACATTACTAATTCTATACAAGGATTTATTTGAATAAAGTATGATACCCTAAATATTACCTTTCCATATCAAAAAAGTGAATTAATTCAGATCTTACAGAGACTTTTGAACTTTAAAAAATCTTCAACTTCTTCTTTTTTCATCTTTCTTGCCAAGAAAGAATGTGATTCTTTCTCCTCTTCAAAGACAATATCTCCATAGAAAACTTGAACGCGAGTTGGGAAAACGAATTGAAAATCATCAGGATTCGCTCTATCTCCCTGAAGATTCAAGATTAGATCAAATATAAATTTTGGAGATATGTCCAGAATAGCTCTATCCTTTACAATTTCCAACAATATATTTCCAATTTTACTGATGTTCGGCATGGGAATAAAATGGAAGTGTTTCAAAACATTCTTGATAATCTTAACTGTAAAAGATTGGTTATGCACAGTCTGAATTTTTCCGTAGATTCTAAAAAGATCGCTTTTGATAAAATTTGAATAAGATCTACAATTGAAATCACCCTTCCCAAGGAGTGCTAGAGAGAAAGCAAGAGGAGTTGAAAACTGCAAAGGAATTCTGTTCGAAAAATTTTCCGTAAAGAATCTTGAAGATATTTTATCAAGAATTTGATTTATAGCTGAATATTCAATTTTTATTTTTTTGATTTTCCCAATATCCACATCTCCTTCAATGTCTTCTATTTGATCTCTTATAGATAATGCACACTCTATTTGAGGTATAATATACGCACAAGCTGGATATTTCTTAACCATAAGAGTTCTTGTGAGAAAGAATGACGGTGAGAATATTTCTTCTAATTTCTTTTCATTCAGCGAAGAGAATGAAAAAAGGTCAAGAAAGCCTCCTTCCGAGAAATTATTACTTCCAAGTTCAAAGACTGATGTAAGCATACCAGAAACTATTGGAAAAACCGAAGAAAAGATTTTTGTATTGCCTCCCATAAAACCACCATATGTGAGAAAATTCGGATTAGATATATAGTATGAAAATCTTTCTGGAATATTTGATACATCTCCCTGAATATATTCTGTTAGAACACAAGACACTATACCGTGTATATATGACATCATCTGCCCATTAAGGGGTCCAATAAGACAGAGTATCCCTATTCTACCACCTATCTCATTTCCTATAAGAACAGATTTTATGAACTTTTCAGGATCTTTGGTTAAAGCTTGGGAGACAAAGACAGAGGAATGACCTGTATGTCCAGCAAAGAGATAATCATCCCAGTCATAAAAAATAGAAGCTGCTGCATTGATGCTCGCAGATAAGATTTCATCACCTAAGAACTTTTTCGCTCTCTCGTATTCATATTTTATCGCCTTTCTACCTATTTCAGCAGATAGATTGAGATTCTTTATCTGGAAATCTAAAATGAAATTCAGGTCCTCTGGAATTGAAAGTTTATCTAATTCAATTACTAAATCTCTTATGAGTTCTCCTATCACAATTAAAAATCTGTGTTTCTTGTGAATGAAATATGGATTTATAGAACACTTTACCGGAAACTCAATCTCTACTATCTTTCAAATTATATCAAATCCCGATCATCTAAAAAAAGAAATATTATATTTTTCCACTCACCCTTATTATATAAGAGTCACCTTCACGGCTCCTCACAGTTGATGTAACTTTGACATCTCTTATGAATTTTCCAAGGCTCTCCTTTACTTTCTCAACATCTGATATCTCTTTGACAAGAAGCTGAGCAGAAATTTCATCTGAATCCAAAGAAAAATCTTCTACCCTTATAATATGAGCAGATACTGATTCAGCAAACTTTGCAAAAATATGAAAACTTGACCTTTCGCTAAATTTCTTATATCTTAAATATTCAACTTTCATCTGAGAGTAATAGTCTTGAGTTTTTTTATCTGGGAAAACAGCAGAGAAAATATCAGAGGATTCACTGATGAGTTTTCTCATTTTTTTATTCAGGTAAGAAGATTCAAAAAAAAGCGGGAAAACAGCAGAAGATAGGATAAAAAAAAGTAGAGCTGATATTCCAAAGGATTTATGCATGATCATTTCTATACTTGGACGTCGATCTGAGAGCTTAAGTTTTATATCAGGGTATTTTCCAAGAGCTGCGCAAAAGAGAGAGGTATATGAAGGATCCTCAATCCCCACACCGAAAACTTCAGAGGGTTTAACAACATATGCCTCAAAAGGAAATAGATTGAATGCCCTTCCACAGACTTTGAATTTTATATCCTCTCTCATCTTCAAGGAAGCAAGAAATATCATAATCTGATTCCTTATATCTTCTGGATGGCTATACTTAAAGAAAGCTAGTCTGAAAAAATTTTCGTCCCACCTATAAGCACAAGATACAGTGTTCTGACCAACATCAACAACAACATAACCATCATCACAAAGGTGAAGAAGGCAAACTGGCTTGAATATAATATAATCTGCACCTTCAGAAACAATACTTTTGATATAATCTCCTTCATATATCATAGCAATAGATGTTCCTTTACGCCTTGGGGTCCATATCAAATACTTATCTCCCTGAAACATTTCCAATGAAGATAATTCAACTTCACAAGCTTTCTTTGCACGAGTTCCACCAAAATAGAAATCAAAAAACCTTATTGTCATATAGAAAGGATCAGGAAAAAAAAATGCAATATCTCCCTTCACTGGTTTTTGCTCAACCAAACTTATCTCCACTTTCTTAAAAGATCTATGGACTTCAATTCCGATATTATTCTCTGTATCCCAAATAATCATATCTAATCTTTAATTTTGACCCCTCCTTCTATAATTTTACCCTTCAACTTAAAAGCATTCAGAATTTTCTCACACATTCCTAAATCAGAAAATTCCATGACAACCTTTGCAACAGGTATTTCTTGCACAGAAACCTCGATCTTCACAACCTCATTGAATCTCTGAGACAAAAGTTTCTCAATGCTTGATATATTTATCGGAGATAGTTCTTTATCAAAGTATCCTTTTATTTCCGGAACATCTGCATCAATATAAACCCTCCAGATATCTTTCATTTTCTCTATTCTATTTGGAATTGACTTAGTGTTTAATCTCGATGATACAACAAGGGAGTCATCAAAAGATTTGAAATCACCTACAAAAGGTTTTATATTATTTTTTTTCTGTTTTTTCTCCGAAACAATTTTTATATCCCTGACACCATGGTCAAGAGCAATTCTTATAGCTTCATCATCGTATGGAGCATACAATATACAAACTGCTTTCCCAGAAATTTCAGGAATTTTTTCAATTTTTTTCTGTTTAGGTTTTCTGGAAAGCATAAAGAAGGAAATTAATCCAGAAAGAACCAAAGCAGCAAGGACGGAGAATACATAATACCAAATTTTTTTTTCTTTCCTTCTTTTACCATAGATAGGATACCCCTTAAAAAAAGCGTATTCTATATCTTTTATTTTTTCCTCAGGCGATTTTTCTTTTAACACTGAAAAATTTTAATTTTTCTGACTAAAAATTTCTCTTTTTGTCAAATTGGTTTATCTTGAACAGATGTTATTCTTTCATCAAGCCTTTTAAGGATTTCATCAACAGATGAAATATCAGTAGAGACTGAAAAAACATTAACTTTCATTTCAAGTTCAGGTAATGATGGTATTTCTGGAGCAGAAGCTATAATATCTCTAACCCTAGCTTCAACGACTTTAGCATTTTGTGAGGTCGTGTTAGGAAGCAAAAGAGCAAATCTATCATTCCCGAGTCTTGCAGGAATATCATATGTTCTGACAGATTTCTTCATTATCATAGCTATAGCCTTGATTATGTCTTCCCATATTATATTGCCGAATCTATCTATTATTTCAGAAGAGTTCTCTACATCTATGAAAACAATGGAAAAATCCCTCTGAAACCTTTTAAGCATGGAAGCCTCTCTTTTTACACTTGATTTAAAGAATGTTGAATTAAATAATCCAGTGATAGCATCTGTTGATTGTAATAGTTTTAACTTCATAACATAATCGCTTCTCAAACAAGCCGATGCAGCATAGTTCACAATAGACATAAAAAATTCTTTTTCCTCTTGCAGGAAATCACGATCTCGTTGGGCAACGAATCTTCCATAGATTATTTTACCTTCTTCCTTTTGAGCAGATATCTCATAGGATATTATATAGTTCCCATTCTTTTTAATGATTTCCTCATCAGGAATAGAGCTGACTTCATCATTATTTAAATCTACAGGTTCAGAATATCTAACTTTATTACTGTAGAATATAGCACACTTTGAACCTGTTTTGATAGCGGAAAC
Organism: uncultured bacterium; assembly: GCA_964601505.1. Taxonomy (GTDB): domain Bacteria; phylum Calescibacteriota; class Calescibacteriia; order Calescibacteriales; family Calescibacteriaceae; genus DRWZ01. Next base: position 46,358 of record CAZRNR010000001.1, on the reverse strand, counting down.
ATCTACACATATACCAAATATTTTTTCTTTATCAAATTCATTCAAGATAGACCTTGCGAGTTCCTTTATAGCAGAAAGGAGTTCATTTCTATACTTTATTTGTGCATCCCTTCTTCTGAGCCCCCTTATCATACCATTGAACGTATTTATAAGTTTTCCAACATCTCCCTTTGGTCTTTGTTGTATTTCATATTCAAAATTTCCCTTTTCAACCTCTGTTGATGCAGAAATCAGAGCCATAAGAGGTTTTCTTATATATACCAAAGACAAAAATGCAAAAAAGATAACAGCAAGAGCAAGAGAAACTCCAAGACTCATTGAAGTATCGGAAACAAGATTTGAAATCAGCTGGAAAATAAGATCGTAGTTTGGAACCATAACTAATCTTATACCTCCTCCAAGATCTACCTCTGCATTTTTCAGAAGGTCTTCTGACTTACCCTTTTCTCCCTTTGAAATATAGATATCATTTATAGAAAGCATACCTTGAAGAGCTGGAAGTAGCCTTATATCTGCCTTCTCTCCTATAATGATCAACTTACCAACTGCTGACTTACCTAATGTAATGAGATAGACCCCATCATTAAGGGGAATAAAAAACTGTTTGAAATCTTCTTCAATTCTTGGCGGGATAAAATCAAAGTTTCTGTTAGAAACCTGTATTTTCCCATCTTCACCAACAATAGCTATATAGTCAACTATAGTTTTTACAAACTTATCCTCCATTATCTTCTCTGGTTCATCCAAAAACCTCCGGACAATTGTTCTGTGATCACTTTTTCTTCTTTCTAAGAATGTAAATGCTCCTTCTTTTATTCTGCTTACCTCATACTCACTCCATTCCCTAACGAATTTTTCCATAGATTTTGTACCAAACCACACAGAAACGATCAATATAATAGCTGAGAAGAAAACAAAACTAACCGTCGTTTTCATTACAACAGGTAAGTAATAGAATACAAGCCATGTCATCAATCCGATTATGAGAACAGAGAGAACCCAAACCCAAGACGGTAAGTTAATCATTTGCATAATGTTAAATTTTAGTTCAGAATAAGAATTTTTAGTCAAATATAAGACAAAAAATAAATAAATTAAATTAACAATACATAAGTATGCTGTATTTTGGTTTTTGAACTTCTAGATAAATTAAGTTTTATTTTTTGATAGATAGCACTTTATAGAAAGAGACTATAATTTAATTAATAATTGTATTGAATGGAAGAGCATGTATTAGATTTTTCAGAATCCGAACTAAAAGAGTTAAGAGACATAATATGGAAAAGTTCTGGGATATATATGGAAGACCAAAAGATCTACCTTTTAAATTACAAGCTAAAACCTAGAGTGAAGCTCCTTGGTGTAGATCCGAGAACATATATAAAAATTTGTAGGGATCACAATCAAAAAGAAATAAATGAACTTGTTAAACTTATAACAATAGGAGAGACACAATTTTTCAGAGATAAGATCCAAATAGATGTGTTTTTTGATAGGATACTTAAAAAATATATTGAGGCAGGAGGTAAAAAATCTCTGGTATTTTTATCTGCAGGATGTGCTACAGGTGAAGAACCATACACTCTTTCAATATATATGTTAGAAAAATATCCACAAATACCATATAGAGTTATAGGTGTGGATATAAATGATGACTTTATTCAAAAAGCAAAAGAAAGGATATATTCTACATACTCCTTGCGAGGAATCACTCCATATCTCTTGCCTAAATACTTTGATAGAATAGACGAAAACACCTGGAGGCTCAAAGATTTAGTATCTAAAAATGTTTCTTTTGAAAGAATAAACCTTACAGATAAAATCCGCATGAAAATGCTAGGGAAATTTGATATAATATTCTGTAAAAATGTGATAATATATTTTGATGAGAAAACAAGAAATGAACTTGCAGAAACATTCTGGTCCATACTTAACAGAAATGGATACTTAGTCTTAGGACCGGCAGAAAGGATCTCAGTAATCACTGAAATATTTGAACCAGTGTTTGAGGGAAACATGTTCTTCTATAGAAAATCTGACATTATAGAATAACGGACGAATCAAGATTCATTTAATTCACGGTATATCACTGCATCAGCGGGAGTTATCCCAAGATTCGGTGCTAATGAGTTTCTATAACTAAAAAATTTTATTCATTGATTAGGACATTGTCCATACCATCAAACGGTGGATTGAACACAACAACAGCATAAACCTTCTTACTCTTTGGTACAAAGTAATGCTTAACACCTTTTGGCACGAATGCAGAATCACCGTCCTTCATTTCATATTTCTTTTCACCTATAAAAAAAGTTCCGTAGCCTTTCAAAACGATCACAAAAAGGTCATGATTCATATGAAAATGAGGTTTCTCCCCCTCTTCGAGTTTCACAATATGAAAACTTAATTGAGATGTTCTAAACATCTCCTTTCTGCCGATTTTCCCAACCCATGATAAATCTTGTTTCTCAACTTCTAAGGTTTTATCTGGGAGAAAAACAAAATTTGGATGTTTCTGGCAAGAAAAAAGAGAGAATAAAAACAAAAAAAGCAAAAAGATCATAAGTATATTTGCTTATGAAAGATCTTTTTGACAAAGTCTGATCCCCTTGAGATTTCAAGCATTCTTATAAGCGGGATACGAGCCCGCTCTATTATATCAGGTGGAACTTCTATCTTATACTTTTCTTCCTCCAAAGAAGAAAGAACGTCTTGAATCCTTATTGACTTCATATTGACACATGTCTTTGGAGAACCAACAGAAAGTATCACCTTATCTGGATTTTCTCTTCTTATTCTTTCAACAAGTCCTTCTTCTGTCGCAAAAGCTATCTTTTTACTTTTAGTTTCTTTAGCAAATTTAACCATTCCACCTGTTGAAAAGACTTCATCTGCCAGGTCTATAACTTCCGGTGAGCACTCCGGATGCACAACTACAATAACATCTGGTTCCCTTTCTCTCAACTTCTTTATATCATCGGGTCTGAACCTGTGATGAACATTACACCATCCATCCCAAGGAATTATTTTTTTGGTAGTAAATCTTTGGACATAAAGTCCAAGGTTTCTATCTGGTATAAAAAGTATCTGATCTGATTTAACTGATTCAACTATTTTTACGGCATTAGCAGAGGTGCAACATATATCACTTTCAGCTTTCACAGAGGCATCTGTATTTATATAACAGACAACGGGAAAACCCGGATACTTTTGCTTGAACTTTATCAAAGCAGATGTATTTATCATATCAGCCATGAAACACCCTGCTTCAAGACGCGGTAAAAGGACAGTCTTTTCTGGAGATACGATTTTAACTCCCTCGGCCATAAAATGGACTCCACAGAAGACTATAAGCTTTTCTGGAGATTCAGCTGCTTTTATAGCAAGCTCTAATGAGTCTCCAACAAAATCTGCTATTTCTTGGATCTCAATGAGCATATAATTGTGACTCAAAATCAAAGCTCCTTTTTCCTTTTTGAGTTTCAAGATTTTATTCTGTATTTCCTTTACATCAACGATCTTTTCTCTCTTAGTTCTAACAAAAAGTGATCCCACACTTTTCCATTTTTCGGAATAACCTCTGAAAATCTCCCTTGCACGCCTTACTTCTTCATCAGAAAGTAAAGGCTTATAGGTTTCTCTTTTTTCTTCATCGGACATCTATTTATATTAGTGATTCTTACAAAATAAGAATCAAACTACAGATATGATTTTTCTGAACTCAGCAACAAACTTTTCTCTCTCTCCGTAGAAGTCTCCGCTTGTCATAAAAACAATCACGATCTTCTTTTCAGTCCTGGTGTATCTACTACCTATATAATCTAAAATTTTATCTGAAACATTTTCTGAATAGACACTATAGACTCCCTTCTTCTGGAGATGAGAAACAATATCGTTTGGATTAAGCCTCTTTTCAGGGGGTATTCTTTCTTCTCTAAATATCTTTCCTATAAAGACAGCATCAGCTAATTCAAACGACCTTTTAAAACCTTCTTGATGATAAATTGTTCTTGAAGTATAAGAACGAGGTTCAAAAGCAACAATAACGATATCAAAAAACTCCCTCAAAGATAAAATACCTGTCTCTATTTCGGTAGGATGATGGGCAAAATCATCTATAATATAAACCCTTTTTGAAGAATAGAGAACTTCAAGTCGCCTCTTAACTCCATGAAAATCTCTTAAATATTCTACAAAATCATTAGGAGGAACCATATCATTGAGTAAAGCAAAGACTGAAAGCGCATTGACTATATTATGTCTTCCTAAAATTTTGATTGTAAAGCGGTAATCATCATATCCGGGAACAAGAAATGAATATCCTATATCTAACTTTCTTATATCTTTTGGATAAAAATCGGCGGGATTTTCATAACTGTATGAAAGCTTCACTTTTGCACCAGATGAGCCTGCAATAGAGCTTACGACCTGAGAGTTAAAATAAGACAAACGCTCTTCAACGGTCCTCGCAAAATCCTCAAATGCTTTTTTATAGTCATCAAATGTATCATACATATCAACATGGTCAACCTCAACCGGACCTATAACAGCTCTCTTTGGTTTGAAATGGAAAAATTTAGGTCTTTTATCAAGAAATGAAGTATTGTATTCATCTCCTTCTATTACAAAAATATCACCCGAATTAACTTTGGCACTCACTCCAAAGTTTATAGGGATTCCTCCGACAAGAAAAGAAGGATTAAATCCAGCCCTCCACAGGATATAAGCGGTCAGAGACGTAGTTGTTGTCTTACCGTGAGTTCCAGCTATAACGAAAAAATCTTTCTTCCCAAAAAATTCATTTATTATCTCTGGGTAGGAATAAAGTCTCTTACCCATAGCCTGAGCTTGAAGGACCTCCGGATTATCTTTTCCAACAGAATTACCGACAACAATTATATCCTTGTCCTTAACATTTTCCTGGTGAAATTGATATGTCTTAATTCCATATTTTTCAAGCTGAAGAGAAATAGGAGGAAAGAACATAGCATCCGATCCAGAGACATCAAAGCCGAGTTCTTTGAGGATAACAGCAACTCCACCCATTGCTGTTCCACAAACGCCTATTATGTGAGCTCTGCCCCTACTCATTATTTTTCTCAATTTTGATAAATCATTCTAACATATACTTTTTTTGGGATTTTTATATCTTCCACTCAAGAAAAGTTATTTTTACCTTTCCGACATATTTTAGAACCTCAACCCACTCCGATACGTTACCATCTCCGATTTTAATTCTCAATATATCCGCAGGGAATAAACCCCATGTTGGATCAAAACTTACCCATTTGTCTCCATCGTGGAACTCAACCCATGCATGATAGAAGAAAGAACCACTATCATATACAAGTCCAAAAGCAACCCTGGAAGGAATTCCCAGAGATCTTAAAATAGCAACAGTAAGAATAGCATGCTCATTACAGTCCCCTTTACGCGTTCTCAAAACTTCTAACGCTGATGGCATGGATAGAACAGAAGCTTTCTCTAAATTTCTGTAAACCCAATCGGAAACATTCTTAGCGATCTCCGCACGTTTAGAACCAGTTATTTTTTCACTTACGGCTTTCAACTCTTTTGAATCAGATTCAATCAATGGTTCAGGCTTAACATACATATCAGGAACATCTTTCTGCTCAAGATAACTTTTTTCTAACTCAACATAAATCCTTGTAACTCCTGATGCTGTCTCTTTTGATACCTTCTGAAAAGGAAAGAAACTCGGGATATCTTCGACTCCTTCAATAAGAAGTTTGACATAAGATATTTTTCTTCTATCATCAATATATGGAAGATTACCATAGGCTTTTGAAGAAGTAGAGAATATTATATCAATATCTGATTTGCTTAAAGAGGAAATAACCGAATCATAAGATGATTTTTCCAGTGTTATCCCCGCTGGTCCATATTCCCTTACAAAATCTCCGCTTTCAGAAAAGTAAATTTTAGAATTCACACCTGCAAATGATTTAGATAGAACTATAAATCCATTTTCTTTTCCCTCATATTTTATCTTTAATTTATCAAGTCTTAAAACAGATGGATCAAAGTAGAGCAACTCAAAAGATTTAAAGTTCTTAGATTTCAAAAGAGAGCTTATTATGAATATATAAGAGGTACCAGTATAAACATCGCTATCCAAATCAAAGTATTTTTTAGATTCTCCAACTTGTATTTCCATTTTTTTATCCTTGACATATGCCTTGATGACATTTCTTGAACCTTCAGTATATAGTTCAAATATCAAACTCTTCATAGATAGATTACTTTGCTTCTCCCAAACAAGTTTTGTTTTCACTTCTCTTGAAGAACCTAAAGCTTTTATAAACATATTCATATTTTCTTCAATACTTTTATCTTTTGATCTTACAACGAGATATCCTATTGGAAGCCCTTGAATAGATATCTTCTGCCAAAACTCGCTTCTAACTTCTGCAACTATATCTGGATTTTTCCTGCTACTATACAAAATATAGTAAGAAGAAAAAGTCAAGGCAAATAATAAGAAAATACCTATAAATAACTTCTTTGCCATATTGAGTATTTTTGAGATAAAGTCTTCAAGACTTTCAAAATACAAGTTTAATTTTTATTTTTCTCCACTCAAACCAAGATTATCATAATTTTCATTGAAAACGTAAGATTTATCAGAAACATGGAACAATAAAAACAAAATCATTTTGCGTATTTTTATTAATTTCTCCAATTTCCTTTTTAAAAATATCATCATCAAGTCAAAGAACGTCAACAAAAAAACAAAACCGAAGAAAGACATGAGACAAAACAAAGTGAAAAGGAGATAGGTTAAAAACAAGAAATAGAATTTGCAATAATTTCTCATTCATTTTGAAGCTTGAAAAAGCATTTGTATTTTATCTTACATTTTTTGGAGAAGTAGTAAAATGGATATAGGGATAAGATTTGCGAATTTTGATTTTAATAAGAAACCATTCATGGTCATATGGGAAGTAACATATTCTTGTGATCTTGCGTGCAAACACTGCAGAGCAAACTCTTCTCCATTCAGAGATCCTGATGAGTTAAGTTTTGATGAGGCCAAGTCTCTACTTGATGACATAGAATCTTTTGGGAAACCTTACCCACTCGTTATCCTGACTGGAGGTGATCCTTTCAAGAGGGAAGACATATTTGATATAGTAGATTATGGAGTGAAAAAAGGACTTCCTATATCTCTTTCTCCATCAGTAACCCCCTTGTTTGGAGAAAAAGAGATAGTAGAGATGAAAAAAAGAGGCGTTAAGGCAATATCAATATCTTTAGATGGAGCATCTGAGCAAACTCATGATAGTTTCAGAGGAGTAAATGGAGTATTTCAGAGGACGATGCTTCTGTGGGATGCATGTAGAAAAAATGGTCTAAAAATCCAAATAAATACTACAGTTACAAATCTCAACAAGACAGAACTTGCGGATATATTCTCAATAGTTCAGGAAAAGGGTGCTATGACATGGAGTCTTTTTTTTCTCGTAAAAGTTGGGCGTGCAGAAGATAGTCTTCAAATATCTCCTCAAGAGTATGAAGATGTGATGAATTTTCTTTATGATGCCGGACACTTTGTGTATACAAAAACTACAGAAGGGCATCAATACAAAAGAATATTCCTCCAGAGAATGTCAGCGGAAAAGCTTGGAGAAGATTTCACTAAAACAATAAAAGTTGGAGATTTATACTTTTTTCTAAGAGAAAAACTTACCAGAATTGTAAAAGATAAAAATTTGAAACCAAGAGAACCAAGAACTCCAATGAACATAAATTCAGGCAAGGGATTTGTCTTTGTATCCAAGTTAGGCCAAGTTTTTCCATCAGGTTTCTTACCTATATCATGTGGAAATATTCGTGAGAAACCGCTTTCTGAAATATATCGTCAAAATCCATTAATGAGAAACCTTAGAAAACCGGAACTCCTTGAAGGTAGATGCGGTAGATGTAATTACAAGAACATATGCGGAGGTTCAAGAGCCAGAGCATACTCCTACAAAGGAAATCCATTTTCAGAAGATCCTTCCTGCATATGGGAGCAGTGAGGAATTCTAATACATACTTGATCCAAGAAGGAAAAAATGAATTGGTTTTTTGTAAGGCTGATACATTGAGTTTCAAGAAGCATCCAAAATTTTGCTTGGGGGCAAATTAAAACAAAAAATCATCACGCCCTACCAATACTATACTCTCATATTTGCTATCATTTATTATCAATCATACTTTGCAATCAGGCAGAACACTATCGTCTCTCTTCTCATTCATCAAATCTCAGGTTTCAAATATGAAGATTCAACTAATAATTCCAAAACAAATATTAAAGAAATTCAAGAACAGATTCAGAACCATTAAAAATTGTAAATTTAGCTTGCTGGTTGATTTTTGTGTTAAAATTTTCTATACCAGCGTCCTAAATAAAAGTTTTTAATGTTCTGCGAGAAGCAAATATGATAGGAGTTACAAAGCTTTTAACGCAAAGGGAAAGCAAGTCCGATAAATTAAGATATGGTACAGGACACTCTTTCAAGAAGGATGGCAAGTATTGTCCCGTTATAGTTTTTAACATCACATCTGTATGCAACCTCTTTTGCAAACACTGTTATTACAGTGCTAAAACAAAAAAAGACCCGGAAGAGCTGAGCACCCAAGAGGTAAAAAAAATAATAGATGATCTATCAGAACTTGGGTCCCCAGTCATACTCTTTTCTGGAGGAGAGCCTCTCATGAGAGAAGATATATTTGATTTAATCAGCTATGCAAGTGATAAAGGGATTGAACCTGCACTATCCACAAACGGAACTCTCATAGATGAAAAAATAGTAGAAAAAATAAAAAGTTCCGGTGCAAGCTATGTTGGTATAAGCATAGATGGGAATGAAAAGATACACGATGAATTTAGAGGTAAGAAAGGAAGTTTTAATCTATCTGTGGATGGAATAAAAAACTGCATCAGAAACGGGGTACGAGTTTCCGTCAGGCTTACTCTAACAAAAAGAAATCTTGGAGAACTTATGGATATATTGGAATGGGCTGATAGCATTGGGGTTTCAAGATTCTGCATTTACCATCTTATCACAACCGGAAGAGGGAAAAACATCTGCGGCGACTCCTTACAGACAGATGAAACAAGGAGAATTATGGGAAACGTGATAGAAAAAGCAAAGAAACTGAGGATGGAAATATTGACTGTGGACAACCCTTGTGATGGAATATATCTGATAGCATACCAGATAAGGAATGGAGAAATAGAAAATGCAAAGTATATATATGAAAGACTTAAGATTCAGGGAGGTGATGGAACTGGGAAGAGGATAGCAGTCATAGATCATAGGGGGAATGTTCACTTAAGCCAATTCTGGTTAGACTTCTCATTAGGGAATGTTAGAGAAAAAAATTTCTCGGAAATCTGGAACACATCATCAAATATTTTGGATTTCTTGAGAAGTGGCCGAAGAAAATTAACAGGAAGATGCGGAGAATGTAAGTTTGTGGATGTATGCGGTGGTTTCAGACCAAGAGCCTATCTTGCTACAGGAGAAATTTCCGGTAGCGATCCGGCTTGCTATATCACTAAAGAAGACGAGATGATAATATCAAGTCATATCTATACGTGATCTAAGCAAAGACCATTCCAGCAAATCAAAATATAAAAACTTTTTGAATAAAAAATGGCGCTTTTCTCTTTTATATGTTCATCTAACAGATTATTCCCAATTAAGCAATAACATAAGTAAATATCAGAATTTAATTGTTTCGCCAATAAAGATATAAGGTATCTTGAAAGATCGAAATATTTCAGAAGAGCACTTCGGCAAAAATTGTGTCCCATAAAATAAATACAATTCGGGAAACTACCTATATAATCACTTCAGAACAATAAAACTTTTAGTATTTCTTTATTGCAATTTTGAATGTTCTCTTGAAAAAAGAGATTTAATCAATAGAATTGAATTTCACAATAGAGCAATTTTAGGAACCAATGTAAGAGAAAATTCAGATACGCAATACTATTTTAAGTTAAGTTTAGGTTTTATCATAAAAATTTTTTAAATCCCTCGTGATCCAATGTTCATACAAAGTAAAGCTCATTTGAAAATAAAATAAATCGTTTAGAATTACCGAATTTCCAAGACAGCTGATAAATGATAAGAATGTTAGAAATTGATGAAATGAAAAACATTACATTAACAAAATATTTTAGAATACACTTGTAATTTTGAAAAATTATTCATATTCTCAACTGAGAGATATATAAATCATATTCTCACATAAACCCCATGTGACTCAACGATTTTTTTTCCATCAATGGTTATAGATCCCGAGACGAAAATTTTTCTTGTATCTACTTTCTTAATTTCTGATTCAAACAAGACTTTTTGATTAAGTGGTACGGACTTCTTATACATAATTTCAATCTTTCCAAGGAGTGCAGGAAAATAATCGTATGTAGAAAAACTCATAACTTCATCCAAGAAAAGGGCTATATATCCCCCATGAGCATAACCAGGTGGTCCCTGATGTTCCTTAGAAAAAACAAATTCAAAGAAGGATCTTGCATTATTTTTATCATAATAACCAAAAAAACCTTCACTACATACGCGGCACCCCCCCTCTGGATGGCTTATTTTTATGATATTCCCTTCCTGACCTAAAACCTTCATGCCAACAACATTAAACCTCATAATACAAGGATAAATAAAAAGATGTCCAGAAAACAATGAATATACAGAAAATAAACTGTATAAATAGGAAACATAATGAATCACTCACAATTGATTTGATAAGAGAGAAAGACTCTATGAGAACCTAACAGGTATTCTTAATATCTGACCTTGTTTTAACTTCGACGAAACTTTCAAATTGTTGAATCTCCTAATACTTTCAACACTAACTCCATACTTCTTTGATATCTTCTCAAGAGTTTCTCCTTTTTTAACCCTATGGATAACCACTGAGGTAGAAGACACACTATCGGCATTTCTACGAACACTGGTTTTGTGAATTGTACTCTTGGTCTCTACTTTACGATAATTTACAGGTATTTTTATAATCATGCCCGGTTTGATAGATTTTATACTTGCCAAATTATTCATCCTAATTATATCCTCAGGTTTGACTCCGAATCTTCTAGAGATCTTAAATATACTCTCATTTTTCTTTACCTTATATGTTATAAAAGACCTGACATAAACCTCAACTGGTATGCTTATTGAACCATCTTGATTTATCTCAAAGCCATTCATCCCATCTGAAAGAAATTCGTTAAGATTAGCCGTATGTATCTGTTTTTTTGGTATCAATGAGAGTACTCCTGCAATGATCTTTTTAGAAAAGTTTTCATCTGGGTATGGAGAGAAACTAATACTATAGTATTTATCATATGATACAGAAAAGTTTTGTTGTATATAAGCAAGTTTCTCCTGAAGATTTTTACCTTTACCTTTTGGGACATTCAGATTTATCTCATATGGTGGAGTTACTGGGTTTTTAAGATGCGGATTAAGTTCATAGATATCTTCCACCGAACAATTACATAAAGCAGCAATGGAGAATATATCAAGGGGAAAGGATATCCTTACATTATCTATTTCTATCGGTTCCTTGTAGTAATCCAATTTTTTAAAACCGAATTTTTCAAGGTTCTTTGTTATAAGAGCGAGGGCTATTATCTTTGGAACATAACCGGCAGTTTCTTTTGGTATAGCTCCTTTACGTAGAATTTCCCAAAAATCTTTGCTCTTTGTGATTCTCAGAGCTTTCTCTATTCTTTTCTCACCAGCATTATATGCAGCCCATGCTAAATACCAATGTCCAAACATTTGATAAAGTTCCTTCAGATAGTTTGAAGCAGCAATGGTTGAAAGAAATATATCTCTTCTTTCATCAACCCAATCATCCACCCTTAGGCCATATCTTATTCCGGTTCCATATATGAACTGCCACATTCCAACAGCTCCCATAGGAGAAACAGCTCTATTAGAGAAACCAGATTCAGCCATGGCAACAAAGACCATATCATCAGGTAAACCCTGAGATACAAGAATATTTCTTATTATACCAGAATAAGCAAAATACCTGCGTAGCCACTTTTCATAATGTTCTCTAAACCTAGTTTCAGTAAAAAGATAAATATAATACTCAACATATTTGTTGAGTTCAACTGGGATATTATATTTTCCATAACCTTCCAAAAACCAGCTATCAAACTTCGTCAGGAATGCCGGAAACTCATCTCTCGTAAGTATTTCCGAAAAAATTTCATCAATTTCATAAACATCTCTATCTTCTGGAGATTTATACCATTCCTCTTCGCTATTAATTATTGGTTCAAATATTTCAACACTCCAGCCATTTTTCAGGACAAAAGAAGAAAGATTAGACTGATACTCCAACTCGTAGGTATCAATTTTTGCATTATTCAATGGTTTTAAATCTTGTTGTTGAGTCTGTACAATCTGGACGTGTTTTGAAGCACAAGATAAAAGTGTGATCAAAGGAATAAGATTTTTTAACTGTTTCACTATATAAATTTTACAATCGCGCATCAAAAATTTCACTAAAATATTAAAAATTCGGATTTATAAATTTAAATCTTTGATCGTATGAATAAACGAAATATGGCGAAAAAATCTTCCCAGATACTATAGTGGAGAGATAATCTTTAAGCTGTTTAAATTCAACAAGCTTTGATATTTCTGTTTGTTCGTTTCCAGAGACAATAGCTATAGGTTTTTCAGTTTCCTCAATGGGAGGAAGCTTTTCTGCTCTAATAGATAGAGCAAGCTCAAGATCTGCAGTTCTATCATCCTCAACTTCAACTGGAGCAAGAGGGTCAATTGCCTTGAGCGCTTTGAAAATAGCAGATGTCCATTCGTTTCTCACACCGAGTTGTTTTATCTTATCTATAGATGACGAGAAATATTTCATCGCGCTATCTTCAAGAGGGAATGCTTGCTTTTCCAGCTCTTCCCTATAGACAGCAATTGCTAATTCCCTTTCCTCAGGATCTCTTATTGATTCTATTTCACTTGGTATCGGTGCTTCAATGAGCATATTGGCAAATTCTCTATATGATTCTCCTATATAATACAAAGCAGCAAAGGACCAATATGGATCGAGCATCTTTGCAATCTCAGTCATCTCAGACTGAACTTTCTTCATCATCTCTGTCTTCTTTTTTAGCTTTTCCGCAAGTTGTTTTTTACTATCTCTTTTCTCAAATCGTATCTTTTTATACTCCTGGAAAGTTTTTTGAGCAAAGTAAAATAATGCCTCAGAATATGCATTAACTATCAAACCTTTATCTGGAATATCTTTTGCTCCCTTTATTATCTCCGACAAATATTCTTCATACTTTTTAAGTAAAGCTGCTTTATCTTTTTGATCCTTGGATTCCTCAAGATATTTCTTATATATCTTGGAGATCTTGTGAATTGCTTGGATTATGTCCTCTGTATATTTTTTCTTTGTTTTCTGCCTTGTCTTATTTATGAAATCTTCAAGAAGTTCTATCATTTTTTTGTAATTTCCAGATTCATAGTAAAGGTCAGCAGCAGAAAGTATGAAAGCCTCTGGGTTATTCTCCTCAGAACTAAATTCATTGTAATATCTGAGTGTCCAGATAGCAGCTTCTTCAAATTTTCCAAGTCCGGTATATATACTTATCAGAGATTTTACGGATTGCTTAAATATATCTTTTTGTATATCGGAAATCTTGCCTTCCTTCTTCTTACCCTCAAGTATGGATATTATATCTTTGTATGCTGATATAGCATCTTCAAAATAAAAGAGGTTAGCAAGAGCTATAGCTCTGACATAAATTATGTCAAAGAGGAAGTCTGATTGAGGGAATCTATCTATAAAGATCTTTGAGATTGTTATAACATCGTTGTAAATCTTCAGATCTTGCTTTATCATAATTATGTTATAGAAACAATCATCTAAAAGATCCGACTGAGGAAACAGGCTAACTAGGTCAAAATATTTTGAAACAGCTTCTTTATAATTTTTTTCTTCTTCATACTTTTTGGCGATTTTAAAAAGTGCTTTTGAGCCAAGATCATTTATATATGCAATATCCTCATCCTTAAGAATATCTCTTCTTTTTCTTGCAGAAAGAGAAAAGTTGAAAACCTTTTCAAGATCTCCCATATCAAGATATATCTTTATGATCTCAAGGATAGAATCCCCAACAACTTCAGCTCCCGGGTATCTTTCAACTATTTTTTCAAGTATAAGCAAGGCGTCGGATGATTTTCCTTCTCTTCCAAGGACCTGAGCTGCCTTATAAAGCGCAATTGGAACTCTTCTATCCATAGGGAAAAGGCGCTCAAACATAAATGATGCCTCCTTAAGCAACTCTGGAGCCTCCTTTACTCCAGATTGAAGAGCCTTATCTGCTGAAAGAACCATATTCCATGCTGAGTCTATAAGAAATTTATTTTGCCTAACATATGCGTTCTCCACATTGGCTTTATAATATTTGTAGGCACTCAGGTATTCCGCATTTGAGAAATATATCTCTCCTAGAAGGAATTGAACCTCTGCTGAAAACTCACTGGATGGGAAAAGATCAAGAAAAAGGGTATACCCTTCTTTTGCTTTATCAAATTTTTCTTTAGAATGGAAATATCGAGAGATCTCAAGGAGCTGACTTTCTATCTTTGAAGCATTCCTTCTATATTCTTCTGGATTTGCTTGAGCCCATTGAGATCTCGGTCCCCACCTTTGTGCTATCTTAATCATCCAGTCGGATGCGCCTTCTATATCTCCTTGTTTTTTCAGAGCATCATAAATTCCAAACGCAGAAATTATAGATCTGGGATTCATATAGAATTTCTCAACAACTCTTTTGAATGGAGCTACTGATTCTAAATATTTTCCTTGATCCAAATAGGTTTTACCCTCAGTTTCAAGAAGCATAACCATAGCTTGCCCAGAATCTATTCCGTATGCCTTTTGAACAGCAGAAACTGCCTTGTCTAGGAGATTTTTTGGAACATTAACCGATCCACCAATCTCGACCATTGATGCTATAAGATAATCAACTGCTTCTCGAACAATTCCGGTTTTTTTCTCTTCTTCCTTAGAAGAATCTATAGCCTCTGAAAAATAATCTATAGCCATTTCATATTCGCCTTTACGGTAATAAGTCCAGGCTAATTTAAACAGAGCTTTTGAATAGAGAGGATGCTTCGGAAAATCAAGAACAATTATATAAAATTCTTCAGCTCTGTCAAGATCTCCAGCATTGAACCAAAACTCTCCAACACGCATAGCAGCTTCTGGAGCAAATTGAGATATTCTTATTTTTGCAAGTGGCTCAAAATATTTTTCTACAGCATCTAAAGATTCTCCCATCTCCTCAAGAACATAGCCTGCAAGATACAAAACAGCATCTTTTCTCGGAAAATTAGGATATTTTTTGAGGAAATCCTCATATATCTTTATGACAGGGGTGAAATCTTTCTGAGGCGGAGGACTACCTTCAAGCATAGATCTTTCATAATTGACAATATACTCGTAGCTTATTTTTTCATACAGAAGTTCAGCATAACGCAATATAGCATACGGTGTAAGAGGAGAATCCGGGAAAGCTTTCAGATAACCTTGAAGAGATGAAATGAGTTCAGTTCTCCTCATTTCCTCAAGCTCTGCAAACGGCCTCATCTTCTCGGAAAAAAACGAAGATATACGTAAGGTTTCAGAAAAAAGTTTTGATTCCACAATTTCCTGCATTATAGTTTTCATCCTCTCAAATCTCTGAACAAAAATATAAACAGAATCATATTCCAATTTTCTATAAATGTAAGAAGGAGGATCAAAAGCATAACTTGATATAATATCTTTTATTCCGGAAGAAATCTTCTGATATGGACTCGTTTGAGGAGAAGGAAACTTATCTTGTGCATAATTAGAAAAAGGCATCAGGGAAAACAATATAGTGAAAACAGGCAAAAAAATAATTTTCATGCCACACTACCTCCCTATACTCTCAAATTTTTCAAGGATTTTCCTCTTCTCTCTCTCCTTTTCTTCCACCAACTCCTGTATAGTTTTTTCTGGCTCTTTCCAAAAAGTACCGCTTATTCTAAAAACCGTACTCAAGGATTTGGTCATCAAATTATCTACCTGATCTATATAACCTATGGCTTGCAAAGAATCAGTTTCAAAAGCACTATCTGCAGAAACGCTAACATCCTGAACCTTTATTGATTTAACCTCTTCGGAAAAATTGATGAAATTATCTCTCAGCTTGTTTTCTTCTTCAAGGCGAAGCATATGCAATTTATCCAATATATCTGTCTCCCTTTCTTTCATAACCCATGCTGTTTCTATAAAACCATATCGGGCAAGGGCATAAGTCTTTTCAACTTCTCTTTTTATCAGGAATAAAAAAATATACCTCATAAATGTTCCCTCAAATTCTTCAAGGTATTCAAGGAAATTATCAAGCACAGAACTAACGGCTTTCAGTTTTTTTTCCTGAATTTCAACATACTTTATCGCAGCATATATTATCTGCTTCCAAAGCTCTGAATAGCTAAGAAAAAGACTATTAGATTCTTTATAAGCAGAAATGAAATCATTTAATATACTTGAACCATCATAACTTGAAGAAAACAAATTTGCCATCTTAGTTATATACTCAGCATTCCTTTTTTGGAAATCAACTACCTTTTCTAATTCATTCATTACAGATTTAAGAGATTCATTATACGCATTATATTTTTTCTCCCAGTTCCTAAATTCTTTTTCAGAAGCAACTTTGTATATGTTCAAAGAAGCAAGAGCTGCCATCTCTCTTGTTTTGAAATCCATATTTTTCAATTCTTCGAAGATAGAAAAAAGACCTAAAAGGACACTTCTTTCATCAGGCCCAAGAGATTTTAACATAAAATAAGAAAGAGCATTATGTATTCTTGACTGGATGTTATATATGGCTTCAAAATATCTTTTTATTGTTCTATCAGCAACTATAACGGAAACACTCTTCAGTTTTTCAATCTGGACAAGGATTTCCTCTATTTCTTTCTTAAGATTAACTATATAATCCTTTCTTTCCTTGTAGAACTTGTATTCAGGTAGAAATTCAATCCAAGATTTTATATTCGGTTCAATTGAGGAGAAATACTTTATAGAATCTTTTCTCCAGAAAACAGGGGACATATTTTGTATCTCAACTATTTTAGACAGAAACATAGCAGAATAATCAGCTATAGCGGTAAATGTAATAAAGGATCTCACAAGGTCTATATTCATATGTAAAAATGCTTCAAGCACTTCCAACCTCTTGGTAAGAAATGTCTTTTTGGCCCCCTGAAAATATGCTATACATTCAGAGGTTTCATTATATCTTTCAAGCGAAAAAAGTATCCAACATATCTCATATCTTGCTTCATAGAAAAGTGGAGAATCTTTCGTAACAGAAAGGTAGTATGGCAAAGCATCTTGAAATCTTCCCATGTCAGAATATATCCTTCCCATAGCTAAGGCAGAGAATTCTCTTATCTCTTCCCCTTCCTTAGAAAAAGAATATGCATTTGAAAATCTCCGAATTGCTTCATCTCTATCACCCATAATAAGCATGGCTATACCACACATATAAGAAGCTTTCGGGAAATATTCAGATTCCCTTCTGACTGAATCAAAAGCATCACAAGCTTCACGGGGTTTATTTTCCTTGAGTAGAATATACCTTCCATAGTGATACATTATCTGAGAATCTATCTGGTCTTTTGGTATTAGCTTGAAAAAATCGTAAAGGTCATCAGAAAGGTTCTCCATTTTTGAGATCACAAGTTTCTTTAGAAATTCCTTATTATCCCTATTCAGAAAATAAGCTTCCCTATAAACAAATTCTGCCGCTTGAGTATCTCCCCACTTATAGAGGATATCTCCCATAACTCCTCTAACTTTACTTCTACCTTCATCATCCAAAGCGTAATCATAAGCTGTAGAGAAAGCTATATATGCGTTTAGAAGGTCTCCCTGTTGCAAAAGCTCATCGGCTTGTTTATATTTAGTTAAAAATAAATCAATATCCTTCTTTTCATCAGCTTTCAGATAAAATGGATACAAAAAAACAAAAGACAATAATGCAAGAACAAAAGCCTTAACCATCAATAAAATAATATAATTTCCAATGCTCGAATTATCTTAATTCTAATACGAATTGAACTTTGGTAGAAAATCTGGGCAATCAATCATAAAGTCTTTGACCGAAAGAAACTTTTTAAGATACCCGCAGTAAAAACTATTATCCTTCCAAGAGCCATAAAGGCAATTAGCGCACATCCTCTGATATGTTATAAATCCCTGTTTGAAAAACTCAAAAATAGAGTTATAGATAAAAAGATAAACCAATTCCTTCTGATAATCATTCAATTCTCCGACAGATTTTTTTAAAGCACGAAACACAGAAGATGAATAATAAAATCTCTTGGTCAGGAAAACTTTCTTAGATCTCCTATCAAACTTATCTCTGACGACTTTCACAATCCTCTTCCTCTGCAGAGATCTTAAAGACTTGTTTATAGTTGTCTTATCCAAACCGAACTCCCTTGCCATCTTAGACTGACTCAAAGGTCCCCTGCGAATCAGAAACTGTATCAACCTTATTTGTGTTGGTGAAAGAGAAAATTTCATCCCCTCCTTTATCAAAGCTAACCTTATTATCTCGGAAATCCTCTCAATACCATTTATTATTTTTGCATCTATAGAAAAATTCTCAGACACAAAAAATAATTTTGTTTCTTATTCAGGAAAAAGATTAAAATCAATCCAAGTTGTAATTTGTTTCATTCAACAACTTACTATTTTAAAGTGTGATTTTCCTTTTTTAATATACCACACGCCGAAATTTATCGATGCTATAGGTGAATTTTCAAACTGAAAACAGCATAACCTAGTCTGAAATTACACTCTTTACACCTTCACCTTCTCTTTCCACAAATGCTAGTATATCCCCTTCTTTTCTCATCCATTTCTCCTATTTCTCCTATCTTCTTCATCCAATCCATTTCTACTTCCTATTGACATTTCCTTCTCTCAATTTTATAAAGTTTTCCTTATCAGCCAGCAAATCTCAAAATTTGTAAAAAGCTCTATTTCTTTGCGGTCTCAGTTTATAGGAAGTTCAAGGATAAAAAAATATTTGACCAAAAAGGCAAACTCCCAAAAATAACCCTTGTCCTTTCAAGAATGTTACCAATTCTTATACTAAAACTCTCTTGCGTGGAATATAAAAGTTCCTTCCCACACCACAAAAAGACTTTAATGCAAAATTTAGAAAGCTGGTGAATGTTTTTTAGAATTTCTTTCTTCCTCAGGAATTCCTTCTCCAAATGATATCGCTTTTAAAGTTCTTTCGGTATCACATCCTTCCCTTGCTTTGATATATTGCAACATTAGTGGCAAGCATTAATCAATCATCCAATGCTTTAAATTATCATTGATTTAAGAATAAATCAACGAAAGAGAGAAGGTTTCTGAGAAATAATGTGGCTCCCGCGAAAGTATAGATATGGGATGGGATATTTTGATAAAGCCTTGACAAAAAATATAAAACTCATAAAGAAGAAAACCAAGAAAAATAATTTAGGTAATGCTTAAAAAATAGGATAGAAATGAAAAACAAGGTAATAACTCTAATAGGTTTTATACTTTTGACGTTTTCATCACAAGCAATATGGGTCACATATTCTCCAGTGATCAGCAAAGTTGCAGGAGATATGAATACGGAGATAAAGAATGTTGGATTTTTAGCCATAACATATCCTTTATTCTTTCTAATTCTGACAATACCATCTGGGATACTTCTTGATAAAAATTTTCGCATGTGGTTTTCATTTGGTACGCTTATGACAACAATATCTTCCATAGGTAGGTTGATTCATAACGATTGGTGGTGGATACTTGTATTTCAGATATTTGGTGCAATTGGACAACCATTTATTATAAACTCATTTGTTCCATTTTCGTCAAAAATTTTTCCAGAAAAAAAATCTGATGTGATCTCTGCATTGAGCCTATCTATGTATAGTGGGGCAGTTTTCTCTCTATTTTCAGGTGTCAAGCTATATGAGATAGGAGGTTTAAAAGCTTTAGCTATTCCAAGCGCTATAGCCTCTGTTGTTGGAGCTATATTGATTTTCTCATCAGTGATTCCTAACTCCAGAGACTCCACAAAATTCGGATTAGGCTACATAGCTAAAAGCAAAGATTTATACATAATAGGAGCGGTTTTAGGATTTGGGGTAGCAACATTTGATAATCTTGCTACATGGTTAGAACCGGTACTAAAATCTGAGGGTTTGGAAAACATAGCTGGAAAATCTGTTGGAGCCTCAATAATAGCTGGTCTAATAGGCATAATGTTTATACCCAAAATAATAAACCAGAACAATATCAGAACAATATACCTAAGGACAATAATACCGATAATAGGGTTAATCTTCATTGTTATGATGGTGAGAATCAATGGAATTTTAGTCTTCTCTTTCCTTTCTTTTAGTGGTTTTCTGATGTTGCCTGCATATCCAATAATAATGGATTGGATAGCAAGATTTCACAGTTCAGAGCATCTTGCAAGGGCAACAAGTTTCGTCGGATTAGTAAGCAGAATAATAGCGGTAATAATAACATTATCAGCATCGGCATTCATATCATCAACTAAAAAATATTTCACCTTTTTACTGATTTCTATAAGTTTAGCTTTTATTGCATCATTAATTATGCCTAACGATAGGAAGAAAATCTACAGTGACCAATAGAATATTCCATTCTGTTCTGCTTCCTTTCTATCAAATATACCCTTTATATCAATAAATATAGGTGGAGGATTTGATATTTCTTTTATGGTTTTAAAAGAGATGTTCTCATAAAAAACTTTGTGCTTTACTGCGGCAACCACACAGTCGTACTCAACTTTATTCCGAATATTCTCAACAATATTGTATCTATATTCACTGACAGGATAATCCTTCATAAGCTCCTCCTTATCTGCAATCGGATCGTATATAAATACGGAGACCCCAAAGTCCTGAAGCTCCTTTACTATGCTGAAAACTTTACTGTTTCTCACATCTGGAACATTTTCCTTGAAGGTAGCTCCCAAAATCAGAACTTTCGATCCCATAACCTTCTTGTTATTCTTTATCATAAGCTTAACGATCTCATGAGCCACATAAATTGGTATATGTTCATTTATACCACGCCCTGCAAGTATCAGTTCTGGCACATGCCCTACCTCAAGAGATTTATAAGAGAGATAATACGGATCAACAGGAATACAGTGTCCGCCAACAAGTCCTGGTTCAAAAGGCAAAAAATTCCATTTAGTTCTTGCAGCAGAAAGAACAGATTTGATATCAATTCCTAATTTATGAAATATCAGAGAAAGCTCATTCATAAGAGCTATGTTTATATCTCTTTGGATATTTTCTATCACCTTTGCAGCTTCCGCAACCTCTATACTTTCTGCCTTATAAACTTTAGTTATCTTTCCATAAACTCCAGCTACAACCTCAAGCGTATCTTCAGTATCAGCCGATACAACCTTCACAACCTTATCTATAGTATGCTCTTTATCACCCGGATTTATCCTCTCCGGCGAATATCCAACAAAAAAGTCCTTCTTCCACTTAAGACCACTAGATTTTTCCAATATAGGGACACATATCTCTCTTGTAGCACCGGGATAGACTGTTGATTCAAAAACGACAATACTTCCATCCTTCATATGCTTTCCAACAGTCTCGGAAGCACTTTTGAGGAAATAAAAATCTGGATTTTTCATCTTATCTACAGGCGTGGGGACAGCAACAATTATAAAACGACAATCTGATATAACTGCAGGATCAAAAGAGAAAATCAAGTTAGATTCTCTAAGAACTTCCTTGGCAATTTCTCCAGTTCTGTCAATTCCTAACTTTAATTCATTTATTCTCTTTTCACTTTTATCAAAACCCACAACTGTGAAATATTTTGATAAAGCTACGGCAAGCGGCAAACCAACATATCCTAAACCAATAACACATATCTTTTCTCTCTTTTCAACAATATCGTGAAACTTGACCATTTAACACAAAATTTTGAACAGCGGAAAGGAAACATAATTTTTTCATAAATTTTTAAATTTTTTTTTACTATGATAAAGCTTGGGATAAGAGAAAGAATTATATTAGGTTTTATTCTGGGATCAGGGTTTTTCTTCATAGCGGGGGTCATAATATTCATAGGTGGTCAGAGAATATCCTCAATAGCAGTAAATTATGGTGAGCTGATAGAAGTTAAAATGCTAATGAACGAAATATCTCGAGGCATAGACCAAGCTGTAAAGTTCTCTGCTCCAGATGTTCTTGGGAACATAATACCAGTCTTTGAAGAGATATCCCAAAGGGTAGAAAAGATAAAAAGACTAGGTGTAGATACTAAAGATATAGAGGGTAAGTTAAAAAGTTTTAATGATATGGTTCAGAAAATGTCGAAAGTTTCCGAATTTTCACCAGAAGATGTAGCTAATTTAGCAGATTCTAGTAACATTCTTTCCGGAAGTTTCATCAATCTTCAAACAAATTACTCAGAAAGGATAAAAGATATAGTAAGGATTCAAAACATAACAATAATCTTATCTGTTATTTTTTCCATAATATTCATCTCTACAATAGGTATGCTTTACGGCATACAGGTACATAAAAACTTAATGAATGTCTCAAGAAGGCTTAAGGAAGTAGCAGAAGGAGCAACTGATTTAAGAAAGTTCCTGAGTTACTCAGGTAAAGATGAAATAGGAGAACTTTGTGGAAATTTCAACCAATTCTTGAAAAAACTTATAGAAATAATAAAATACTTTTCAGAAATAGCTCAAAGAGTAGATGAGTTTTCAGATGAGACATATAAACTTATAGATGATTTTTCAGAAAAAATATCTGAGCAGATATTAGAGCTATCGAGGATATCAACTGCAAGTGAAGAATTCTCTTCCACAATTTCCGAATCCACTAAAAATCTTAGTCATGTATCAGGAATAACCGAAGAATCTTACGAAATATTTTCCGACAGGACTAAGATTATAAATTCTTCCTTGCAGACAATAGTGGATTTTACATCAAGGCTTAAAAATATAACTTCAGATATAAGCAGGGTTGAGGAAATGAGGAAGAAGATAGAAGGATTCGTATCAGCTATAACAGATATAACAGATCAGACAAATTTGCTTGCTTTGAACGCTTCAATAGAGGCGGCACGGGCTGGGGAACACGGGAAAGGATTTGCAGTAGTAGCAGATGAAGTGAGGAGACTAGCAGGAAGAACCTTTCAACTAGCAAAAGAAATATCCTCAAATATATCACAATTTGGGAACACGGTTGCCAAAACCACAGAGAATATAATTAAAGTCACTCAAAAAGTTGAAGAGAACACAAAAATAGTATCTGATGGTATAAAATCTCTTTCTAAAATACAGGAAAAATTCTCAAAAACAAAAGATCAGGTTAGTTCAATATCCGCTGCTTTTACACAACAAGAAAGAGCTGGAGCAGAAATAGCAAGATCAATCACGCGTGTATCGGCTATACTTGATGATTCAAGAAAATCCCTTGAAGACCTTAAGAATAAACTAAAAGGACTCAGAGAATATGCGAAAAGACTTTCCGAACTCATAAGTAACTTCAAATTCTAAAATTTTGGAAAGTCTCAAAATCAAAGCAAAGTTGAAGCAAAGGTCAAATTCAATAAATATCCAGGAATCCATACAAAGAGCAATTTAATATATTCGAATTTGTCTAAACACGAATAAAATTTATAAATTAATCACGTTTCAAGACTTGGAAGATCTCAATTTTATATAATTTTATAATTTTAATATATAAAGTAAAGTTCAAAATAAGCAAAATCCATTGAAGAAAAATTCTTTCTTAACAATCCATTAATACATCAGACGCTATTGAATTAGGAAATTCAAAAATTCTGGAATAATTAAAAAATGAAAAAAAATACGCATATAAGCAGAAAATGAGAGTTCTTATAACTGGAGCTGCAGGATTTATAGGTTCGCATTTATGTGAAAAATTCCTTGATGAGGGATTTGAAGTAATCGGACTTGATAATTTTCTTACAGGATCTCCAGAGAACATTTCACATCTTTTTGGAAATCCAAATTTTAGGTTCATAAGATATGATGTCACAAATTTTATATATGTACAGGGTAAATTAGATATAATACTACACTTTGCTTCTCCAGCATCTCCTAAAGACTATTTTAGACATCCGATACATACAATGAAGGTAGATTCTATAGGAACGCTGAACACACTCGGACTTGCAAAAGAAAAGAAGTCAAGGTATGTTTTAGCCTCAACTTCTGAAGTATATGGAGATCCAGAAATTCATCCTCAAAAAGAAACGTACTGGGGAAATGTAAATCCAATCGGTCCAAGAAGTGTCTATGATGAAGCTAAAAGATTTGCAGAAGCTTTATCCATGGCTTACTTTAGAGAACATAAAATAGATGTAAGAGTACTCAGGATATTCAATACATATGGAGAACGGATGAGACAAGAAGATGGCAGAGTGATACCATCATTCATAACGGCTTGCCTCAAGGGTGAAAAAATAAAAATATTTGGAGATGGGAAACAAACGAGGAGCTTTTGCTATGTAAAAGATCTGGTTGAAGGAATATTCAAGATTTCGATAGAACCAAACATTGCTGGAGAAGTTTTCAACATAGGTAATCCAGAAGAATATACCGTCTTAGAACTTGCAGAGATAATAAAAGAAATAACAAATTCAAAATCACAAATAGAGTTTTTGCCGAAACTTGAAGATGATCCCCGGAGAAGAAGACCAGATATAACAAAAATAAAAACAATTGTGAAATGGGAACCAAAAACACCGTTGATAGAAGGGCTAAAAAGAACTATAAACTGGTTCAAATCTGTTATTCATTAAGAAAATTCCTTCAATTCAAATTTAAAAATATACAAATCAAAGGTTTATATAAACATTTTTGATCTGCAGCATTTCTTCTATACCTTCTTTTCCTCCTTCTCTACCGATGCCAGATGCTTTATAACCTCCCCAAGGTGCATTATGAGGTATTATTCCATATGTATTTATCCAAACAGTTCCAGCTTTTAGCTTTTTAGCTGTTCTTATAGCTCTTGAGATATCGCGTGTGAATATAGCAGCAGAAAGTCCGAATCTGGTTGAATTAGCATAAGATATCACTTCATCCTCCGATTCGAACTGGAAAATACATAAGACCGGGCCAAAGATCTCATCTTGAGCCAACTTTGAATCATGAGGTATATCAACGAAAACTGTAGGTTCAAAGAAGTATCCCGAATCAAACTTAGATAATCTCCGTCCACCAATAAGAATCTTTCCACCTGCTTTTTTACCTTCCTCAACATACTGAGCGACCTTTTGCATCTGCCTTTCACTTATAAGCGGTCCAGCAAGAACAGAAGGATCGAAAGGATCACCAACTGCAAAACCCCTTGCAACATCTAAGAACTTTTCAATGAAATCTTTATAGACTTTTTTGTGAACAAAGATTCTTGAAGATGCAGCACACATCTGACCAGAAAGTGAGAACATACCTACAGCTGACATAAAGACGGCAGAATCAAGATTAGCATCATCAAAGATTATATTCGGGGACTTTCCGCCAAGTTCTAGAATGTATTTTTTTATCCCGCCTTGTTTAACTATTTTATCTCCTACTTCTGTTCCTCCTGTAAAAGATACGACCCAAACATCTTTATGAGAAACTAGAGCTTTTCCAGTTTCAGAGCCTCCAAAAACAACATTTATCACACCTGGGGGAAATATTTCTTTTGCAATCTTCGAAAATACATATGCCGGTAAAGATGAGTATTCTGATGGTTTTATAACAACCGTATTACCAGCTGCCAAAGCTGGAGCAACTTTCCCACCAAGGAACATTCCAGGAACATTCCAAGATGTTATAACACCAACTACACCAAAAGGTTCTTTTAGAGTAAAATCAAGACTCTGATTACTTATGCTTACCACATCTGATGTTATCTTATCACACCATTCTGCGTAGTATTCAAACGCTCTTCTGATAGCTCCCATAGAAATCCTTGAGGATATAGATCTTGGCAAACCAGAATCAAGCATTTCAGCAACCTGATAATCTTTCATATCTTTTATAGAATCTGCGAATTTTTTCAGATATTTAGCTCTCTCACGCGGTTGTAGTTCAGACCAAGTTTCGAATGCATTTTTTGCACTCTCAACAGCTGAATTGACCTCACTCTCCCCAGCTTCACATATTTCCGCTATCTGATGATCTATAGATGGATCAATAGTAAAAAAAGTTTTTGATGTGCTCACAAATTCACCATTTATAAGAAGTGGAACCTTCTGTCCTCCGGTTATCCTAACAGATTCTTCAATGTGCTTACTTTTAATTTCTTGCATTATGATTTTAAATAATATACAAAACCAAACTAAATATCTACATTTGAAAAATCATTTTATTTTTCTTTTGCAAATTGCAATATTCTCTTGTATTTTGTTTAATTCGAGAAAAATGAAAATTTCAACAAAGCAATTTCTATCAGGTCTCATCAATAAATGGAATAGAAAGAATTTACAGACATTTTGGAAATAAGAAAAACTCGTTTATCATATCAAAGGAAATGAACATAGCTCCAGGAAACGTAAAGATTCAGTTTATAGGAGAAAAATAATTTTATTTACTAAATTTTTGTTTAGGATTGAGATAGAAGGGCAATCAGTAGGTGGAGGCATGGGTGATGAGCCGATGTCGAAACCTACTGGTAGGAAAGTCCGGCCTCACATACAGGGGGAGAACCGATTAAGCTCTTGGAGCGTAGTCGGAATGCGAGTGCATTGGAAAGTGCCACAGAAAATAAACCGCTTTGCAGGTTTTAACCTGCAAAGTAAGGGTGAAAATGTGTGGTAAGAGCACACAAAGAGCTTGGGCAACCAAGTTCTTCGGCAAACCCTTCTCCGAGCAAGATCAAGTAAAGGGGGAGTGGGAGTTTTAACTCCCCGGGGATTCCCTGTATTCCCTTTTCCCCCTGGGTAGATCGCTCAGATGAATGCCCTTCGGATACAGAAGCCGGCTTATTTCTCAATCCTAAAAAACTTTCCTGAATTTAGTTTTCCGTGTATTCACTTTATTATTAATAATTTTTTATTTTCCTTCTGGGGCTGTAGTTCAGTTGGTTAGAACGCCGGTCTGTCAAGCCGGAGGTCGCGGGTTCAAGTCCCGTCAGCCCCGCCATCAATTCCCTTGACAACAGTTTTAGCCCTTATGAGATATGATAAGGTAGTCATGGCATCAGATGGCCAAATGACACTAGGGGATACAATATTCAAACACAACACAAAAAAAGTCAGGAAAATTTATAATGGACAAGTTCTTGCTGGCTTTGCAGGAAGTACTGCAGATTCAATGGCACTCCTTGAAAGATTTGAGAGAAAACTCCAAGAGCACTCAGGAAACCTCGTAAGATCTGCGGTTGAACTTGCAAAAGAATGGAGAACAGATAGAGTTCTAAGACAACTCCAGGCTATGCTAATTGTAGCAAACAAAAGCCAAATACTCGTAATATCCGGGAACGGTGATGTAATACAACCTGATGAAAACATCGCCGCAATAGGATCAGGAGGTCCCATTGCATTAGCAGTAGCCAAAGCACTCTACAAACACACTAACCTATCCGCAGAAGAAATTGCAAAAGAAGCAATAGAAATATCCGGAGAAATATCCATATACTCAAACAAAGAAGTTCATATTGAGATAATATGAACAAATAGAAAAATAAATTGCTTATTCTTTTAATGTAACTAAATAAAAATCTTTATACCAATAAGCGTGCCTCATATCCTACAAAAATGCTTTACTTATCTCAACGGAAGCTATACAATTTACATCTGGTTTGATAAATCTAAATGACAATCCGGAACTCTTACATATTTATTCAGTTTGCTTCTAGGGGGTTTTCGAATGCAGAATTCACATAGGAAGTAAGGAAAGCAATCTAGTCTTGAAATCCCAACACTTTGGGATACAAGAAAAAGGAATTTAAAGATGATAAAGAACGAAAAACTATCTTGATCTTGGTCCACCCTGTTTCATTGGTTTTCTTCCAACACCTCCACCTTTTGGGGAAGACTTCTGAGTGAGCCTTACTACATCTACTGCTTTTGTTCCTTTTTCATCAGCTTTCTCCTCGAACTCAACCTCTTCTCCTTCATTCAAGGTTTTGAAGCCTTCCGACCTTATGTCAGTCCAATGGACAAAAACATCTCCAGAACCATCTTCTTTTGTTATAAAACCAAAACCCTTTTTTGAGTTAAACCATTTTACTCTACCTTTGATCCTCATTACATTATTTCCTCCTTAACAAAAGGGGATAGCCTCAGATAAACCGAAGCTAACTCCTTGGATAGAATTTTATATTTTCTAAAGGGAATATATACTTTCCGAAAATATTTTTCCATTAATCTTGAAATACTCAGGTGATAAATCATTATGAGAGAAGACTGATAAGCTCCTTAAGAGGAATTTTGAATTGTTCAGATCCGTCAAGATTTTTCACAGATAAAAATTCACCTGTGACCTCATCTTTCCCCAATATAACAACGAACTTATATAATCTTCCATCGGCATAGCGTAATTGGGCTTTAAAGCCTTTAAAAGGTTCAAGGTTTATATCTATTCTATCTCGTATAGAATTAATAAACTCTCTGTAGTATGGCTGGATTTTGAATTGGTTTCCAATTGGTTTGTTTCTTATTTCATTCATGGTTTTAAATACTAAAAAAGCGAAATCTTTAGCATCTTGGAGGTATGAAATAAAAACACCTTGACGCTGAGTTTGAGTTAGATTCTGTATGTAGTTTGAAACTCTCTCAACGCCTATAGCGAAACCACAAGCGGGGGTTGGATTTCCACCCATGAACTCAACGAGATAATCATACCGTCCCCCAGCCAAGATTGCACTTTTTTGGTCAGATGGATGGAAAAACTCAAAAACAAGGCCAGTGTAATAATCAAGTCCTCTGACAAGCTTGGGCTCATGCCTAAATTTAAGAGAAAAATCAGAAAGATACTTACAAACTTGCTCAAATTTCTCCCTACATTTTTCACACCAAAAATCATTTATCAACGGAATATCTTGCAGCTTTTCTGAATCTACCTTGCAATCGAGGATTCTTAAAGGATTCTCCTTTCTTCTACGAATGCAATCTGGACAAAGATCTTTGTTTTCAGTATACTGCCTAATTTTTTCAGAATATTTGGGTCTGCAAATCCTGCAACCAACAGAGTTAATAGAAATGATATATTCAATATTTAGACTGTCAAGGAATTTGCTTGCTAGATATATCAAATAGGCATCTGACTCAGGAGAATCAAATCCGAATATTTCACATCCTATCTGGTGAAACTGCCTATATCTTCCCTTCTGTGGTTTTTCCCGTCTGAACATAGGACCTATGTAAAAAACTTTTGCTCGTGGTTCAGAATACTGTAGGTTTTTTATATAAAACCTAACCGCAGGTGCAGTTCCTTCTGGACGTAAAACAACAAGACTATCATCCTTATCCTTAAAGGAATAAAGCTGGTGCATAACTATGTCGGAAACATCCCCCAGAGATTTTATAAATACTTCCTGATACTCTATTATTGGTGTCCTTACTTCTTGAAAATCAAAAGAGGAGAAGAAACTACGAGCAGAATTCTCAAGAAAAATAATTTTCTTTAGGTTATCACCAAAGGCATCGTAAGTTCCCTTTATTGTCTGCATAAGTAAAAACTAAAGATAATCGGAGCATCCACTGATACAATATTTGCAAGAATGAAGAAAGATGAAAGACCAAAAATATAAATATAAAAAGTTTAAAATTCATTGCAAACCATAAGTTCAAATTTCTATTATTGAAAATAATTCGAATTATAATATTAAGATATTTCAAGACATAAAAACATGTTAGTTGAAAACAAAAAGTATAGGAATTTATCCTCTGATGAAATCAAAAAGATATTAAAGGATGAGGGTTTTCAGAAAGTATATATTTGGTTTGACGCGGAAGGGACCAAATATCACGATCATACACATAATTTCTATTCAGCACACATAGTACTTGAAGGTGAGATAAAAATAGTTTCACAAGGTAAAGAGTACATCTTTAAAAAAGGAGACAGATTTGATGTTTTTAAAGATGAGGTCCATGCCGCAGAAGTTGGTAAAGGAGGATGCAAATATATAATTGGAGAAAAATAAATGGGAATTCAACACATCAATCAAAAATCATGGTGCAAAAATCCTTATTTCTTATTAAAAAATAAAAATCTTGGTTCCAATAAAAAGAATTAACCCAAATCAAATGAGAATTAAAACTAAATTAAGTAAAATTTTTAAGCCATTTTTCATCATAATGTGAAAGACTAAAAAAATAATAATGAAGTGTATTGTGAACTACTCCATCTTATAGAAGATGGAGATTCCTGTTTCAACGAGGCTATAAGCCTCTCCACAGTTCGGTTAGTTCCTACCCTACCATCCTTGACAACCCTTTGGTTATCAGGATTATATATTCAATTATGATCAGAAACTGACTTTTTGTCAAGTTTTTGCAATTCATCTCAACCCTATAGAGAATGGAGACTTCTTGCTAAATTTATGTTAAAAGATTTGATTTAAGGTTTTACAAGAGAGGATCTCCTTTTACAAGAGAGGATCTCCTAATATTCTTCAATTTTCGGAGCAAGAGAGTGTTATAGATTTGCAACAAAAGAATTTAAATATATCCAAATCTGATCATGCTTCAAATCCTTGAAGTGTTTATTTTCCAAAAAACATAAACATACATAAAAAATGATTAATATAATTGACGAGATTTTATTGGGGGCGAAGGCTTTAGAGCCAAAACTTGGGGTTTTAGGGTAAAAATACCCCCCCGTGCCCCCGTAAAACGATAAATAACAAATAGAAACCGTAATAAAAAAATCCAGTAAGGCAGATAATCAAAACTTCACATCAATAATAATTGGGACAGAATCGACATCAATAGTGACATGATCTTTTGCACCTATGTGAGGTAAAAAATTTCCAAAAACATCAGAAATCAGTATTACAAGTTCAGAAGGGATGAAGAGCTTAGCTTTGATTTTTTTATCAAGGTCATTTCCTTGAGAGCTTACAGCCCATAGCACAATAGAGGAACCCTGATCTCCCTGAAACAAAGGAGAGAAAACAATAATGTCCTGAATTTCCGATTCAACTTTCACACTCCCGATATATTTTCTATTTCTGAATTTTGATAGATTTTTCAGCGAATAATATGCTATCTTAGGAGAGTAATCTGAGTTGACTATACCGAAATGGCTTTCAGCTGGATGAATTAAATTCCAAAAAGAATCAACAAGTTCATAAACGCAGAAAGTTTTTATTCCCATGATTGCTGATAAGAATATAGCTCTTACAATGTATATTGCATGAGAGAACTGACTTATTCCATCAGAATAGGTAGGCCAACCCATTTCTGTTATCCATATATCCTTTTTTGTGATCCCACGAATACTTGAGATTATAGCAGGAAGTGAAGCATAAGAATTATTCGAATCTTCCGGAGGTAGAGTTGGAGGATAAGATACTAATCTTTTGCCAATATAGGGATGTATAGCGACAGCATCAAAAAACTCCTCGAAATTATATGAGGATAAAAATTCATCTGGTTTTATGAAATATACCTTTGGTAGTTGGACATCAGCAGAAAGCAACCCACCGAATATAACTTTGAGATCAGAACTTTTCACAGTTTTATAGGTCTCAGAAAGTATCATAGCATATTTTTCTGGAGAAACAGGATTCATAAAGAATATCCAATTTGGTTCATTCCAGACTTCAATATATCTTGCTGAAAATCTCTGAACAACAAATTTTGCAAAATTAGCAAATTTAGATGGATCTGGGGAGAACTTATCGCAATATGAACAATTTTGATTTTTGCATTCCTGAAAGCATTTTTTTGATTCCTCTGATGCCCAGTAATTTCCAAAAACCAAAAGATACAGTGGCTCAATATCTCTTTTTCTCAATTCAAAAACGAATCTATCATATTTTTCGACAACATTTTCATCATATTTTCCTTCATTCGGTTCAATTTCTCTCCATATAAAATCTCTTCTGACTATTTTGAATCCAAGATCATAGATAACATCCAGCTCTTTCTGGTAATCAGAGAATATATCTGTATGTGCTGAGACACACAAGGTTGGAAAATCCGCATTTTTTGATTCTTCAAAATGGTAGAAATCATAGAAGATAATTTTTGTTTTTTCAGATGAACAAGATAGGAAAAAGATAAGTCCTACAATGATTTTTTCTTTCATGTCTGTTAGCGTAAAATTTTATTTGTTTCCGCAAAATTTACTGAATTATGGGTAACTTATATTGTATTTTATTGTATTCTATTGTATTTTATTCATACACATTAAAAATCAGAAATTGTGTAATGTTTCGCTTTTTATGTTAAAATATTCATTACTTTTTGTTTGGTTGGGAGGTAGTTTAATTGGCAGAACATCGGACTCTGGATCCGAGGGTCGAGGTTCGAGTCCTCGCCTCCCAATTGGAGGGGTGTCCGAGTGGTCCAAGGAGCGTGGCTGGAAACCACGTGCCGAATAAAAATCGGCGCACGGGTTCAAATCCCGTCCCCTCCGCATAAAAATGTCAATACAACAAAAAAGAAACATACAACCTGACGAATTTCAGGAACAAGCTATAGAATACCTTAAGGGTAATTATGATGTTCTTGTTTCAGCTCCAACTGGCTCTGGGAAGACATTCATAGCAGAGGTAAGAATAGCCCAAATGCTTGAGGAAAACAAAAGAGTTTGGTACGCCTCACCGCTTAAAGCTCTATCAAACGACAAATATAGAGATTTTAGAAACCTTTTCTCACCAGAAAATGTTGGCATACTAACGGGAGACAGGAAAGAAAACACAAAAGCTCCAATCCTCGTTGGAACTACGGAAATATTCAGAAACATACTTATAGAAGAAGGAATAAACTCAGATATAGATGTATCTTTAATAGTTCTTGATGAAGCTCATTGGATAAAAGATAAAGAAAGGGGTGTCTCCTGGGAAGAGACCATAATTTTCTCTCCCAAAAAGGCACAATTACTACTACTTTCCGCAACATTTCCGAACATAGAAGAAATAGCTCTATGGATCTCGAAAGTCAGAGAAAAAGAAGTAAAGGTAGTATATAAATTAAAGAGACCTGTTCCACTTATATGGTATTCAATTGGCAAGGATATAAGACCTCTCTTCAGAGGTCAAGTATCAGATGAACTCACAAAAATAAGATTTGATGACTTCAATAGAAATGAAACTGAATTTTCTCTAATAAAGGCTATAAAAGAGATAGAGAAGAACAATATGTTTCCAGCGATATTTTTTGTGAATTCAAGAAAGGAAGCTGAAGAATCGGTTAAAAATGTATCAAAGTTTATTAAAGATGATAAAATAGAGGAAAGAGAAAGATTCTGTGAAAAATACTATGAGATATTCCCTTATGTAAAGGGAGATGAATTTTTGAGAAACTTCATAATGACTGGTATTGCACCACACCATGCTGGATTACTCCCTGCCTTAAAAATAATATTTGAAGATGCACTAAAGATAGGACTTGCTAAATTTATATTTGCAACAAAAACCCTGGCATCTGGGATAGATGTTCCTGCAAAATCTGTTGTGATAACGAGTCAAAGAACATTTGATGGGCAAGGCGAAAGGATGTTACTACCTTCTGAACTATTTCAGATGGCCGGAAGAGCCGGAAGAAGGGGAAAAGATGAAGTCGGATATGTCTTTATTGCGGCACCAATCACAGAAAAGACAAAAGAACTTTTTAAAGACCTTGAAGATATAAAATCAAGCTTTTACATAAATCCTCACCTTGTTTTAAACCTATTGAAAAAGTTTGGATTAGAAGAATGTATAAGTTTCATAAGGAAAAACCTGAAATTCTTTGAGATAGAGAATAATTTTCAAAGATGGCAGAAAAAAATTGAGAAGAAAAAAGAAGAATTAAATGAACTGAAC
The DNA here is from genome assembly GCA_964601505.1 of uncultured bacterium. Classification (GTDB taxonomy): domain Bacteria; phylum Calescibacteriota; class Calescibacteriia; order Calescibacteriales; family Calescibacteriaceae; genus DRWZ01. The sequence continues at coordinate 12,237 of CAZRNR010000001.1, read as the reverse complement.
GAGAAGTTTTTGCAAATAAGACCAAAAGAACTAAAATGTTCACCCCAAACTAATATCATCTTTAGAAAAACCAAGGGTAATATCATAGATCACCAAATAAGACAAAAAAAACTGGAAGCAAAAAGAACAATACTTCAAGATATACTCAAATCTATTGAGAAAGGAAATTGGAATTCAAATGCAAATCTTGAAATTGGGAAAACATTTCTGGCTATTGACAAAAGAAACAAACTTGGAATACTAAAATTAGAGAGAGCAAACGAAAAATTATTATCTTTCTCAACGCGAGAAGGCAACAGATACACCAATAAGTTCAACTTCACTATACTCTGTTCCACCAATGAATCAGAAGATTTCATAAAAAATGAGATACTTATACACTTTCCGGAAAAACAAAAGGATTTATCGCAACTTAAAGCAAAGATAACAAAGTTGATATCAACTACAGAAAAAATAATCAGGAATATAGAGGCAAAAAACAGAAATAGGGAGATTGAATTATTAAACTCTCCATGCAAATCCTGCCAAGCATTCAATAGTTGTAGCAAGATATCATCAGATATATCAGAATTAGAGGAAGATTTACAGAAACTTGAAGGGGAGAATCCAGATTCAGTTGAGAAGGAGTTCAAATCAACTCTTGAGTTTTTAAGGATTTTTGGATACCTTGATGATAAGTATTTCTTAACAGAAAAGGGATGGGAAGCTTCAAAACTTAAAAACCCAAGGTCTATATACATATTTGAATCTTTAGTGAGAGGTAAATTTGGGGACTCGCCTGAAGATTTCGCCGCAACAACGAGTCTGGTTTTATCGGAGCCAAAACCTCCTTTTGAGAAGCCTCCAAAGGGTATAGAAGATTTATTCAGAAAAATATACCATATTGAAGTGAATATGAAGCTAACCCCTAAAATAATTCCGGTTAGAACAAGGTCCGGAAAGCTTATTTTTCTTGATGGTAAAATATACAGGGCAACCTATATGTGGGCAAAAGGTGCAAGTATAGATGAAGTTGAAGAAGAAACAGAAATAGAACCGGGAGATTTTGCGAGGAACATAACCCAAACTGTTGAAGTCTTAAGGCAGATTGAAAACATATATAGATACAAAGAAATATCACAAGAGGCCATTTCAAAAATATATAAATCTCCAATAAGTGATTTCGTTGAATAAAAATGAAAAAATAAATAATGCTCTATAAAAAAATTGCTTACTCACATTATTTTCCTTAATTTAAATTATGGTAAGCACCCTACTCCTTGAGTTTGGTTATCTCTTTTCTTCCATATCCAATTCGTTGGGCAAAGAAAATTACAGTTCTCTTCGGTATAATATTTATCTCTATACTCCAATATGAGCGTTTCATCTCCCGATAAGAAATTTATACTGCCTGAAATAAAATTACAAGGTTTAGTGGTAAAACCAATGGAAAAATTTATTTCAAACCAGCTTACTTTATCTTTTCCATAAATCAAAAACATATTTCCTGTGATATAAACCCTACCATCCTGAAAGACAGAAAGAATTTTTTCAACTTGATATGATGTATCGCAAGAGAAAATGTAATCATATCCAGATGTTCTGGCAAAACAAAATTTATTTCTGTAATCCACAAGCTGACTTAATATGGTTCTTGTAGAACCATTACCCATTTCCAAAAATAAAAATTCGTGATCAAAGTTTATCGGCTCTTCTTTTTTGTTTTTACCGACAAAAGAATTTCCTTTTATAGATATTTTCCTTTCAATAGAGTTTCTATTTCCTATTCTTTCTGATACAAAAGAAACTGAACCAAAATAAAAGACTCTTTCATCTGTTAAAACTCCACGCAAGGACCAATCCCTTAAATCCATATTATACTTCACATAAAAATCAGAGTCCATAACTGAAAAAACATCTTCAAAGGCAATTTTACCTGAAAAATCAAAGATTTCATTAAAACACTCTCCTTGAGCATTTATTTTGGTTATGCTTTTTACCCCATCTTGAGATACCTGACAATCTAACTTTGGGCAACCCGATTTCAAACATCTATCCAGACTAATCCATATATTATCAAACTGAAAAAATGAATATACATCTTGTAGAGAATAACTTTGAGTGAGTTTTTCTGGGAAATAGAAAGAAGAAATTGAGTAAAGGTTTGAAGCAATTTCAGGAAAATTCTTTAGGAGAAACTTCAGATTAGAAGATGAAAATAAATTTGGTTCAGGACTAGCGTAAGATTTTCCTTCCCTTATAGTTCTTTGTTCTAATGTTTCCTGAACACCTTTAGATTTACATGAAACAAAAGCACTTATAATGATAGAAAATAAAAGAAAAACAATCACATTTTAAATTTTATAAACAGGAATTTATCTTAATGTGGAGAGATTTAAAATTTTTTCAAATCTTGTTGTAAATAGAGCTACTGCTTTATTCAGAAGGAATAAATCTGGATTCCTAAAACTACCTGAATCATAAACGAAAATACTCTGCGAGAAGCTTGGGTCTTTATAATAGGCATAAGGAATTCCTATCTTACCAAAAAGAAATTTACCATCAAGTGAAATTCCATCATCAGCAATAAAACTGATTTTAGAACCATCATATGAATTAAATCCATCATATCTTTTAAACCTATCCCCCGGAAGGCAATAGTAGCAAGAGTCTTTAGGGAATATATCTTGCTCTGTTGCACTTTTGCCCATTTCATTTTCTATAAGGAGTATGGCTTTCCCGGCATCATAAACAACCTCCGGAAGAAAATCTCTCAAAGGCTTCTGTGAATCAAGGAAATAACCCACATTAAATGAAATAAACTCCGGAAATATTCTATCTCCTACCTTATCTTTCAGAAGATTCATTAAAATAGCAGGAATGAGTCTATCAAATTCTCCAAGGTTTATAGGCCTATTGCTTTCTATATCCTTGGAAATCTTATCCAGAAAGCTCGCAAGGTTTCTATAGTAATCTTCACCTAAAAAAGGTAAGATGGATAATAAATTAGAAATAGTCAAAAACCAGTGTGATGAGCCAGATGGTTTAACTTCTATTATTCCAACATAAAATTTATCTGAGAGAGAAAGCTTACCATCTCCATCCTCATCACGCACAGAAAAAACATCAGAGTTATCTGATACATCTAAAATAGCCTCTTTGATAAATTCGGAAGAATATCTGATGAAATTTATAATCTCTGGTTTGACCAATCCGAAAAGCTCCTTTCTCTTGAATTTCAAGAAGTCAGGATTTTCTGTATAAACAAGACCACCGATCTCCCGAAGAAATCCTACTAAATCATTTTTCCCAAGACTGAATAAATCATATTTTATTAAGCCTTTTTGAAGTTCCTCACTTAACTTGATCTTTATGTCGTGAGAGAAAATAAAGAAGAACAGAGACTTAAATAGACTTGCTGAGCTCAGCATAAAGAGAGGAAGCTCCGGACCAAATGTTCTTCCGATCCTTGCAACTATGCTGAACGCTCCAAGATAAAGAGGGATACCTTTTTCTGTGTAAAAATCACAGGAGTTATCTATAATATATCTTGCAAGTTCTTCCAATTTATCTAATCTCACAACAATAGGTGTTATGTAATTTTCATAATAAAAATTGAAATCTGGCTCTTTGTACGAACTTACTCTAAATCTTGAGAGATTTTCAATCGCTCCAGTATCTACCGGAACAGGAAGTACGAATGTGTCCTGAGAGTTTATTATTGCACTTAAAATATCGAAAGTTATAGCCAGGAACTTTCCGTACTGAGTTTTACAGCTGATTTTATCTTCCTTGGAAAACTCAAGGTAAGCGTGCTTGTAGTATCCGTTTTCCAGAAATTCCAAAGCTTTTTCAACATGGTTGTATTGTGGGGTTCGTTTTACAGATTCCGGGGAAATTATTCCTTTTTGAATAAGGAAATTATATATTTTATCTTTAGTAATTCTTGTGAAATCATTTTCTGGGAAGACATCAAAGGCATGAACGGCATCATCAACAACAAAAATTTCTGAGTCTTTCTGAAGATTTTTCAGACTTTCATGGAAATTCATTGCATGTTCAAGAGGGATGAAATCAGATGTTCCGTGTATAATTAAGAAAGGGAAATAAGCGTTTTGAGTATAGAATAAAGGTGATACGCTTTTTACATCCTCAATTGAGAACAATGATTTTATAGTATCACCGAATCCAACGGTGAAATCATAAACTCCATAAAATGGTATTGCAGCAGATATCTTTATATCTTGTTTCCATGGGCAATCTGATATATCAATGTCGTTTTTCAGCGTAGACAGGGCAGTAAGGTGTCCCCCTGCACTTCCACCAAGAACAATTATCTTCTCCCCTATACCATATTTTTTACCTTCGGTTTGAGTCCATGCAAAAGCACACTTTATCTCTTTTACCTGTTGAATTATATCTTTTGCTTTTGGTATGAGAGTATATTCAATGTCAAACACAGCCAATCCATTACAAGCCAAAAACTCTCCCCACCATCCTCCCATAGGTGTTCTTCTTGAACCTCCACGCCAAGCTCCCCCATGAATATGCACAGCTATGGGAAAATCCACCTTGTCTGCAGGTAAATAAAGATCTCCAACAAGTTCTCCAAAATACGGAACATCTCTTATGAGAACAAACTCTCCTCCAGTGTAATTCTCACCTACTTCATCAGAACAAGGTAAAACATTTTTAGGGAAAAGATTTCTCGGGGCCTTACTGTTTCCATCCACCCCTCCACCACAATTCCATAGAAAAACAAGAGAAACAAGAAATAAAAACTTTTTCATATTCTAAAATTTATGCTATGCGTGTCAGAAAGATAGATAGCCCAAAAAATCTAAGTATAAAATTTTTTTCAAAACTGAAAGATAAAAAGTGGAGGAAAAAAAGTAATTTATTTTTGGTTGAAGGAGAAAGGGAGGTCAAGAGAGCAATTGAAGCAGGTTTTAAACCTTCTACAATCATTGTTCAGGATGGGAATTTTGTTCCAATATATGAAAATACTGCAAGGGAAATAAATGTGGATGAATTCATAATAGTATCAAAGAGCTGTGCGGAAAAGATATCAATAAGGGAAAATCCTTCCGAAGTTTTTGGAATCTTCAGCTATCCGCGGGTAAAAGATATAAATCAGGTAAAGTTTGAGAAAATGAACATATGTTTATGCATCTTATGGGTAGAGAAACCTGGGAATATAGGAGCAATATTAAGAAGTGCGGAAGCATTTGGAGTTGATATAATTCTTGTATCACAGGAAACAGATATTTTCAATCCACATATAATAAGGAATTCCACAGGCGCAGTATTCAATTTGAACATAGTTCATACAGATGAAAAAAGGTGTATAGATTTTTTGAAAAATTTCTGGGTAGTATCTGCTGACCCGAATGCAAAAAGCGTTTTATGGGAAATTCAGCCGAAATTTCCAATAGCTCTAATTGTTGGATCAGAAGACAAAGGAATACCGGAAAACTTTAAAAGAATATCAAACCAAATTGTTAAAATTCCAATGCTTGGTAAAGTAGATAGTCTTAATGTATCTATATCATCCGCCTTGATACTTTATGAAGTTATGAAAATGAGAATGAGTTTAAACAAATGAATATATAGATGGTAAATAAAATTCTTTCTCAACTTCTCCAAGAACTATATCTTTGATTCTGAAGAAGTCCATATTTTCTTTCTGAACACGCAGGTTATTAGAGAAATATTTAAGTATGTATGGATTTTTAATTATCAATCTTGTTGAACTAATAAGTTGCCCGAAATTTTTAGCAATAAAACCGAGCCTATACTCCCTGATAAAAGCCTCATTGCCTTCTTCTTGACCTGGAAGACTCTTGTAATATATAGCTGGAGTTTTAGTCCAAATAAGTTCAGACAAAGTCAAACCCCCAGCTTTCGTGATAGAAAAATCACATGCAAAGAAAAGCTTATGTATATCCTCAACATATCTGTAGATTTTGAAATTCAAATCTTTTTTGAGTGCGCTTGAGACTCTGTAAAACCTCCTTGTATCCTTACCTACTATGATAATAAAATACAAGTCATTTCTGAAAGTGTTTATGTATCTGATAATCTCTCCTGGATTGAAAATACTATTTCCCACAATTAGAGCAACCAATTTATCTGTTTTTATACCTAACTCTTTTCTTATATCTTTTTTATCAATTTCAAACCAGAAACCTTTTCTCAAAGGCATTCCAGAAATAACATAGTTAGAAAGACTGAAGAACTTGAGAGTAAAAACAGAAGGTAGGAAATACAAATCTACTTTATCAGAAATCCATAGAGGATGAACTACATAATCTGTAACAACAACAAAAAGCTTGGTAGATGGATTCTCTAACTTATATTTTTCCCCGTAAAAAGTTGCATATGGATTAGTAGATATTATGATTTCCGGATTATAATCTCTAATTATCTTATAGATCTTTATATTCAAAAGATTCTTCAATAAAATCTTTAATTTTTCAGAATGAGAATTATAGTAAATCTTTCTCCAAATCAAAGGGAAGTATCTCCAAATCCAAATATGAAGTTTGGCAGAGGATTTTTCAACAGGTGAACCATGTTCAACAATATCTAAAAGTAAGGTATCTGTTGAATCTTCAAATAGATGTTTTAAAGATTTTGCAGCGATAAAATGACCACTGCCATAGTTAGCACTTAATATAGCTATCCTTGGTCTCAAGGACATAAAAATTTGAAAATCTCATAATCAAGAGATTATAAATAAGCAAGTTGAGGAAATTCAATATTCAAAAAGATTTAGGGAATTACAAAGTGATTGAAAAAGGACAGAGCAACAGTTTCTACTCTGCTCTTTCAAGGAAATAACTTTTTTTATTCTCATTCATCTTTATGATTTTCTTTAGTTTTTCTGAGAAGATCTGTCCTCTTTCTTTTGCAGATGAAAACATATCAAACGAGGCACATCCTGGGGAGAAAAGGACTATATCTCCATTATCAGATAGCTCTATTGACTTTTGAATTGCTTCTTCAAGGGTCTGGCAATAGATTTTGTCTTTGAAACTTTTAGAAATAATCTTTGCAGACGAGCCTATGAGAATTGCAAACTTAATTTTTTTCAGATTATCTTCTATTGATGAGAAGTCAAAACCTTTGGCAAGTCCTCCACATATCAATACTATTTTTTCTGGATTATCAAAAGATTCAATCGCTGACCTTAAAGAGATAGGATTTGTTGACATAGAATCATTAAAAAAACTTATCTCTTTTGCAACACCGTTTATGATCAAATTATATTTTCCCTCAAACTCAAGAATATATTTTCTCTTTGGGACTAAATCATATATCTCAAGTATATCATCTGGGAAATCTATTTTCTTGAGTTCTGTGTATTTGAGAAATATACTGAAAGCCATAAGAAGGTTTTTGATGTTATGTTTTCCAGGAAACTTCTCTAAAAACCTCTTTTGGTCAAAATAAAATTTTTTATTTCCATAAACAATTGAATCATTTTGTAAGACTATATCCTTTCCGACGAGAAAGACATTTTTAACTTTCCTTTCTTTTACGAGATGTTCTATTTCCGGAGGGATTATACATATATCAGCTTTTTCACAGATTTTGGTCTTTGAATCCCAGTAATCTTCAAGATCTTTGTGCCAATCAAGATGATCTACATCAAGATTTGTTATGGCATGAATTAACGGAGAAGCATACTTTGTAGATTTGAGCTGAAAGCTTGAAACTTCAAGGATAGATAACTTTTCAGGAAAATCTACAGCTTTAGCAGAAGGAGAATATAAATCACCTTCTCCTATATTTCCTCCCAAAAAGTGGTCAATTTCTGCCTTATTAAACAAGGCTCCGGTAAAAAGTAAAGTTGTTCCCTTGCCTTTTGTTCCTGTTATAAATATATATTCCTTTAAAAAAGAGCAAACAAAATCAATCTCAGAAATGAAATTGAACTCTGAAAAATCATCTGGTTTAACACCGGAAGAAAGTATAAGGATATCTGCTTTTTTCAGATCATCTTTTTTATAGCCAAATACGAAAACTGCTTTATCTTTTAATTTTCTTACTTCATCTTCTCTTTCAACAAATGATTTTTTCTCAAAGACTATAGGTTTTAGTCCTAATTTGATCAGAGCGTGCGTTATATATCTTCCAGATACACCAAATCCTATAACACCAACATTACCTTTTATAAGCATTTCAAGAAATGAGCATTTCTGTTGGGGGAGAGCCCGGGGGAACCATAGGATAAACATCTTCTTCAGGATCAACCTTTACATCAATCAAGACCGGTATATCTTCTGGTTCTTCCTTGATTGCTTTTTTAAGTTTTTCTCGCAGTTCTGAACGATTTTCTATTTTGTATCCTTTTGCTCCAAAGGATTCAGCAAGTTTTTGATAATCTGGCTGGACTTGGAATATAGAAGCGGCGTATCTTCTACCATAAAATTTTCTTTGCCACTGAGTAACCATTCCATGAGCTCCGTTGTTAAAGATTATAACCTTCACACCGAGTTTTTGCTCAACCGCAACAGATAGTTCCTGCAGATTCATCTGAAAGCTTCCATCTCCTGAAAAACATATACCCAGATAATCTGGCTTTGCAATTTTTGCTCCAATGATCGCAGGAAATCCAAATCCCATAGTTCCAAGACCTCCAGATGTTAGAAACGTTCTTGGTTCCCTTATCTTGTAGTACTGAGCAACCCACATCTGGTGCTGGCCGACATCCGTTGAAATAATAACTTTATCACCCTTTGTGATTTCATAAACTGCTTCTATAACCTCCTGAGGTTTTATAAGTGAAGCAGATTTATCATATCTTAAAGGATATTTCTCTTGCCACTCTCTTATTTTGGCCCACCAGTTTGATATTCTTTCTCTAAAAGCTTTTATCTTTGATTTCGGAACATCTTTTAGGACATTTAGCATCTTTCCCAAGCAAACTTTTGCATCTCCTACTATTGGAACATCTATATCAACATTCTTTGATATTGATGCTGGATCTATATCTATATGGATTATCTTTGCAAGGGGAGCAAAATATTCGACATTTCCGGTGACCCTATCATCAAATCTGGATCCCACCGCAAAAACAAGGTCAGAATTGTTTATTGCCATATTAGCCGTATATGTTCCGTGCATTCCAAGCATCCCCAAAAATTCCGGTCTCGTTCCATCAAATCCGCCAAGTCCCATCAAAGTCAGTGTGACCGGAATTCCAAGAATATTGACAATTTCCTCAAGTTCATCAGAGGCCCCCGAGGATATAATACCTCCACCACCATATATTATAGGTCTTTCCGAGCTCAAGAGCATTTCAACAGCAAGTTCTATCTGCCTATCATTTCCATCTGCCTTATACTTTTCAGGTAACTTTATATTTTCTGGTATGTTGAATTCAACTTCATTGCTTATAACATCTTTTGGAATATCAACTAAAACTGGTCCGGGTCTTCCCGATTTAGAAATATTATATGCCTTCACAAGCTCAAAAGCAAGATCCTCAGTTCTCTTAACTATTGAGTTATATTTTGTTATCATTCTTGAAATTCCCGTTGCATCTGTTTCCTGAAAAGCATCGTTTCCTATAAAATATGTAGGGACCTGCCCTGTCATCACAAAAAGTGGCACAGAATCCATATAGGCATCTGCAATTCCCGTTATAGTGTTTGTAGCTCCAGGACCAGATGTAACAAGCACAACCCCAGGTTTTCCTGTAACTTTTGCATAACCCTCTGCCATATGAGCTGCACCCTGCTCATGTCTTGTAAGGATATGTCTTATTTTTCCATCTTTCATAAGTTCATCATACAAAAGCAAAACTACTCCCCCGGGAATACCAAAAATCGTATCTACACCAAGATGCTTTAAAGTCTCCAATATTATCTTTGCACCTGACATCTTTTTACTATCACCAATATGACCTTGCTTAGGCATATCTCTAAAATATAATTTTGTATCATAAAAGAATTACATAAAACGGTATTCTTCCTTAACAATGCTGAAACAAACGAAAAGATTCCTGATAATTTATACCGCATCACGTATTTTTTTTATCTATCTTTCCCCAATTCTTATTACCTTTATTAAAAACTACAGGCTCCTATGAAGGTCTAATAATCTAAACAAAATATTGCCTCCTGCAAATTCCATACAGGATAAAAAGATTCAAATTCAGTGCAGTGGAGATCTTTCTGAAATTCATTAAAAAAACAGCTCCGCAAAAAATAAAATTCTTGAAAAAAGAAAAAGTATAAAAAAGAAAAAATATAAGGTAATCATAAACCCTCTCTCTGTAATGAGAGGGAATAAGCAGAAAACAGGAGGTTAAAATCTGGGGGTTTAGAAAATACCTCATATAAATAAGAGGAAAAACAATTAAATAAGGAGGAAAAACAATACAATGAAAGAGATAAAAAATAAACTAATACTTACTTTTGTTTTATTAGCGGCAAATCTGTTATTCTCCTGTTCAAAAGAAGAAAAGAAGTTATTCTTTGAAGTATCACAAAATACGGTTACTGTATACGGATATGTTAAAGACATAAACGGTAAACCTCTACCTGAGTCTGAAGTGAAGATACTTCCTACTGGTGATACAGTAAAAACAGATAAAGATGGTTTGTACAAAATAAGTATAGCTCTCGGATCACTCCCAGCAGACGCTGTTATAACTCTTGTAGCTTCTCATGAACACCCAGAACACGGACACAACTTCGTTCCAAGAACAGCTAATGTATCTTTCGCAGAACTTCTGGATACAAATGATCCAACCAACCAAGATGTAGGTATCCAGAAGAGAGTAAAAAGACTCGATCTTGTTCTTGTACCTCCAGCTCAAATAGAAGTAGAAGTTGTTGATAAAGACGGAAAAGCTGTGGAAAACGCAATGGTAAGAGTTCTTGGAGATATGCAGGTATCAGAATACCTTGGAATAACTCCTGAAGAATTCATACTTTCTGCAACATCTTCATCATCACCAATAAGCATAACAAAAGGAATACCAGCTATACCTGGGGCAAGTGTTCAAGTTTTCGCATTTCCACCAGAAGGCAAAGAGGATTCATACTCTGTAGGTTCAGCTATAGCAATCCTTACTGAAGGTACTGACAAAGTAAAGGTTGTTCTTGGTGTTGAAGAACTGAAAATACTTTATACATCGGTTGATTCTGGACAGTTCATTCTTCCATCTTCAGATATAAAAGTTATATTCTCAAAGGCTGTAACGGGTGTCGGTGCATCATTAACCTGTGCTCCTAACAGTTATCAAACCTTTGTTGAGTTAGATGGCGCAATAGCAAACATAAAACCTGCTGGGACACTGATTGGTACCAACTGCGTCCTCACAATAAATCATGCTTATGGGAGAAATGGCGAAGCTTTACTGAACGTTCCTCAAAACTACACTTTTGTTGCATATGATCCAGCTGCTCCAAAGGGTCTTGCTTGCCCAACACCAGTAGTAGCTCTCAAAGAATACGCCTCTAATGCAACAGGTTTCTCTTTTGACAACACTCCAAACCCAGTATCAATATATACCAGCACGCCAGATCAAAACAATATCAGAGGATTTAGTATTCAGGGAACAAACAATTTAATTCTACAATGGACTCCACCAGTCGTATCAGGAATAATAGGATACAAAATATACAAAGTGAAAAAGTCTGATATCGCAGTTGGTAAAATCTTATGGCAAGATACGGGAGTCGTTCCAAACTTTAGGCTCATTGAAGGTAAATATTATGCCACAATAAATGTAGGAGGTGAAAACCTTTCATACGGAGATGGAGTATCGTATGCTATAATACCAATAAACATAAACCAAGAAGATGTATGCTCACTTGAAAACGCCCCAACCATCAGTGTCCAAGATAACATAGGTCCTCAAATCACCAATGTGACAATAAATAACGATAACTATACTGAAGGAGAACGCACTTTAACCATAACTTTTTCTGAACAGATAACATCATCTAACATAACCTTAAGCTCAAGACCTTCGCTTGAAATAACAAAACTTTCTGAGTCAATAAATCCGCAATTACAACAGGTTGTGATTAAATTATATGTAAAACCAACCAGTGCAAGTATAATCAGCGATCCAGAAAATACAGACGGAGATCAAAATCTCATCCTCTCAATCGATGAAGCAAAAAAACTGTGGGTCGGCGAATCGGTTGATATCTTTACATCCGCTGGAACACAAGTTTCCTCCCCTAACATAATAACCGCCATAATCAAAAGTGGGAACAATGCGGATGTATGGTT